>CANQKB010000028.1 GCA_947624405.1 uncultured Clostridia bacterium
CATTATTTACTCACCACGCTAAAACTTTCCCAAACTTAGTTACAGCACTACGTAACTCAATGCTTAGAACAGGTGTATTCAAAGATGAAAAAACAGCAGAAGAGCAGGTTATTCAAGTATTAAACTTTGATATACACTTAGTAAAAGACTTTAGAGGTAGACGTTACATAGAGAGAATAACAGAGTGTATACCAGTTGAAAATAAAAATGAATATACTTTTGACCACAGAAAAGAAAAAACACTTGAAGGAAAATTAGACAAGTTTATGGATAATGCAACTCGTTATTTCACAAAAATAACAGATAGAGAGACATATAAATATGTAAATATCATGGAATATATAGATGATGGATATGTTTTAACAAATAGAATATCAGATACAAACTTAATTGAAATGAGAAATAATATGGATGATTCTGATATAGATGGATTTGATAAATTCGTTGAAAAACACTGGGGACTTAAAATTAAAGATGGGTATGCAGGTGTAGAAGAAATTGCAAAGCCAAAAAGTTTAGAGGCAAAAAAAGCAACAAGAACAACTAAAAATTCGGTAGCTGAAAGCAAAGAACCAGCAAAGAAGAGAGGAAGAAAACCAGCGACAACGAAGGGATAAAAGTAATAATAAATGCAAAAGAGAGGTGAAAACCTGTGAGTAATCAAGTATTAGGCTATCTCATTATGGGTACCTTTGGACTACTAGTTATTCTAATTATAGCATACGTTATAATTAATAAGGCATTGAATAGAGGAGACAGAAAATACCTAAGAGAACTAAGAAAAGGAACACAAACAAGTGGTATGTCTTCTGAAATTATGTATCAAAAGTTATATATGATGTACCTTAAGATTCCTGGATTAAAAGGTTATCTTGCAAAACTTAGAAGAAGACTTGAAATAATAACTATTGAAGACGAATACCAAACAAGACGACAGTCAGCTGCAATTATCACAAGAATGCTATTAATAGTCTTTCCATTAACAATAGGAATAATATTGCTTACAAAATCAAATGTCTTACTTATGCTTATATTATTAATATTTGAAGTATTCATGGTTGATACATTTATTGATGGTATGGTAGGAAAATTAGATACAAAACTACTAAAACAGCAAGTTGAGTTTTTCTCAGAGATAAGACATGCATATCATGAATTCAATATGGTTGAGGAAGCGATATATGATGTATCACAAAATGATGAGTTAGAAGTTTCTCGTCAAGGAGAAAAAATATATGAAATATTAATTTCTGATGATCCAGAAGAGGAACTAGAAAAATATTATGATGTTGCACCAAATAGCTATTTAAAAGAATTTGCAGGTATTTCATATTTGACTCGTGAATTTGGTGATAGAAAAACTAATGAAGGTGCTTCATTGTACCTAAAAAACTTAAATAATATTACACAAGAAATGCAAATTGAAATATTAAAAAGAGATAAACTAGATTATGTATTTCAATCACTAGCCGTCATTGCAGTTTTGCCAATGTTATTTATTGAATTACTAAAATCTTGGGCGGTAAGTAACTTTAGCTTTACTAGTAGCTTTTACAATGGAAAATTAGGATTTATTATACAAATAGTAATAGTAGTTGCAACATTTATATGTTATGTTCTTGTTAGGAAGGTTAAAGATACAAATTCAAATAGTAATGTTAAAAATTCGCAGAATCCGTGGCAACAAAAACTATATAAAAGAAAACCTATAAAGAAGATTGTAGATGCTTTCATCCCCAAAAAAGGTACAAAACAATATAAAAAATTAACGCAACTATTAAAAGATGCAGCATCTAAAGAAAAATTAGAATGGATATATGTTACAAAACTTACACTTGTAGTAGTTGTTTTTATAGTTTCAATATTTATAATGTCTCAATTACATAAAGTTACAGTAAATTATATATATACTTCACCAACTACCGATTATGACTTAATATCTATGTCGAGTAAGCAAGAAGATGAAGCAATGGAAAAAACAAGATTAGATAATATATTCCTTGATATGTTTAGGGGAAAAACTTCAACGACACAAGATGATATAGCAAGAGCTATGGAACGTTCAAAAGAATATAAAGATGCAACTGATGAAGAAATAGAAAAGGCATCCGAAAGAGTATATGATAAATTGCAAACAATAAATGCAGAAGTTGTTAAATGGTTTGAAGTGCTTATTTCTTTGATATTTGCAGTAATAGGATATGTAGCACCAAATGCTTTACTTCTATTCCAAAAAATATTAAGACAGTTGGAAATGGAAGATGAGGTAATGCAGTATCAGACAATTATAGTAATGCTTATGAAAATCGAAAGAGTTAATGTAGAAATGATACTTGAATGGATAGAGCGTTATGCAAATATATTCAAAGAGCCAATTACAAAATGTGTAAACAACTATGAAGCAGGCGCTTGGGAAGCACTTGAAGAATTGAAAAATGATATATCATATCAGCCACTTATTACAATAGTTGAAAGTATGCAAGCAGCAGTTGAAAAAATACCAATAAGAGAAGCTTTTGATGAATTAGATACAGAAAGAGAATATTATCAAGAAAAAAGAAAAGCTTCAAACGAAAAATTAATATCAAGAAAAGGAATGATAGGTAAGGCAATTGGATTTGCACCAATGATAATACTATTTGTAGGTTATTTAATTGCACCATTAGTTGTAATTGGTTTAATGAGCATGATGTCATCATTTAGTACTATGGGTACGATGGTATAGCACAAATTAGGAGGTAATATGGAAAATTCAACATTAGCAATCTTAATAGCTGGTGGAATACTTATAGCAATGATTACTATATCTATATTTACCATTGCGTTTGGTCTGGCTTCGGATTTTGCCGATAGAAGTGCGATTAATTATACTGAAAGAGAACAAATAGCATTTAATAAGAAATTTGAAGCATTTGATAAGAAAGTAATGTATGGTTCAGATTTGGTAAGTGTGTATAATTTAGTAGAGGATTCAAATAAAAATTATAAGGATTATGCAGGATATCCATCAGCAGGTATTCAAATGAATGTAACAGGTGGTAGTGTATCAATTGAAGCTGTTTATCAAGAGGTAAAGAACAAACCAGTACAAAATACTGTTGATGGAACGGGAAGAACTAGTGAAGTTGATTTGTTTTTATCATCAATATTTCATTGTACAGATATTACGTATAATTCAGCAGGCTGGGTTACGAGTATATCATTTGCTTCGGGGAAAGGATAATTATTGGTATGAGGTGATAAATTGTGGAAAATGCAACAAAAGCAATAGTATTAGTTGGATCATTGATGCTTGGGCTTATGGTTTTTTGGATGTATCTTTCGATGATTAGAACTTCTAGTGATGCTGAATATGCATTAAATGAAAGAGTAGCACAATCTAAAATACTTGAATTTAATACACATTATACATCGTATTTGGATAGAAATGATATCACACCACTTGAAGTTGTTACAATGTATAATTTTACTGAAGATTGGCTTGCTGATAATCCAATGGAAACACTTGAATTTATAGTAGATAATAAAAAAAATTTAGGACAAACTGGAAGTAAAGATGAAATTATTGCAAAGTTTTTACAGGCAAGTCATATTGGAGATTCAAATGAAAAAAAATATACAATAAAAGATGTTATTTATGGTGAGGGAACAGGTAGAATTATAAGAGTAGAACTAAAAACTAATTACATCTAAAAAAAGGTACAAAATTTTACAAAATTATTGATTTTAATATTGTTTAGTGATATAATATAAAGAGGAAGATTGATGAAAAATGTGATTATAACAATAATTGGTTTGGTTTTAATTATCATTTGTATTGTACTTGTAAAAATTAGTGATATTAATATTGAAATGAAAGAAATATCTAATTTTAATGAACAATTTGAACAATACAAAGGTGAAAAATTATATGGTACAGATGTTTTAACATTAATAAATAAAGCAATAGATAATAATAATAAATATGGAGTTGAAAGAGATAAAGAAGGTAATTTCATAGATAATAATCAAAAATCTGTCAGAATTATACTTACTCTTTTGACAACTAATAGTAAAGGAGAAATACTTGAAAGTGTTCATCCAATGGAAGCATTAGAAAAACGAGGATTGAATGATTTTATTTCAAGTTTTGCTAAAACAAGTTTTGAATGTACAGATATTGAGTATAACAGTTTAGGTAGAGTATCAAAAATAATGTTAAAACAACTTGAACTTTAATATGTCTTTAATATTAACACTAATTTAATTAAGTGTTAAAAATATATAATAAAAACAAGAGAAAAAATAAGGAGGAAATTATTATGGAGAACGCGTCAAAAGCCTTAATTATAGCAGGTGCTATATTAATTTCAATTTTATTGATAAGTATAGGTATTATGGTAATTAATTCAGCAGGAGGTTTAACAGAAACTGCACAAAAATCTATGGATAAACAAACTTTGGATGCTTTTAATGCACAATTTACTTCATTTGAAGGAAATAATGTAAGAGGAGCAACAGTAAGAGATCTTTATGGTGCAGTAATTTCAAGTAATTCTACTTATACAGAGTATCCAGTAAAAATTAAGTATAATGGTACTGAGCAGGCATCACCTAGTTCAAGTGATAGAAATGCAATTAACAGATCAGGATCTTATACAGTAAATTGCGTTATGGGTGACGACGGTAGAGTGGTTACTATTGAAATAACTTCTGCAGGTGGAAGTACTGGTAGCACATAATCATACTTCGCAAATTATTGGAGGTACTTTCTTATGGAAAACGTAGCTGATGCATTAAAAATAGTAGCAGCTGTAAGCATTTTTGCACTAGCTTGTTTTATGCTTTTTCGTGTGGCAACGACCGCACGAGAAGCAGCTGCTTTTTCACTAACTGAAGTTGATCGTGATGGTTATGTGTACATGGAAGATAGTGAATATATCCATAATGGTAATAGATTGGTGCTTTGGAGTCAAGTATGGGCTAATATTCAGAATTATGATCAGAGAAGTGTTGGCATAACTATAATAAAAGATGACAAAATTATTGCTAGGTTTGATATGAAGACTGAAGATACAATCAATCAATGGAAACTCATAAGAGATGAAAATGAAGATGGCACTCCTAATGATAAGGAAAAATTGGTTGATTATTATAATGAATATATTACAACTCCAGCAGGAATAACATCTTTTGATTCAGTTGAAAAACTTGAAGAATTATTTGAAAAAATATATAATATAAAAGGTGGAGGATCTAACGATAAATTCCTATGCCCATGGTTTGGTAATTATAATGAAACACAGCAAAGAATTGGCTGTGAAATTGGTGGTTATGAGACCAAATATCAACAGGACAGATATATTCATGAAGGAGTAGGACTAAAGGATAAATATGGTATTGGTTCTACGACACTCTTTGAAGAAATTATAATAGATACTAATGATGAGTACATATATAGTGATGAAGATAGATTATGGGTTGGAAGTACAGAGACAGATTCAGATGGTAATACTATAACTAATAGTATGCGTGGTGTTACTAGAAAAGAATATATTTATATAGTATACAATTGAGAAAATACAAATTGAGAAGTTAATTTTAAGCAAAGGGGGGAAATATTATGAATTCATTACCAACAGTAGTTGCAATATTGCTTGCTGGAATTTTGATGTTTGTCTTTCCAATGATGGCATTATCTGAAAGAAATGATGATGTCGCACAACTAACAGTAAATAATGCAGTAGCCGAATTTGTTAATAATTCATGTGCAATAGGAAAAATAACGGAGGATAACTATGATAAATTATTATCAGAACTTGCAGCAACAGGAAATACATATGATATAGCCTTAGAAATACAAGTTTTAGATGAAAGTCCTGCAAAGTTAGTTAATCAAGGAGATAGCTCGACTATTGGTAAAATAGGCGAAAATGTATATTATTCAGTATATACAAATCAAATAATGCCTGATTTAGATAGTCATGGATATTTTTTAATGAAAGAGGGAGACATACTAACATGTTCAGCTTCAAATTCAAATGAAACAATATCTCAAATGCTTAAAAACTTCTTTTATGGTTTAGCTGGAAATAACGTATATAGTATAGTAGGATCTCACACAAGTACATCTACATGTGAGGGGCATGCATAATATAAAAACTAGCTGATAGATTAGGGTCTTTATTCTTCATATATTAGGAGGATAAAGATTTTTATTATAAGAAATGCGTATGTACTAAAGGAGAAAATTAATATGAAGTTAGAGAATTTAATAATTATATTCATAGCATTAGCATTGCCAATTATATTAATATTGTCACTTTTTGTTGAGCTTTCAGTAGATACAGTTGCAAATAAAATAAAATATAAAACGTATCTTGATAAAGCTGCACATGAAACAATAGTTGCGTATGAATTAAACACAACCAGTGATAAATATAAGTCTCCTGATATTACAGAAGATAATAGAATGAGAGATATCGATGCATCAATGAATATGTTTAGTCAAAACATGGCATCTTTTTTTGGACAATCAAGTGCTAGTAAAAGTGCTATTATGACATATGTTCCTTGTCTATTATTTACTCTATATGATGGATATTATGTTTATGTTCCTAGTCCAGTAGATGGTATAAGTAGTAGTGATTATTCTACATTTATTCATAGGTTAAAACCTTGTGCATACTATGTAAAAATTTATGAATGTAATGATGGTACATTAGCATTAATAAATTATACAATAGATAATTATATTAGAATTACAACATTAAAGGAAGATCAATATATAGAGTCTAAAGGGTATTTAGTACCAGACGGAACTAATGATGGGAATCAATATGAGCCAAATATTACTGATAAATTTAATGAAATTGCAAATAAATGTGCTGATTTAACTCCTATAAGTACATCTAATTCACCATACCCATGGGAAGAGTCAACTTTTAATGAAGAAAAATTTAAAGTTATGCAAGACAGCATAACTCAAGGATTAGAACAGGGTATGACATTATATAGAAGATATACTGGAATGAGTAATTTTACAATGCCAGAATTAACAACTACAGATTGGGAAATGATATTACATAATACGTGTTTCGCAGCATTTATGCAAGGATTACCAGTTGGTCTATCAACATATAATACATATACAATAGCTATAAGTACAGGTAATAATGATGCAGTTGTCGATACAGATATATATTTTTCAGATGGTACCTATTATCATCGTATAGGATGTGAAAAATTAACTGATTTTAGTCAAGGTTTTTCATTACAAAATATGTCTGAGGAACAGAGAAATTTGAAACCATGTTATTATTGTGTAATACATACAACAGAGTCGAGTTTTCAATCATTAGATGGAAAATCAAATGCAGAAGAAAGAAAGAAAGCTTATCATAAAGCAATGTCTGAAGCAAGAAATTCCCTTCCAAAAGGTTAAAAATAAATGAGAATGGACATTTAGTAAATCTTGTTGTTTTAAAATAAATTTTATATAATCCTTTGAAGAAATAATTTCAAAGGATTATATTTTTTTACAATTAGGGCAAAATATTTAAAGATGATTTTTTATTATATAGGAAAAATCCTTTGGCATCTTGAATTTACATAATGCTATATAATCAATGGCTACAAATATTAGTCAAATCAAATAAAGTAGCATGATATTTTGCGAAGGGAATGAGCAGAAAGATGAAAAAAGTTTGCTTAGTACTTGTTTTATGTATTTTAATAGTTTTACTTATATATATTAGTAATATAACTAATATACCGGAAAATCTTATTTTATTTCAAGGAGAAACTTTAAATCTGAAGACAGCATTAGGTGTTAATATAGAAACAGAATCTTCGAATAATCCCAATATAGAAAAAATAGAAAATAAAAAAACAGTTACAGTTTCAAGCGATGTAGCTGAAAGTGATTCTCTTGGAAATGTAAGTTTAGAAGTATCACTTTTTGGCATAAAAATAAAGCAAATTGATGCACAAATTATAGAAAATACAGAAGTAGTGCCACTTGGAAATTTAATAGGTATGAAGTTATATACAAATGGGGTGTTAGTTGTTGGAATGTCAGATATAGTAGGCAAAGATGGAGAAAGATATAAACCTTATGAAGGTTCAGGAATACAAGAAGGTGATGTAATAATAGGTATAAATGAAAAAGAGATTGCAAGCACATATGATTTAACAAATGCAATTAACTCCTCAAAAGGTGAAAGTATGATGGTTGATTATGTGAGAGATAAACAAAGCTATGAAACTAAGATGCAGGCTATAAAGACAGAAGATAATGTGTACAAAATAGGGTTATGGGTAAGAGATACAGCTGCAGGAGTTGGTACAGCAACCTTTTATGATCCCAATTCTAAGATGTTTGGCAGTCTAGGACATGGAATTATAGATAATGATACAGAAAAGTTAATAGATATTTCATCAGGAGAAATTGTAACTGCTGAAATTGTATCAATATCAAAAGGTACAGAAGGAAATCCAGGGAAAATTCAGGGCTCAATAGATGAAGGGGTAACGATTGGTACAATAACCAAAAACACTAATTTTGGTGTTTTTGGAAGTTTAGATAATTTAGAAAATATGAATATAAATGAATATAAAACTGTTCCTGTAGCTCTGCGTAATGAGGTCACTTTAGGACCTGCTAAGCTTATTTGTTCATTAGATGATGGGCAGATAAAAGAATATGATGTTAATATTGAAAAGATTTACTTGAATAATAATATTGATAATAAAAGTATGGTTGTTAAAATAACTGATGAGGAGTTGCTTAAAAGAACAGGTGGCATCATTCAAGGTATGAGTGGTAGCCCTATTATTCAAAATGGAAAGTTAGTGGCATCTCTTACGCATGTAATGGTTAATAATTTTGAGCTTCGGCTATGCGGTTTTTGCAGAAACGATGATTAAGAATATGAAATAACAATTGTAATTTTTTATAAAATTTACTGTAATAGTTCAGTGCTTTTTTATATAAATAATTGCAAAGCCTGAAAAATAGTTGTTTTTACATTCACTTGGTGTCGCAATCTCCAAATTGTATTTTAGTATGTCGATTGCTCCAATTCGCACTCGCTTCGCTCGTTTGGTCGCTTACGCGTTCATTTCAAAACAACTATTTTTCAGGCTTTTTATAGTTAAAATCATTTCCTCAGGTAGCTTAGCGAAAATCGACAGTGAATAGTAACAACTGTTACAATTTACTGTAAGATTTTATTCAAAAATATATTGAAAAATTCATATAATAATTGTATAATGGTTAAGCAAGGAGTGGAGATAATGTCTAGTATAGATGAAATAAAAAAATACAATACAATACATTTTATTGGTATTGGTGGAATAAGTATGAGTGGTATTGCAGAAACAATCAGGAACTTAGGCGTTAATATAACTGGTTCAGATTATGCAAAATCTGAAATTACTGATAGACTTATTTCTCATGGAATAGATGTAACTATTGGTAGTGATATAGAAAAAGTAAAAAAAGCAGATTTAATTGTTTATACAGCTGCAATTCCAGCAGATGATGTTGAATTAAAAAAAGCAAGAGAATTGAATAAAAAAACGTGTGAACGAGCTGTTTTTTTAGGAAAATTAACAGAAGCATTTAAAGAAACAATTGGTATAGCTGG
Source organism: uncultured Clostridia bacterium (assembly GCA_947624405.1). GTDB lineage: Bacteria > Bacillota > Clostridia > TANB77 > CAG-508 > JAAWPK01. The sequence goes on from CANQKB010000028.1 coordinate 9,630, forward strand.
TACACATGGTAAGACTACAACAACATCATTAGTAGCACTTTGTTTTATAGAGGCAGGATTAGATCCTAATGTACAAGTAGGAGCAATTTTAAAAGAATTAAATGGAAATTATAGAATTGGTAATAGCGATTATCTTATATTAGAAGCATGTGAATATGTAGAAAGTTTTTTACATTTCCATCCTAAATCTGAGATAATTTTAAATATTGATAATGACCACTTAGATTATTTTAAAAATATGGAAAATGTAAAATTAGCATTTAAAAAATATGCTAGATTATTACCAAAAGATGGGTTGCTTGTTATTAATGCTGATGATGTAAATTCTGCAGGATTGGATAGAGAAACACAAGCAAAGTGTGTTACTTTTGGATTAGAAAATCCAAAGGCAAATTATCTTGCAAAAAATATTAAGTTTGATAAAGATGGATTTGCAAGTTTTGATGTATATAAAAATGGCGTACTTTTTGATAGTTTCAAACTATCAATTCCTGGAAAACACAATGTATTAAATGGAACTGCTTGTATTGCTTTATGTGATAATTATGGAATTAGTGTTGATGCTATAAAAAAAGCTTTCACAATTTTTAAAGGAGCTCATAGAAGATTGGAATATAAAGGTACATTTAATAATATCGATGTTTTTGATGATTATGCTCATCATCCTACAGAAATAAGAGCAACTTCATCAGCTTTAAATGGAAAAACATTTAATGAATCATGGGTAGTATTTCAACCTCATACATATACTAGATTAAAAAATTTATTAGATGATTTTGCAGATTCGTTGCTTGATTTTGATCATATTATAGTAACAGATGTGTATGCGGCTCGTGAAAAGAATGTTTATAATATTTCTTCAAAAGATTTAGCAGATAAGATTTCTGAGCTTGGTAAACCAGTACAATATATTTCCAGCTTTGATAATGTAGTTAAGTTGCTTAAAAAGAGTGCAAAACCTCATGATGTGATTTTGACATTGGGGGCTGGTACAGTTACTGATATTGGAGATATGTTATTAAAATAGTAGAGTTATTTTGTTCCTGTCTTGTTTTATAAAATGCTCATTTTTTAGAGTAGAAAGTTCGCGAGACATGGAACTTCTGTCTACGCCTAAATAGTTTGCAAGTTCGGTTATAGAAAATGGAAGAGTGAAGCTTTTACCATGTTTTTTGGAAAGAAGACCAAAATATCCGAAGAAGTTTATCACGAGTGGTTCTTCTAGATAATAATTCAACTCTTGAAGTCAAATCTACAATCTTTGAAAGTACAAGGCTTGTAAAATTGGCTTCAAGTTTTTTGTGAAAACTGCAATTTGATTTACATTTAACACTGATATCATCATAAAGAAACATTAGAACCTTACATTTTTCTTTTGCTTCGACAATAAATTCACTATTAGTATTTATATCATAAAATATTTCACCAAATATAGAGTTCGCACTAAAACGTTCTGTTACTATCCTATTTCCGTTTATATCATATCTAACTAAGTCTGCATTTCCAGACATGAGAATGCAAAGCTGATTACGATTAACTAGGTATGTAGTAATCGTTTCGCCTTTTTTAAATTCTTTTATTTGAGTCCTAGTGCAACCGTTTAGAAAATTCTTCGACAAAGCTTGAAATTTCAAAGTTATTTAACATGAATATCACCTCATAGACAAAATAATATCACAAAAATGTTGCAAATGCAACATTAAAAATGGAAATTTTTTGAAACTAAAAAGCTTAAAACTCTTTAATAGTAATGAATTTCAAATTTTTGGTTTATTTACAAATTTTTTGAATAAAATTTGTAATAAATTTGTAATATAAGATAAAAATGTTGGGAGAGAATGGAATGGAAATTTAGTCAAAAAGGTTGTTGCAAATGCAACAGATTATCAAAAAAAACAACTATATAATTATCACAGATTTAGTCAAGGGGGAAGAACATATGAAAGTTATAAAAAGAGACGGAAGAGCTGTAGAGTACGAAAGAGCAAAGATTGAACGTGCTATTTTAAAAGCAAACGATGAAGTAAGAGGAAAAGAAAAAGCAACAAAGGAGGAAGTTAAATGTATAGTAAATTATATCGAAGATCTTGGAAAAAAAAGAATTTTAGTTGAAGATATACAAGATATAATTGAACAACAATTGATGAAAGCTGGTAAATATGATTTGGCAAAAAAATACATTGTATATAGATATACAAGAGCATTAGTTAGAAAACAAAATACAACAGATGAATCTATATTAAGTCTTATCAAGAATTCTAATAAAGATCTTATGGAAGAAAATTCAAATAAAAATGCAATTATAGCATCTACACAAAGAGATTTAATTGCTGGTGAGGTTTCAAAAGATTTGACTAAAAGGATGTTGCTCCCTGAAAAAATTTCAAAGGCACATGAAGAAGGAATTTTACATTTCCATGATGCAGATTACTTTTTACAACCTATACATAATTGTTGCTTAATAAATATCAAAGATATGTTAGATAATGGAACAGTTATGAATGGAAAAATGATAGAAACACCAAAGAGTTTCCAAGTTGCATGTACTGTTATGACACAGATTATTGCATCTGTTGCAAGTAGTCAATATGGTGGACAATCTGTAGATATAAAACACCTTGGAAAATATTTGAGAAAAAGTCGTGAAAAATTTGAAAAGCAAATAGAAGAAATAAATGATGGTACACTTTCTAAGAAAATGGTAGATGAACTTGTAGAACAAAGATTAAAAGGTGAATTAAGTTCAGGTGTTCAAACTATTCAATATCAAATTAATACATTAATGACAACTAATGGACAATCTCCATTTGTAACATTATTCTTAAATCTTGATAAAGATGATGAATATATTGAAGAAAATGCTATGATAATTGAGGAGATTTTAAAACAAAGATATAAAGGAATAAAGAATGAAAAAGGCGTATATATTACACCAGCATTCCCAAAACTTGTATATGTACTAGATGAACATAACTGCTTACAAGGTGGTAAATATGATTATTTAACGAAACTAGCAGTAAAATGTTCTTCAAAGAGAATGTATCCTGATTACATTTCAGCTAAGAAAATGAGAGAAAATTATGAAGGTAATGTATTTAGTCCAATGGGTTGTAGAAGTTTCTTAATTCCTTGGAAAGATGAAAATGGAAAATATAAATTTGAAGGCAGATTTAACCAAGGTGTTGTAAGTATAAACTTACCACAAATAGGAATAATTGCAGGACATGATGAAGAAAAATTCTGGAAATTATTAGATGAAAGACTAGAATTATGTAGAGAGGCTTTAATGTGCAGACATTATGCACTTCTTGGAACATCAGCAGATGTAAGTCCAATACATTGGAGATATGGAGCTATTGCAAGACTTGAAAAAGGTGAAAAAATAGATAAACTATTGAAAGGTGGATATTCTACTCTATCTCTAGGATATATTGGAATATATGAGATGACAAAAGCAGTAAAAGGTGTATCTCATACAACAGAAGAAGGAAGAGAATTTGCATTAAAAGTTATGCAACATTTGAAAGATACTACTACTAAATGGAGAGAAGAGTCAGGACTTGGTTTCTCATTATATGGAACACCAGCAGAAAGTTTATGTTACAGATTTGCAAGAATAGATAAAGAAAAATTTGGAAATATAGACGATATTACAGATAAGGGATATTATACAAATTCATATCACGTAGATGTTAGAGAAAAAATAGATGCATTCTCTAAATTAAAATTTGAATCTGATTTCCAAAAATTATCTGGAGGCGGAGCAATTTCTTATGTTGAAGTTCCAAATATGAAACATAATTTGAATGCATTAGAAGAGGTAGTTAAGTTTATATATAATAATATTCAATATGCTGAATTTAATACTAAATCAGATTATTGTCAAGTATGTGGATTTGATGGAGAAATAACAGTTAATGATCATTATGAGTGGGAATGCCCAAATTGTGGAAATAAGGATAAGAGCAAAATGAATGTTGTTAGACGTACTTGTGGATATTTAGGCGAGAATTTCTGGAATGAGGGGAAGACGAAGGAGATTAAAGCTCGTGTCCTTCACCTATGATTTGCTTCAAGAATCAGCATCTTGCACACCTTAGAAAGGAATGAATTGAAAAATGAATTATGCGACAATTAAGAAATGTGATGTAGCAAATGGTCCAGGTGTAAGAGTTTCACTTTTTGTAAGTGGATGCTCACATCATTGTAAAGGATGCTTTAATCAAGAAGCATGGGACTATAATTATGGAAATAAATTCACAGAAGAAACTGAAAAAGAAGTTATGGATGCTTTAAAGCCAGAATATATAAAAGGATTGTCTTTACTAGGTGGAGAACCTTTGGATATAAAAAATCAAGAAGGGTTACTTCCAATAGTGAAGAAAGCAAAAGAATTATATCCAGATAAACCAATATGGTGTTATACAGGATATTTATTTGATAAACAGGTTATGGGAGAAATGGCTGTAAATAATGAAACAACCAATGAACTTTTAAAATATATTGATTATGTTGTTGATGGGGAATTTGTTGAAAGTCTTAAAAATCCTTCTTTACAGTTTAGAGGTTCTTCAAATCAAAGAATAATTGATGTACAAAAGAGTTTGCAAAATAATGAGGTAGTATTGTGGGATAAATTAGAGGAATAAAAGTTAAATTTTTTGCAATAATTTATAATGGAAAGCAAAAAATATGAAGAATATAATTATATACTTATAGATTGTTTTACTTAGTTTTCATATAAGATTGATGAATAAATCTGGCAATTTTGGGAAATAATGAAAATATATAGGAAGACCATATGAAAAGTTTGAAAATATTAATTTTTAAAACTAATTTCTTCCTTATTGAAAGGATAAAAATATATAAATGGATATTAGTACTATGAAAAACATTATTGTCTTAAAAAATTTACCATCAAATCTTGTTGATGAAGCTATTGTAATACTAAAAAGTGGAACAAAGCTAAAAAATAAAAAAACCGCAATAAAAAAATTGGAAAGTAATTGTGAATTAGAAGAAAATATTGGTTTTGACATTGCAGTAAAAGAAGCGGAAAATATTGTAAATGCATATATTAGTAAAATGGAAGAACCGATAAAGTATAATGTGGAAGTCAAAAATTTGAACAAAAAGTATAAGCAATTGAAATTATGTAGTTTCTTTTTGGGATTGATTGCAATTTGTTGCATAATAGTTAATATAGTTTAAAGAATAAGAAGTTAGAGCTAAAATCTAGCTTCTATTCTTTTTATGTATTATTTTATCCCTTCTAAAACTAAAGGTATGGACATATAATTAAGCAAATAAGTTTTAGAAGGGATGATATTATGGAAAGAGTAATAAATCCAGATGAAAGAATAAGAAGAGCAGAAGAAATATATGCAAGGAGACAAAATTTAAGGGAGAGAACAAAAAAAGCAACACTAAATGTATCAGCAGAACCAACCAAAAGAGCTAAAATAGTAAAAAAAGTGGGACTCCAAGTAATAATATGTGTGATGATATATTACATATTTCATCTAATAAATACAACAAACTATACTTTTTCAGCAGATACATTAAAAAAAGCAGATGAAATAGTATCTTATGATTATGATTTTTATGGATTATATAATACTGTATATCAGTATGTACAAGGCTGGATTTCAAAAGTTCAGTCAGAAGAAAATAATGGGCAAGAACCAAATATTGAAGAACAATCTCAAAATACAGACGAACAACAAACAGAAAATGGCGAAGAGAACACAGAAGATTCTACAGAACAGCAAGCAGAAGAAAATCAAATGGAAAATGTTACAGTAGAGAA
>CANQKB010000029.1 GCA_947624405.1 uncultured Clostridia bacterium
TTTATATGATGAAGATGAGTGGGTATATCAAGTAAATATAATTGAAAATGGAGAAAACACTTAGGAGGTTAATATATGTTACTACTCAGCCATAAGAATAAAGTTATCCACATAAAAATAATAGAAAAGCAAATAAAAACACAATAAATCCACAAAATGTTAATAGTAACAAAGCTGTAACAGTAAAGAAATATAACTGTTATGGCTTTTTTGTTTTTTTAGATATATAATAAAAAAATGAGAAAGGTGGTAAATTATGGGTACACATTACGATAGACAAATATTTAGACAATTAGAAGATGTTAAAAAAATGCGATAATTTATCACAACAAGAAATCGTTGATATAAAAAAAGAACACAAATAGGAAATTTTTAGACTTGAAGCTAAACATCAAAAAGAAATTGATTGCCTTAATAAAAAAATTGATACTCTTGAAACTGAAAATAAAATTTTAAAAAATGATAATGATAGAATGAAAGCAATCCTTAATAAAGATAGTACTAATTCTAGTATTCCTCCTTCTAAAGATGAAAAACCTAAGAAGAGGACTATTGTTAATTTAAGGAAAAAATCAAATAAAAACAGAGGTGGCCAAAAAGGTCATAAAGGAAAAACATTTACTAAATATAATGTGTAAGAGTTGTTAAAAAATGATAATGTTCATAAACAAACAATTATACATGGTGATTCAAATTGTAAACATTGTATTACAAAATATGAGATTGATACAGAAACTATTGTACTTGTTAAAGAACATAAATTTTTCTTTAATGATTTAAAAGACATGAAATTACCAAAAGAGTTTGTATCTGATGTACATTATGGTGAAAATTTTAAAACATTATGTAATATCATGATAACAGAAGAGGTTATTTCACTTGAGAGGATACAGCAATTTATAGAGATTTTAACAGGTGGTATGCTCAATGTGTCACAAGGAAGTCTGGTTAATTGGATGCATGAAAAAGCAAAACTGTGTAAAAATATAGTAAAAGAATTTTTTTTAGAAAAATTACAAATTTCTCTTTTCATTTCATATGTATTTGTGGTAAAATTATTCATAGGAAAACCTCCGATTTTTTTGTTTAGTAATTTATTTTTTAGTCAATTAAATTATATCAAAAAACGAGGTTTTTTCCTTATTTTTTATTTTATTAAAATTTTTTTGTTTTTATTATATTTTTAAAAAACACCGAAACCTAAATAACTTTTTACACTCATAAATTTTTCTTATAATAATTCAGTGCTTTTTTAAGAAGCCTGAAAATAGTTGCTTTGAAATGAACGCGTAAGCGACCAAACGAGCGAAGCGAGTGCGAATTGGAGCAATCGACATACTAATATTGTAGATTGGAGATTGCGACACCAAGTGAATGTAAAAACAACTATTTTCAGGCTTTGCAACTGAGTATATTAAAAACCACTGAATTATAACTTGAATTTTTTATCTTTTGCAAAAAAGTTCACAATAAATTCACATTTGTGTGATAAAATATACAGTTGGTGGAAATGAAAAATTTTATAGGAAAGGAAAATAGTTTGGTGAAAAAATTAGCTGATTTTATTGTAGACAAAAGAAAAATTATTATATTCTTATTCATTGTATTATCTATAATATGTGCTATATTATCTCAAAAAGTAAACATAAATGATGATATAACAAAATATTTACCAAGTGATTCTGAAACACGAATTGGTATGGATAAAATGGAAGAAGAGTTTAATGGTGAAGAAGATTCGAGTTCTTTTAGTATAATGTTTAAAGGATTAAGTAAAGATGAAAAGCAAGATATATATAGTGAATTGGAAAATGAAGAAAATGTATCATCTGTAGATTATGATGAAAGTGAAGAATATAATAAAGATGATTATACTTTATATACAATAAATGTAGATGACGCAAGTGATTCAGAACTTGCAAAAAGAGTATATGAAAATATTGAAGAAAAATATAAAAATTATGATATAGAAACAGACGGAGAAATAGCAAATAAAAATGTAGTTGTATTACCAACATGGATTTTGGTAGTAGCTGTTATAGGAGTTTTAATAATTTTACTAATAATGTGTGAATCATACGTTGAACCATTCTTGTTCTTGTTTTCAATTTTAATTGCAATCTTATTAAATAATGGAACAAATATAATATTTGATAATGTTTCTAATATTACAAGTTCAATATCAGCGATATTACAATTAGCATTATCAATGGATTATTCAATAATGTTAATGGATAGATATAGGCAAGAAAAAGAAGTAGAAGCGGATTCAAAAAAAGCAATGAAAAAAGCTTTGCATAATAGTATTCAATCAATTGCAAGTAGCTCATTAACAACAATAGTAGGACTTATATGTTTAGTATTTATGAGCTTTACAATAGGAAAAGATTTAGGATTAGTATTAGCAAAAGGTGTATTATTTAGTTTAATAAGTGTTTTTTGCTTATTGCCTGGACTAATATTAATGTTTGATAAATTAATTAACGAAACAAAGAAGAAAACTCCAAATATACGATTAAACAAATTGGGGAGATTTAGTAATAAATGCAAATATCCATTAACAATTGCATTTTTAGGAGTATTTGTAGTAAGCTTTTTATTAAAAGGAAGCTTAAATATAGCATATACAGCTTCTGATAATGATGAAGTAGCCAAAGTGTTTGGCACAAATAATCAAATTGCAATTATTTATAATACAAAGGATGAAGAAAAAATTGCAAAATATTTGTCTAAACTAGAAAATGATAATGTAGATGATGTATTAGGATATTCAAATACCATAAACGAAAAATTAAAATATAACAAATTAGTAGATAAACTAAATGATTTAGGATCAGATACAGAAATAGAAGATTATTTACTAAAAATAATTTATTATAAATATTATAATCCAGATGAAAAAAATACAATGACATTTGATGAATTAGTTAAATTTGTACAAACAGAAGTATATAATAATAAAGAATTAGATGGAGAATTAAGCGATACATTAAAGCAAGATATAGAGAGACTTTCTAATTTTACTGATAAAACAAAGGTAAATGAAAAAAGAAATTCAGTAGATATTGCAGAAATATTAGGAATGGAAAAAAGTGATGTTGATGATATTTTAGTTTATTACAATTCTAAAAATAATAGTTTGCAATTATCTTTGAGAGATTTTGTAAATTTCATGAATAATACAGTTTTAAATGATAATAAATATTCTGCAAACATTAATAAAGAAACTAGAGAAAACTTAGAAAAACTAACTAAATTTACAGAAAAAAATACAATTACAACCAAATATACAAGTAGCCAAATGGCAAATTTGTTTAAAATGAATGAGAGTGATATAAAAGATTTATATGTTTATTATATTTCTGTAAATAATATAGAAACAAAATTATCATTGTCTGAATTTGCAAATTTTGTTCTATCAGATGTATTAACAAATAATACATATAAAAATATGTTTAGTAATGATATGATAAATAGCATTAAATTACTTGCAACTTACAGTGATACAAATACAATTAATAAATCTATGACAATAAGCGAAATATCTAATTTATTAGGAATAGACGAAGATAAAGTAAAGGCATTGTTATTAATAAAATACATGAATGTAGATAGTGGAAGCAGTTATACAATACCAGAAATAATAAATACAAGTGTATATTTAAAAGATAATACAGAGTATTTTAATGGGATAGATATTAGCAGTTTTGAAAGATTAGCTATATTTGCTAAAAATGAAAATGGAATAGATACAACTAAACTTGATAAAATACATTTATCTGCTATATTTGATAATATAAGTAAAGGATTAGTGGAAAATATCTATTTAGCAGGGGGATTATCAAATACAGATACATTTACACCACAAGAATTTGTTAATTTTACTTTAAGTCTTATTGCAAGTAGTGAGGCAAATGGGGGAGAGACTTCAGCATTTAATATTGATAGTAACTCAATAAATAATTTGAAATTAGTAAAATTAGTTATTGATGAATCAGTATCAAGTACGCCTCATAGATATAGTGCTGAGGAAATTGCAAAAGTCTTTGGAACAAATAAAAATTCAATTTATAATTTATATGCTTTATTTGATTATTCAAATGGAAGAACAGCTAATTGGGAAAGTACTCCTTATGAATTTGTTAGGTTAATTTTAAATAACAGCGAAAATAGTCAAATAAAGAATGCTATAAGTAATGAGCAATTACAAAGTTTAGAATTATTAAATAATATTATGACGAGTTCTTTAAACGGAGTTAAATATACATATGCAGAATTGTCAAATTTTATAAATGCAGATAGTAATAGCATAAAAAATATATATGCATTACATGAAACAAAAAATACAACATTGAAGTTAACACCACAAGAGTTTGTAAATTTTGTATTGAATCATAGAAATGATGAAATGTTGAAAGCAAGATTAAGCACAGATACAATAAGTTCGTTAGAGTTATTACAAAAAGTAATGAAAGATACGATAAATAATACTAAATTTTCTAGTCAAAATCTAAGTGAATTATTATCAATAGACAAAGAAAGTTTGGATTTAATATATGGCTTATACATTTCTAAAAATAAAGAACAAAGTATTTCTTTAAATAGTTTTGTAGAATTCTTGATAGAAGATGTTATGAATAACAAAGATTATTCTGGCAATTTTGATGCAGATAAAAAGCTAAAATTAAATACAGTGATGTCAATTATAAATGCTTCATTAAATGAGACTAAATATACTAAAGATGAAGTGATTGCAATTTTGAGTAATTTATCTGATGAATTAGAAGAAAATACTTTGGCACTAGTATATTTGTACTTTGGCAGTAGTAATGAATATGATGAAAATTGGGAATTGACAGTTGAACAATTTGTAAACTTTTTAAATGATGATATTTTGAAAGATGAACGATTTGAAGATTTTATTGACGAAGATATGAGAAAAGAAATTACAGATAGTAAGGAAACAATATCAGATGCAAGAGAATTACTTGTTGGAGATAAATATTCAAGAATTGTACTGAACACGAGTATGGAGCTAGAAGACGAGAAGACTTTTGAGTATATTCAAAAAATAAAAGATACTTTAAATGAAGAAGGAATAGAATTTTATGTGATTGGAGATTCTCCAATGGCTTATGAAATGAGCAAGACATTTGTAAACGAGTTTAATTATATATCAGTATTGACAATGATAAGTATATTTATTGTTGTAGCGTTTACATTTAAATCATTGATTATTCCAATAATTCTAGTAGGAGTAATTCAATGTGCAGTATATTTAACAATGGGAATATTATCAATATCAGGAGGAACAGTTTACTATATAGCATTGCTAATAGTTCAAAGTATATTGATGGGTTCGACTATTGATTATGCAATTTTATATACATCATATTATTTGGAAGAAAGAGCAAGTAAACCGAGAAAGGAAGCAATTATAGAGGCATATAATCAATCAATTAATACAATATTAACATCAGGCTCGATATTGGTAATTGTTACTTTTGTTGTTGGAATGTTTGCAACTGCAATCACAGCAAAAATATGCATAACTTTGTGTAAGGGAACATTATGCTCTATCATCTTAATTTTATTATTCTTACCAGCCATACTGGGAACTTTTGATAAAATTGTTGTGAAAAACAAAAATGACAATTAATATTGTCATTATATAATGAATAAATTAAAATAAAATAATAAAAGATAATTAAAAGTTATAATGTTACAGTTCACACACTAATTAGCTAAGCGAGGAGAACACAACGCCACGTTTAAAAAATTTCCTCTATGCTTAGCTAATTGAGTTGCATTTCGTAGAAACTAGTTTTTGCAAATTATCAAATCTTTACCATCGAAATCAACTTTAATTTTTGATTTTGGAGTAATAGTTTGATCAAGTATTTTTATTGCAATTAAAGTTTCAAGTTTCTTTTGAATAAACCTCTTTAGTGGTCTTGCTCCATATATTGGGTTATATCCATTGTCAATTAAGTATTCTTTAGCTTTAGAAGTTAAATCAATTGTAATTTGCCTGTCCTCAAGTCTTTTATTTAAGTCTAAAATCAATAAATCAAGTATTTGTGTGATTTCTTCTTTATTTAATGGTTTATATAAAATAATTTCACTTAAACGATTTAAAAATTCTGGTCTAAAACTTTGTTTTAATAGAGTATTTACCTTTTCTTCAGTTTCAAGTGATATATTTCCTTGATTATTTAATCCATCTAAAATAATGTCAGAACCTAGGTTAGAAGTAAGTATAATAATGGTATTTTTGAAATCTACAGTTCTTCCTTGAGAATCTGTAATTCTTCCATCATCTAATACTTGTAATAATACATTAAATACATCTGGATGTGCTTTTTCTATTTCATCAAATAATACAACAGAATATGGTTTTCTTCTAACAGCTTCTGTTAGTTGGCCACCTTCTTCATATCCAACATATCCAGGAGGAGCTCCAATTAATCTAGAAACGGAATATTTTTCCATATATTCAGACATATCTATTCTAATCATATTGTGTTCATCATCAAATAGAGCTTCTGATAAAGCTTTAGCAAGCTCTGTTTTACCGAACACCAGTAGGACCTAGAAACATAAAGGCACCTATAGGGCGATTTGGATCTTGTATTCCTGCTCTTGAACGAATTATTGCTTCTGTAACTTTAGTAACTGCTTCTTCTTGTCCAATTACTCTTTTATGCAAAATATTACTCAAATTTAAAATTTTTTCTCTTTCACTTTCCATAAGTTTTGAAACAGGAATACCTGTCCATTTTGCGATAATTTTGGTGATTTCATCATCAGTAACCTTAGTTCTAAGTAAACTATCATCTTTTGATTTATTAGCTATTTCTTCTTCTTTTTTTAGTTCACTTTGAAGCTGAGGTAATTTACCATATTTAAGTTCTGCTGCTTTATTTAAATCATAATTTCTTTCTGCCATTTCTATTTCAGCATTTATTTTTTCTAATTCTTCACGTAATTTTTGAACTTTAGAAATAGCATCTTTCTCATTATCCCACTTTGCTTTCATTTCATTGAATTTTGCTTGCATTTCTGCAATTTCTTTTTTTATTTCTTCTAATCTTTTAATAGATAATTCATCTTTTTCCTTTTTTAAAGCAGTTTCTTCTATTTGATATTGAGTGATTTTATGAGCAATTTCATCTAGTTCAATAGGCATAGATTCCATTTCAGTTTTAATCATAGAGCATGCTTCATCAATTAAATCTATTGCTTTATCTGGTAAAAATCTATCTGAAATGTATCTATGTGAAAGCGTTGCAGCTGTAATTATGGCATTATCACTAATTTGAACTCCATGATATACTTCATATCTTTCTTTTAGACCTCTTAAAATTGATATTGTGTCTTCAACACTAGGTTCATCAACAAGTACATGTTGGAAACGTCTTTCTAAAGCTGGATCTTTTTCTATATATTTTCTATACTCATTTAAAGTAGTTGCACCTATGCAGTGTAATTCACCTCTTGCAAGCATTGGCTTTAATAGATTACCAGCATCCATAGAGCCTTCTGTTTTACCAGCACCTACAATTGTATGAATTTCATCTATAAATAGGATTATTCTGCCTTCACTTTTTTTTATCTCTTGTAAGACAGCCTTTAATCTTTCCTCAAATTCACCTCTATATTTTGCACCTGCAACTAATGCACCCATATCTAATGAAAAAATTGTACAATTTTTAAGTGCATCAGGAACATCGCCTCTTACAATTCTTAAAGCTAAGCCTTCAGCTATTGCAGTTTTACCAACTCCTGGTTCACCAATTAAGCATGGATTGTTTTTAGTTTTTCTAGATAAAATCCTTATGACATTTCTAATCTCATCGTCTCTACCTATTACTGGATCTAATTTTTGCTTTTTTGCTAATTCTACTAAGTCTAGTCCATATTTCTCTAAAACATTGTAGGTTTCTTCTGGACTGTCTGTTGTAACTCTAGTATTACCTCTAATACCAGCTAATACTTTTATAAATTCATCTTTTGTAACATTAAAAATTCTAAATAGTTCTTTAATTTTAGAATTTGCTGTATTGAATAAAGCTAGCATTAAATGTTCAACTGATACATAGTCATCTTTCATATTTTTGGCAATTTTTTCACTATTTGCTAGCATATTATCTACATCTTGAGTTACATACATTTTGTCTATTTCCCTTGAACTTGTTACCTTTGGTAATTTTTCAATTTCATTTAATACTTGATTTTCAAACTCATTTGAGATGTTCATTTTGTTAAATATTTGTTTTATCAAGCTATCTTGTATATTAAGTAAAGAATATAGAATGTGAAGTTGCTCAATTTGTTGATTATTATTTTCACTAGCAATACTTTGTGCATTTTGAATTACCTCAATTGATTTTTGAGTTAATTTTTGTGTATTCATAATCTTATCTCCTTTCTCTCTATATATTTATATTATCCAATTAATTTGTAATATTTTCATCTTTTTATTATATATCTATTTTTTAGCAATGTCAAGTCGAGAGTGCTAAGACGATAAAGTGATAAAAAATCTCCCACATTGTTACTCCCATGCACATGGTAAGTGCCTGTTTACCTGTTGAACAAGCTTTTTTAAAGTAATTATCCAAATTAAAAGCAATTCTTGGTAAATATCCCAAATCTTCAAGCAAAGTAAAAAGTGGAAAAAATATGGCCATAGGTGGCAACATAACTGAAACTACCCAAGTAACAGTTTGATACATACCGAAAAATCAGCAAATTAGTCCAAAAATCAGGAATGTGCAAATTATCAAATAAAATTAATAACTTATCTTGAATAAATCCAAAAAAATCAGACAATAAGGAAGAAGGATAATTTGCACCGGGTTATTGTAATCCAGAAAATGCCAGCTAAAAATACTAGCATAATTGGAATGCCAAACTTTTTAGATGTTAGAATCTTATCAATTTTTCTATCCCTTGAGTTATAAGTAGCATTTTCAAAAGTACAGGTTTGTTTTCGTATATTCTCAGCAGAAGAAACTATTTCCATAACAATACTATCGCAAATAGTGTTCAAATTAGGCTCAAGTTCTTTGAGTTTATTTTGAATATTTGCATTATTGGAAATATCAATATTAAAATTACTTTTAAGAGATTCATAAATAGAAGTATTCTTTTCTAAAAGTTTAAGTGAAATCCATCTTGCAAGATATTTTTTGTTATCTGGCAAAAGATTAACTATATCATCATGAGTATTAGATATAAAATTTTCTACTTCATCACTATATTTTACGAGATAAGGTATAGAATCTTTAGGATTTTTTAATTTGTTATATATAGTTTCAATAAGTTTTTTTAGAGTTTTAGTTTTATTAGCAATAGTTCCGTACAACAGGAATGCCTAAAATTTTAGAAAGTGCAGATAAATTCACTTTAATAGATTTTTTCTTAGCTTCATCTAGTAAATTTACACATAGTATAACATTGGGGGTCATTTCTAAAATCTGCAAAACCAAATTCAAATTTCTCTCTAAACAAGTAGCATCAACAACAATAACGCAAGCATCAGAACCACCAAAGCATATGTAATCTCTTGCAATTTCTTCTTCTTGAGAATTAGACATAAGCGAATAAGTTCCAGGCAAATCAACTAATAATATCTTTTCATCATTGTAATTACATAAGCCATACGCGTTAGAAACAGTCTTACCAGGCCAATTACCAGTGTGCTGATGCATACCAGTTAGATTGTTAAAAATGCTAGTTTTTCCAACATTTGGATTACCAGCGAATGCAACTGTATAATTACAGCCAATAGCTTTTTCAAAGACATCCTGCTTCATCATATCAGTTCCAGTAGAACTTGCAGTAAGTCCCATTAACATCACTCCTCTTAATTTATTTTTAGATAAATGAGTAGGAAGTAAAATTCCTACTCCTGTACTTCTATCAAACATGTAGATTCTTTTCGCAAAGCAATCAACGAACCACGTACTTCATATGCTATTGGATCACCAGAGGGGCTTTTAAGTACGGGTGTAATCCATGTACCTTTGATAATACCTAAGTCCTGTAATCTTCTTTTTAAAGGACCGTGTAAATTTTATTTCTAGTATCTTACAAGATTTTCCTAGAGGTATATTATATAAAATATTCATATCTTAAGTAACCCCCAAAGTAAAAAGTTCAGTTTTCTTATAATATTTTATACAAAAAACATAATAAGGGTTACAAAAATACGCACTTAAAATAAGTGCGTAAAATCTAGCAACATATATTTGCATATTTTTGTTTAGTAGTATCAATTTTTTGTTTTTCAGCTTCTTCGGTTTTATACCATCCTTTTTCAGCCATTAAATTATATAGTTTATTTTGAATATTTAATGATTCTCTTAAAGCATCTTGGAAAGCTGAGTGAACTTCAGCTGTGGTAGACTCAAGTGAACCATGTAAGTATAAATCACAAACACCTTTAATAACTAATAATTCTTTTTCCATTAAATCTCTGTCTTCCATTCATTTACCTCCTATAATAAACTTAAAAACTTGTTATATAGCTCTGTATGAGTTTTTTCAAGCTCAGCTATATAATTTGAAAGAGTTACGTCTTGTAATTGACTAGCAGTTTTTTTGCTACAAGATTTCATAAATTTTTCATGTCCAAGAGCATCTTCCACATACAATAATTCTTTACATGTCATAATTTATCACCACCTAATATAAGTATTTGTAAATTTTAGGAAATTATACGAAAAAATGAAGAGTGGAGTTATGGTTGTAAAAATATATTATATATGTTAAAATATGATTAAACGATTAATAAGGGGAAGGAATGATAGTATGGAACAAAAAAATATAAAATTAACTATAATGAAAAGTAAATGTAGAAGTGGATATTTTAAAGAAGGAGATGTGTTCATTTTAAAAGATGATATATGTCCACCATTATGTGCAGAATTATGGAATAATATTTATCATTATGTCTTTGCTTTGCAAAATGGTGCAATGTTGGATTGTGGAAATACACGTGAGAAATTTTTTGATGCGAAATGTCCAGATGAAGAAAGAGTTTGGATACATGGTGAAGTAATAGATGAAGACTAAAAAAAGAGCTTGACAATGGGTAAAGATATGTTATAAATTTAAGGTGCAATAAAGATAGGCAGGTTGTGAAGAAAAAATAAGAGAAAATGCAAAAAGATGATAAAAAAGTAATAAATTTGCACATACGGTGCAAAAACTTGACAAAATATAAAAAGAAGTATATAATTACCTTAGGTGATTAAGGTGATAAATAGAGATGAATACTTAAATAAGTTAATAAATTTTAAAGATAAAGAACTTATAAAAGTTGTGACAGGGATAAGAAGATGTGGAAAATCAACGCTATTTGATATATATATAGAATATTTATTACAAAATGGAGTTATGCCAGAACAGATAATAAGATTAAACTTAGAAGATCCTATATATTACGAAATAGACAGCTATTTAAAGCTATATAATTATATTAAGGAAAAAATGCAAAAAGAAAAAATGAACTATATTTTTATAGATGAAGTGCAGAATATTCCAGAGTTTCAAAAAGCAGTAGATGGATTATACATTCAAAAAAATGCAGATATTTATATAACAGGTTCAAATGCTTATTTATTATCAGGGGAATTAGCAACATTATTATCTGGTAGATATGTAGAAATCAAAATGCTACCATTATCATTTAAGGAATATATATCAGCAAATCCCGATGAAAAAAATATTGATAGGCTGTATCAAAAATATATATCTCAAGGATCATTTCCATATACATTAAATTTGAATAATATAGATGACGTGGATATGTATATAAAAGGAATATATGATTCAATAATATTAAAAGATGTTATGGCAAGGAAAAATTTTCAAGATATGCAAATGTTACAAAGTATAATACATTTTATGTTAGATAATATTGGTAATTTATATTCAACTAATAAAATAGCTGATACAATGACAACAAATGGAAGAAAAATAAGTGTGCATACTGTAGAAAGTTATTTGACGGCTTTAACGGAATCATTTGTCTTGTATAAAGCTACTAGATATGATATAAAAGGAAAGCAATATTTGAAAACAGGAGATAAATACTATGTTGCAGATTTAGGATTAAGATATTTTATATTGGGAAGAAAAGAGCAAGGCAGAGGACATATACTTGAGAATGTAGTTTATTTAGAACTTTTGAGAAGAGGCTATGATGTATATGTAGGAAAAACAGATGAATATGAAGTAGATTTTGTAGCAATAAATAGTAAAGGAATAGAATATTATCAAGTAGCTGAGACAGTACGAGATAAAGCAACACTAGAAAGAGAGATACGAGCATTAGATATGATAAGGGATCATTATCCAAAGTGTTTGTTAACAATGGATTTAGATCCGGAAGTATCATATAATGGGATAAGAAAAATAAATGTGTTGGATTGGTTAGTGGGTAATTGAATGTAATAAGATAAAATAAAATGATTTGTATATGACAACACTTTTTCGCATTGACGTGATTACAAAGCCATACGTATAATTTACATAGAATGGATTAATAGACATATAAAATAAAAAGAACGACACATTTGCTTTTCGCCTAGCGATGTGCCGTTATTTACCAAGTTGGTGGTAACCACATTTCTACGGTTACCTATTTCCTATCTTTATTATACAACAAAATGAGCTAAAAAGTCAATAGAAAAATAAAAGAGTTCAGGGGAAATTTCATGAAATATTATAATTTCTAATACTTCCAATAACTTCCAAACGTGTCTAGGATTTTTGCTACACAGTTGTACAATTATAAAATATATTATCCAGACGTATGGGTGAAAGAATACAAAGAAAAGAAGTAAAAACACTTAAATATTTTTTGACTGGAAATTAAAAAAAATCTTTTTTTTATAAATAAAAAAATAGGTGCTAAATGTCAAGCATATTTATTGACTTTTTTTGTTTCAAATGATATATATATATATATTATAATAGAAAAAGAAGGGAGAATTTTTTGATGAAAAAGCCAGTAATAATAGCAATTATAGCTGTGGTAATAATAGTTGCAATATTAGGAGTAATTTTTATTAATTTAAACAAAGAAAAAAATTCTATTACGGCTTCGAGTTTTTATGATACTATGTCTCAAAAAGGCTATAGTGTTCAAGATGCAACTAATCAATTTTCAGCTTATAATTACATAAAACAAGCATATATAGCTATTAGTGAAGATGCTAATTATCAAATTGAGTTTTATGAACTTCAAGACGCTTCTTATGCAACAAATTTTTATAATAATAATAAATCTAATTTTGAATCATCAAAAGGAAGTACATCTGCTGAAACAAGTGTAGGTTTAAAGAATTATGCAAAATATACTTTATCATCAAATGGTAAATATATGGTGGTTTCAAGAATAGATAATACTGTTATATATGTTGATGTAGAGGCTAACTATAAAGATAACGTTAAATCTATATTAGATGAATTAGGATATTAAATTAGGAGAAAATAAAGATGAATACATTAGTGTTTGTAATTATGTTTTCAGGAATTTGGGCTTTAATTGGAGTAATTTTCTTTGTAATAGGAATTGCACTACTTAATAATAGGAAAAAGAAGGAAATAAATTGCACTTCAAAAACTTATGGGAAAGTAACAGATCTAGTTAGACACGAAAATTATAACGAAGATGGTGGATATAGTACAAGTTGGCACCCAGTGATTGAATATAATGTAGGAGAGCTTAAATTTATAAAAGAATCTGTATATGGAAGTTCACAATCAAAATATGCAATAGGACAAGATGTAGAAATATATTATAATCCAGAAGATTATAATGAATACTATATAGTAGGAGATACTTTGCCAAAAACATTAGCGACAATTTTTACTATTGTAGGGATAGGAGCAATAATTATAGCTGTATTTTCTGCAATATTAATACTATTGAATAAAAATGAAAAAATATATTATTAATTAATGCATCTAGTCAAGTTAATTTAAAAGTGAAAGTTATTAATCCACTTAATTTTATTATGGAAGTGATTTAAATGGGAGAAACTTTAAGGGAATTAGAAAGAGTTAGAGAAAAAGGATTTAAAATATTAAAAGAGAATTTAAGTCCGAAAGAATTGATAGAATTTTTACAAATTATAAGTAATGGTACTGGAGATTATACAAAAGAAAAGTATGAAAGCCCAGAAGAATTAACAATAGAAGATTTTGAAAAATATATGGCAGAAAACAATTAATCAAATGTTAATTGCACCTCCGTTTGCAACAAATAAATGTGTAGGAGTAGAAAGTATTGCAAGATTAGAGCGAGAATTACAACTGATTACATCACAATTTAAAAAAATAGCTTGACAATGTATGAAGATATGTTATAAAATAAAAATACAATAAAGATAGATATGTTGTGAAGTAAATAAAAAGGAAAAATGCAAATGAAAAAAATGAAGATAGACGCTAGAACCCTTGGTACTGTAGAGAGAGAGAGAGAGAGAGAGAGAGAGGGGAGTATCTAGAGGTAATTTAATATACGAAAAATTGAATGTAAGGACACAGGGGCTTTATGTTGTTTTTGGTATGGTAGCAAAAGCAATGTAAAGTTTGCAATGTGTCTTTTTGACGTGTGCAAACAATGGATTATGATTAGTGATTTCTTGCCACTAAGCTACATTATTTTCGCTAAGCTACCTGAGGAAATGATTTTAAAAATGCGTCGTTGCGTTCTCCAAGGCGTTTAAGCTATTTTGGTCTGTTAAATGATACATACGAATTTGAAACAGTGCAAGCAAAGGAATTAGTTGGTCGAACTCACTCCGATTTTTAAAACATTCCTCCACGCTTAGCTAGTTAAATGTTGCATTGTAACAATGGCTTTCAATTAAAAAATGTTGATTTACGTGATAGTTATAATATGTTGACATTTAAGTTAAATTAAGTTAAAATAAAGACAACACAAATTAAAGGAATGTAAGTATAGTTTTTGGATAAAATATAAGAAAATGCAAGAAGAAAGATATAAAA
>CANQKB010000030.1 GCA_947624405.1 uncultured Clostridia bacterium
ATTGCTTGTTCTTTTAAAATTGTACAATAAAAACCTTTTCCAAAATCTTTTGTATATTTATTATCTAGTAATTTAGGCTCTTCAACTTTACAATAACTTCCGTGATATACAATTTGCATACTACTATTCTCCTTTTTTCAATTAATCAATGTTATTATACCTTATAATTATAGCATTTGTCATTTTAAAAATCCATAGTTTTTTATCTTTTTCACAAATTTGAATGTGTGGGTATTTTTTTAATTCTCTATGTAACTAGTTATGCTTGTGAGAATATTTAAACAATTAAATTTCAATCAAATCCTTCATAATATTCAAATCTATTCCTAATACTTTACATATAGCAATAAGCTCAAAATCCTTTAAAGGCAACTTGTTACTCTCAATAAGATATAATTCATCTTCATTAATTGAAACTCCAATTAAATCTAATTGTCTACATAAATCTACTTTTTTAATATTTTTCTTAAGTCTTTCTTTCCTTATAACATAACCTGCAACATTTTTCTTATCATAGTACTTTTTAATATACATAACTAATTTTCGTTCCTTTCTTTCATAAAATTATTTGGGAAAATGTATCATTTTTTTATTTTTTTGTACTTTCGACAAATTTCGACATAATATATTATGATTTTATGATAAGATATAATAAAAAGTACGTAGTTATGGTACGTATATAGAAAATAATTAAAGAAAAGAGGATATAAATGGAAAGCAAAGAAAAAACAAAAAAACAATTTAATATGGAAGCATTTGTAGCTGACTGTCGCTCAAAAAAGTTAAAAATAAAAGTAGACTTATTATTAGCAAGAAAAATTTTATCATCTTTAGATGGAAACCTAACTTCTATATTGGGATATAGCTTTTTACTTTTACCAATTATAGGTGCAACAATGGCTGTTTTATTTTTTGGAGGAAATTATGGATTATTTTATGTTGTCATATTTACTACTACTCTTTTTTTATATTTAAAAATTTGTCAATCAACTGAGCTTACTAAAAAGATTATACTAATTATAAATATATTTAATGTAATTTTTTCTTTTCTATTTCATTTTAAAAAAATGTTATTAATTGCATTTTCATGCACTAGTTTTATATATGCATATGCATATTTTTACTACATAGAATGGTACATTTTAAATGAAATGGCTTTTAATGATGAAGAAGTTTTATTTACCTTTTTTAAAAATGGTATTTTCCACTTTAAGTAATTTATTGTACTAGTTTTGTAGATTTTAATATAACTAATTACAAAATAATGTTTGACCATTGTAAAAAAATGATATATAATTTAGAAAAACGTAATAAATGGAGGTCAACAAATGATAAACTATAATCATAAAGAAAACCCAGAATTTCTAAATTCATTTTTACAATACTCTACTGTAATATTGAATAAATCTAAGAATAGCGTAAAAGAATATAACTACGATTTATCTAATTTTCTAAAGTTTATGTCTAATTATTCAGGATATACATCTGAAGAAGATATTAAGAATGTTGATATACATTCGCTTGATATTGACTTCCTAAAGAAAATTGATTTAAATGATATACATGCATATCTTTATTATTTAAAAGATACATATAATAGTAAACCTGCGACACTTGCAAGGAAAGCCTCTACCATACGTATATTCTTCAATTATATGACAAGTAAAGAAAAATTATTAGAAATAAATCCTGCACAAAATCTTGAAAATCCAAAATTGGATAAAAGACAACCAAAATATCTTACACTCGAAGAAAGCAAAAAGTTATTAGCAATTACTGCTGATGATAGCAGAAATTCTCAAAGAGATTTTGCCATTATTACTTTATTTTTAAACTGTGGTATGCGTTTATCTGAACTTGTATCAATTAATATAAAAGATATACAATTTGATGAATGTAAGATGACAGTTATTGGCAAAGGTAATAAGGAAAGAACTATATATTTAAATAAAGCTTGCATGAAAGCAATCAAAAATTATTTACTTATAAGACCAAAAACTGGAATAAAATCTAAAGATGAAGATGCTCTTTTTTTAAGCGAAAGATTAGAAAGAATTAGTAAAAGGACAGTTCAATATATAGTTGAAAAAGAACTTAAAAAAGCTGGTCTCGATACTACTAAATTTTCAACTCACAAATTAAGACATACTGCTGCAACTCTTATGTATCAATATGGAAATGTTGATATACGTGCTCTTCAAGAATTACTTGGTCACGAAAGTATTGCAACTACCGAAATATATACTCATGTTGCAAATGCTCAAGTTAGAGATGCTGTTGAAAGAAATCCTTTATCTGAAGAATAAATATACCCCCAAGCCTACATCCCCCATTTATGTAGGCTTTTCTATTAATATGTAGGAATCTGCAACTCTTGATCTACTTTTAAATAAGAATCTTTCAAATTATTAACTTTCTTTATATTCGATATTATATCTCTTACATCTTTTCCATTATAATATGGATTATTTTCTTTTTCATCAGATGCTATCTCCCATAAAGTATCCCCTGATATAACAGATATTGTTTTATATTTTACATCTCCAAAAGATGCAACTTTGCTAATTAATATGAAATTCAATATAACAGCTAATCCTATTAATATAAATATAGTTTTTACAAATTTTTTCTTATCTTTTATTCTCATACATATCATCCTTTCTTAGCATACATCATGTTACATATTTGCGAACGTTCTTTTGCTTTTGTGAATTTATTATACACGAACAAAAGTTTATTGTCAATACTTTTTTTGAAAAAAATCAAAAAAATGTTTGTATTTTTCAAAATCATTTTCTCAGGTAGCTTAGCGAAAATCAGCTGTGAACTGTAACGTACTAATGTACTTATATCAATTTATTATAGGTTGTATCTGCTTATGCTCTAAAGCTTGCTCTATTGATTTAATCATAAAAGCAGGTAAGAAACAAAGAGCTGTAGGTTTTGTTATGGGATTATTTTGCACATAAGGAATAAAATACACATTTTTATAATTAAGTAATTTTCCTATATTCTCAGCATTAGTACTTAATCCATCTTTTGTAGCTATTCCTAATAATACTGGTTTATTTTCTCTCAAATGAGCTTTCGCAGAAACTAAAACAGGTGTATCATAAATAGATAAAGCAAGTTTTGCAATGTGTTCACCGACAACATGGTGCTATAACTAAAATATCAGCCTCTACCTCCTCTGCTTCCTTCTCTACAGTAATAATTTTTCTATTTGAACATTCTTCTATATCTCTTATAAAATCTATAGATTTATAATATTTGCTATCAGTTGTGTAGGTATCTTTGGACATTATTGGAATAATCTCTCCTCCATACTTTTGAATTTTTTTCATTTCCGCTATTACTTTTTCAAATGTAAAAAAAACATTAGTTAATCCAAAAGCTATCTTTTTATTTTCCACTTTCAAGACAGATACCCTCCTCTTTTTCTAATACTCTGTATATTTTATGATATTATGTAAATTTTGTAACTTGTTTTTTAAAAATAATTGCAAGTAATTGGAAAATATGATAAAATTAAGATATATTAATTATTAAAGGTAAATAAATATGCCTAAGAAAGGAATTATGTATATGAAAGAAGATGAAAAAATACTCATACTAGATTTTTATGGACAATATAATCAATTAATAGCAAGACGTGTAAGAGAATGTAATGTATATTCAGAAATAAAACCATATGATACACCAATTAGTAAAATTAAAGAAATTAATCCAAAAGGAATTATCTTTACTGGTGGTCCTTCAAGTGTTTATGAAGAAAATGCACCAATGATTGATCAGGAACTTTTTAATCTTAATATACCTATACTTGGTATATGTTATGGAATGCAACTTATAACATATCTTTTAGGTGGTAATGTAGAAAAAGCAAATAAAAGAGAATATGGAACAACTACTGTTACTCTAGATAATACCTCTCCTCTATTTGCAGAATTTGGTACACAAAATGATTGTTTAATGACTCATACTGATTTTGTAAAAAATCTTCCTGAAGGATTTGTAAATATTGCAAGTACTTCAAATTGTCCTAATGCTGGTATGGCAAATGACTCTAAAAAAATATATGGAATACAATTTCATCCTGAAGTAAATCACACTAAAGATGGTATTAAAATGATACATAATTTTGTATATAATATTTGTGGTTGTTCAGGTAATTGGAAAATGTCTTCTTTCGTAGATGAAACAGTCAAATCTTTAAAAGAAAAGATTGGTAATAAAAAAGCATTATGTGCATTATCTGGTGGAGTAGATTCCTCAGTTGCTGCCGTACTTTTAAACAAAGCCATTGGTAAAAATTTGACATGTATTTTTGTTGACCATGGTCTGCTTCGTAAAAATGAAGGTGATGAAGTTGAAAAAATATTTAAAGAACAATATGATATAAATTTAATTAGAGTAAATGCTAAAGATAGATTTCTAGCAAAATTAAAAGATGTATCTGATCCTGAAAGAAAAAGAAAAATAATTGGTGAAGAATTTATTAGAGTTTTTGAAGAAGAAGCTAAAAAAATTGGAAAAGTAGATTATTTAGTTCAAGGTACCATTTATCCTGACGTTATTGAAAGTGGTTCTAGCAAAGGACAAACTATTAAAAGTCATCATAATGTTGGAGGTCTTCCAGAAGGAGTAGACTTTGAAGAAATTGTTGAACCATTAAGAGATTTATTTAAAGATGAAGTTAGAAAAACCGGATTAGAACTTGGTATCCCTGAAAATTTAGTGTATAGACAGCCATTCCCTGGTCCAGGTCTTGCAATTAGAATAATTGGAGATGTTACAGAGGAGAAACTTAATATTTTGAAAGAAGCGGATTACATCTTTAGAGATGAAATTGCAAAAGCAGGGTTAGATAAATCATTAAATCAATATTTTGCAGTACTTACAAATCTAAAATCTGTAGGTGTTATGGGTGATTGTAGAACCTATGACTATACCCTTGCTTTACGTGCAGTTGAAACCTCTGACTTTATGACTGCTACGTGGGCTAAAATCCCTTATGATATATTAGAAAAAGTTTCAGTAAGAATTGTAAACGAAATCAAAAATATAAATAGGATTGTTTATGATATTACTTCTAAACCACCTGCAACAATTGAATGGGAATAATTTTAAAAAGAATCAGTATATTGCTTCGTTGTTCTGCGAACAAATTACCTTCGTCAGCCACAAGGCTAGTCTACGGTAATTTGTCTTGAACGCCTATCATACTAATTCTTTTCAAAATCAAATATGTAGATAAAATAAACACGAGAAAGAAAGGAATGTCTTGAATTATGAATGAAAATGAAAAAGAATTTAGAGAAGCATTAAAAGTAAATGTTAATGGAATTACAACTTTAAATCCAAACATCGTTGATACTCAAACGAAAAATGATATACATTTAGAGTTTATCAGAGAACTTGTTGGAACTGAAAATGAACGACTTATAGCATATACTGATCCATATGTAAAACAACTTATTGATTATGTTAAAGCTGCTATATTATTTGAAGGTAAATTTTCTGAAGAAGATGAAAATTCATTTAATTATACAATTTCAGAAAGAACAAAAAGTCTTAAAAGTTTAAGGAAAAAAATTGAACAAAAAGGAATTGTTACAGACTACCTTGGAATGAAAATAATCCCAACTGGAAATCCTGATATTTTATCATCTGCAGGAGATACTACACTTGATAAGATGCTAAAAGAACGTGAAAAAATAAGAAAATTTATTAAAAATAAATATAAAATGATTAGCAGTAATAAAATGATTTCTTTTTCTTCATATATTCAAGAATGTATAGAAGTATATAATAAGATAATAGCTACTTTCCCTCCAGAAGCAACCGAAGTAATCGGTCACTATGAAAGGAGAAAACAAGCTCTTAATGAAGAACTAGAAAACTATAAAAGAATTTTTGGAGATGAAGACGTAGAAAAACCAATATCTACTATTATGCAAAATTCAACATTTAATCTTCACTATTTATTAAATAGGTTAAAGTTAAAAAATAATAATAAAATTATACTCTATGTTCTAAAGAAAAATGTAATGCAAACATTAGAGCACAGTGATATTATACAAAACTTGGGCGTATCTGTTGCAGAGACTAGAAGTAAATCTAAAGCAAATGGTTACCGCTCTGAATTTATTATTTTAAATTTAAATGTACCTGTTGAAAATGGAGAATCATTAAATTTACCAATAGAAGTTCAATTACTTACAAGAGAAAGAAGTAGAGATGAACAATATGGTCTTTCTGCACATATTTATAGGGAAGGAAAACAGCCAGACTCTCTTCCTAAATATCCTCGAAGTATGGTTAAAAAGAAGGAACTATTGAAAAATTCTCCAAAACATCTCCATGCAAGTCGTTATACTGATACTGAAGCAACAGCAGAACAATACAGAGAATATTTAGAATATAAAAATTTCTACACAACTATACAAAATATGATACCTGAAATAAATTACGCTGAAGTTAGAGATAAAAGAGTTGTAATCACTCATAATGATGTATACGGAAATCTAGCACAAATATTAAATGCTGAAAGAGGTACTCAAATAGAAAAAATGTACGATGCATACTTAAATGACATTTATGATAATAGAGATGTACTATTACCTGATAGTACTCCTCTTACATCTTATTATAGAGAATTTGACTTGCCAAATAATGCATCTATAAGAAATGATTTTATGAAAAAACTTGCACATTCTGTTTCTCAAACAATGCATGATGCTCGTACTAAAGTTAATGTTTCGTCTAAAGCAAATAAATCAAAAGATGATGGACCACGGATTAGAATAAGAATATTACTATATATCCCCCACTGATAAACTAATGGGGGATATTTTTTGTTAATTTAATAACTAATTAATTTTTATATGAATTATCAATTTCTTTTAAAATAACATCATGTGCTTTTCCTTCTGATATACTTACATCTGATACAAGAGTAAGCCTTGCTTTTTCATGTAATTCTGGTATTGTTGTAGCACCACAATTGCACATCGTTGACTTAATTTTTAAAACTGTAACATCTAATGTATCTTTAAGAGGACCTGCATATGGAATGTATGAATCCACTCCTTCTTCAAAAGAAAGTTTTTCTTTATTTCCGCCTAAATCATATCTTTGCCAATTTCTAGCACGATTTGAACCTTCTCCCCAATACTCTTTTACATAGTTATTTCCAATCTTTAGCACTTTTGTTGGGCTTTCATCAAATCTAGCAAAATATCTACCCATCATTACAAAATCTGCACCTAGTGCTAATGCAATAGTAATATGATGGTCATGTACTATTCCTCCATCTGAACAGATTGGAATATATACACCTGTTTCTTCAAAATATTTATTTCTCTCAGCTACAACATCAATTAAGCTACTAGCTTGTCCACGTCCAATACCTTTTGTTTCTCTTGTAATACAGATAGATCCTCCTCCTACTCCAACTTTAATGAAGTCAGCTCCAGCCTCTGCTAGGTATCTGAATCCTTCTGCATCTACTACATTTCCTGCACCAATCTTTACATCATCACCATATTTTTCTCTTACAAAATCAATAGTTCTTTTTTGCCATACAGAATATCCGTCTGATGAATCCATACAAAGTATATCAACACCTGCATTTACAAGAGCTGGTATTCTCTCTTCATAATCTCTTGTATTTATTCCTGCACCGACAATGTATCTTTTATTTGCGTCTAATAAAGAATTAGGATTATTTTTTCTCTCCTCATAATCTTTTCTAAATACTAAATATTTTAAATTTCCTTCTTCTGTTAATATAGGTAAACAATTTATTTTATTTTCCCAAATGATATTGTTTGCTTCTGATAAAGAAATTCCCTTTTTAGCTGAAATTGTATCTTCAGCCTTTGTCATATAATTATCTATTGGTGCATCTAAATTATCTTTAGATGGACGATAATCTTTATTTGTAACGATTCCTAAAAATTTGCCATTTGCTGTTCCATCATCTGTTACAATAACTGTAGAATGTCCTGTTTTCCTAGATAAAGCCATTACGTCTCTTAATGTAGTACCACTCTTTACATTAGAATCACTTATTACAAAACCGGCTTTATGTTTTTTTACACGATAAACCATAGCAGCCTGTTCTTCAATACTTTGTGCTCCATATATGAAACTAAGTCCTCCTTCACGTGCAAGAGCAACTCCCATTTCTTCCCCTGAAACAGATTGCATTATTGCAGATACCATTGGAATATTAGCAGTGTACTTTGGTTCTTCTCCTTTTTTAAATTTTACTAGTGGTGTTTTAAGTGATACGTTTTCTGGTATGCACTCCTCTGTAGTTAAATTTGGTAGTAACAAAAATTCATTAAATGTTCTTGAAATATCTGTTAAAATTTTTGCCATGTTATTTTCTCCTTTCTTATTTATTTAAAATCTTCCTAAGGTTATCCCCTTAAGAAGATTTATTTATTTTTATAATTAAATTATTTTACTAAATTCATTGTATCTCTTGCTATTACTAATTCTTCGTTTGTTGGAATTACAAATACTTTAATCTTTGAATCTGGTGTAGAAATCTCAATCTCTTGTCCTCTTGTCTTATTCTTTTCTTCATCTAATTTAATTCCCATATATGCTAAATTATCACATACCCCTTTTCTTGTTGTACCAGCATTTTCACCAATTCCTGCTGTAAACACAATAGCATCAATTCCTTGCATTGTTACTGCATATTTTGCTATAAATTGAGCAACTAGGTAGTTATAATTATCAAGTGCAAGTTGTGCTCTTTCATTTC
Organism: uncultured Clostridia bacterium; assembly: GCA_947624405.1. Lineage (GTDB taxonomy): Bacteria > Bacillota > Clostridia > TANB77 > CAG-508 > JAAWPK01. The sequence goes on from CANQKB010000030.1 coordinate 8,783, forward strand.
CAGAAGCGGCTGCCTCTTCAATATCTCTTGAATCAGGGCTTACTCCAGAAATTCCAAATAAACCTGATTTTTTATTCAATACTGTATCAACTTCTTTAGCTGATAAATTTGCATTTTCCATTAAATATGTAACAATCGCAGGATCAATATCACCTGATCTACTTCCCATAGGGATACCTGCAAGTGGAGTTAATCCCATACTTGTATCTAAGCATTTTCCTCCTTTTATAGCTGCTATACTTGCTCCTTGACCTAAGTGACAAGTAACAATTTTTAAATCTTCTCTTAAACCACCCATAAGTTCTGCTGCTCTCTCAGATACAAATCTGTGAGAAGTTCCATGGAAACCATATTTACGAATTCCATATTTTTCATAATACTCATAAGGAATTGCATAAATAAAATTCTTCTTTGGCATTGTTTGGTGGAAAGCTGTATCAAATACACCACACATTGGAGTATTTGGCATCAATCTTCTGCAAGCCTCTATTCCTAAAATACCTGCAGGATTATGTAAAGGGGCTAAACTTATGCACTCTTTTACCTTCTCAATAACCTCATCATTTATAACAACCGAACTTGCAAACTTTTCTCCACCATGAACCAATCTGTGACCTACTGCATCAATCTCATTCAAATCCTTTATTACTCCATATTCTGGATTAGTAAACTGATCTAAAACAATTTTAATAGCCTCTTCATGATTTTGCACATTCTTTTCAGTAATATGTTTTTCTTCTCCAACCTTATGAGTTAAAAATGAACCCTCAATACCTATTCTTTCGAAATTACCTTTTGCAATAACTTCTTCATTTGTCATATCAATCAATTGATACTTCAAAGAAGAACTGCCTGCATTTAAAACTAAAATTTTCATCTTAACCTCTCCTTTTTTATTTTAAAAAATTTCAACTTTATACTAACTTAACGCTTGTACACAGGTAATAGCAACTACTCCTGCGATATCATCTGCCGAGCAACCACGAGATAAATCATTAACAGGTCTTGCTATACCTTGACATAAAGGTCCATATGCTTCTGCCTTTGCAAGCCTTTGCACTAACTTATAAGAAATATTACCTGTATTCAAATCTGGGAAAATCAAGGTATTAGCCTTTCCTGCAACTGTACTTCCTGGAGCTTTACTTTTAGCAATCTCTGGGACTATAGCAGAATCTAATTGAAGTTCCCCATCAACACAAATACTTGGTGCCTTCTCTTTAACAAGTTTTGTTGCTTCTACAACTTTATCAACAAGCTCAGACTTAGCACTTCCATATGTAGAATATGATAGCATAGCAACCTGAGCTTTTTTACCAACTAATTGTTCAAAACTTTTGCTAGAAGAAATAGCAATCTCTGATAACTCATCCGCATTTGGGTTAGCATTCAAGCCACTATCTGCAAATACAAAAGTTCCGTTTTCTCCATATTCACAATCTGGTACACACATTACAAAAAAGGCAGAAACAAGTTTTGTACCAGGAGCAGTTTTCAAAATCTGAAGTGCTGGACGTAAAGTATCAGCTGTTGAATGTGCAGCACCTGAAACTAATCCATCTGCCTTTTCTTTCTTAACCATCATCATACCGAAATATACTGGATCAAACATTAATTCCTTTGCCTTTTCTATAGTCATACCTTTTTCTTTTCTTAATTCATAAAAAGAATTTACAAAATTTTCATAATCATCTGCTGTTTTAGGATTTATAATTTTAGCTTTTTCAATATCTAAATTATTTGTTTTTGCAAGATTTAAAACTTCTTCTTCATCACCAATTAAAATAATATTAGCAAAACCTTCTTTTAAAATTTTATCTGTTGCTACCAAAGTTCTTATGTCATTTGCCTCTGGCAAAACAATCGTCTTGATGTCACTTTTGGCTCTTTGTTTTATTTCTTCTATAAAAGACATTTTATCATTCCTTTCATATGCAAATCGCTTTTACTAAATATTATCTATTATACATTAGTTTTAACAAAAATACAAGTGTTTTGTTACAAATTTATTACATTTATGTAACACATTGTTACTATTTACAGCCAATTTCCGCTAAGCTACCTGAGGAAATGATTTTAAAAATGCGGCGTTGCGTTCTCCAAGGCGTTTAAGATAGTTTGGATTGTTAAATGATAAATACGAATTTGAAATTGTGCAAGCAAAAAAATTCGTAGGTCGAACTCACTTCGATTTTTAAAACATTCCTCCACGCTTAGCTGGTTAGAGTGTGAACTGTAACACACATTGTTACAGTTCATAGTAAAAACAACTATTTTCAGGCTTTACAATTAATTCTATTAATATGAAAAAAGCCCATTAATTAGGCTTTTTTCTTTTAATCTTAGCAATCTTATCTTTATAATATTTATCTATCACTTCTAATTTATGAACATCCAACTTTTTCAAAATTTCTGGACTTTGTTCTATTATATGTATTATTTCCTCAAGTATTGCTTTTTCCTTCATGTTCTTAATTACTTCTTCGTTTCTTTCCTCTATTCCTTCGACCCTATAAGCATTTTTAAGTACCCTATTTTTCTTAAAACTTTCCATTTTTCATACAAATCCCTTCTACAAAATCACAAATATTATTGCAGATTGTTTTGTTAATTTTTACTTTACATTTCACCATATTGTACTTCTTTTTTCTTTTCTTGTTCAAGCAATTCTTGCAATTCTCTTTGGCTTGCCTCAATACTTTTAATAAGTTCTTTTATTCTATTGTGTACTTTTACCTTTTCTATTGCTTCCTCATCATTTACTTCTATTTTTTTATTAATATAATCAATCGATTGCTCTTCTAAGTTATCCTCATTTTTTTCATTAATTTGTTCAGCTAATTCTTCGCAATGTTCCTCAGGAACAGCTGGAACTATTCCATTTTGGTCAAATATATTTTCTTTTTTGAAATAATTGTATCTTGCAATCTCATATCTTGCTATTTTTCTATCAATTACATCTTTTTGTGAATTTAGCCATTCTAATTCATTAGCACTTTGTTGATATAACATCCTGCATGTTTCTAAAAATTCTTTTACTCCTTCCTCTTGTTTATCCTCTATTTTTATTATGCCTTCACTATTTTCTTCTTCATCTTTATTTCTTAATCTTAAACCAAATTTCGATAATTTTTCTTTTACTTCTACCATGGTTGCAACTCCCATATTTCTCATACTATTTAATTCTTGTTCTGAAAGTTGAATAAGTTGATATATAGTTTTAATATTATTTCGAGAAAAAATATTCATTGCCCTAGTAGACAAATCTAATTCGTCTATTGGTAAATTTTCATACAATTCTAATGAAACATCTGCTTTTTCCTCTTTTTCCATATTGTCTAATCGTACTATTACACCTAATTCTTGTAATTTTTCATATATTTCTTCAACAGTTTTATCTCCCATATTTCTCATATTCTTTAATTCTTGTTCTGAAAGTTCTGTTATTTCTCTAACTTTATGTAATCCTGCTCGTGAAAGACAATTACATGCTCTAGTAGAAAATCCTATTTCATTTATATCACTATTCATGATACTTTCTCTTCGTACATTTTCTTTTTCTAAATTAGTTAAAATATTTCTTTTAATTAAATCCTTTATAGTTCGATACTCACTCTCTCCTTCTGGTGTAGTTTTTATTAATTTTCTTATCGTATTGCCTTCAACAACACCACTTTCATAAACTTCTTCTATTTCATCTTCATTTTCTATATAATCATCAATATGATATTTTCTAATAGTTCCATCTTTATATCTTACATATTGTACAACCAATTCAACATCTTCAATATCTGCTAATTTTTTTGGACTACCATTTTCATCTGTAATAAATGACATAATTGTATTTAAATCATACATATACTCTTGGAGATTATCTTTTTCATTTTCGTACCTAGCCAAAACTTCTTGTAAATTCACACATATTTCTTTTCTATTTTGTGCATAATGTCTTTTTAAAATTTTAAAAATTTTCTCCTTTTTTAAATTCATATTTGCTTTAGATATTCCGTATGATTTTGCTAGTTCTACATAACTCATTTTTTCTCCATTTAAGCCATAATACATTTGAATAATTCTTCTTGGCTGTTCAGGAAGTTTTCCTATAATATTATCGACTTCATCTAAATTAATATATACTCCATTATCATATCTTCCTGGAATTTTGTCATAAAAAACTAAATCTTTAAGTAAAGTAACATATCCTAATTTTTGCTCTTCCGTCATTTCCTTTGAAGATATAGTAACCCCTCTATGTCCACAAAAAACATTTCCTTCAAAATTATAATCTGTTTCACATTTTTTATATTTCTCTAAGAATTTTTCATATGAGCCATATTTTTTTGTTATAGATACAGCATATTTTTCAGGTAAACCACAATTTTCACTTATCTGAGTTTTTTCTTTTTTAGAAAAATCCAAAAAGCCACTTTTTCTTAAATTTTCTATCTGTTCTTTTGATAATTTTAATTTTCCTTTATTATAATCTACTTGCATCTGCCATTTAACCTTATCATATCGCAATCCACTATTCATCCTAGCATTTTCTATTTCTTCTTCTTCTTTTCCTGCTAATCCCATTAAAAAATCATATTTTTCTTGTTGTGAAGTTCTTATTCTCTCTTTCTCTTCAGATATTATCCCAGCTTCCATAAATTCTTGCAATAATTCATTTTTCATTCTTAACGTTCCATTAAAATATGCCTGCCTCAAATTAGCTCTCATATGTCCTATTTTATATCCTTTATATACTGTATCTGCTTTAACATCTTTGCTAGTTTCTTTCATATATTCTTTCATCAATTCTAATTTTTTCTCATCAGTTAATCTTACTTTATTTGACAAGACTCTTTTACTCATTTTTATTATCCATTCCTTTCAAAAACGTTATTTATCAGTACTTTTTAACTTCTCTCATATTATTATTATATACCATTTTATGTAAATTTGCAAGTTTTTAATTGCAAATACACAGTATTGAAAGTTCGAACAGATACATCGTTGGTGCGAGTAATGGGACTTGAACCCATACGCAGTGTACCGCACACGCCCCTCAAACGTGCCTGTCTGCCAATTCCAGCATACTCGCATATTCTAAATAACAACATCTCGTTTTAATCTATTATCTTTAACATCTCCTGTTCCTATAAATACTCCTTTTTCATCATATATTTTATAAACTCCATCTATACTTTGACAATTTAATTTCACACCATTCAAAAATAATTCTAATTTTTTGCTATTCAAGACGAGCCTTTCATTTTTTTCAAAAACATCTTCAATATTGATAATCTTATCTCTTATATATTCCAAATCATCTTTATGTGCTTCTATTTCTTCTAATTTCATAGCATTATCTATTTCAAAACTTCCAACTTTTAATCTTCTAAGATAATTCATAATTCCGTATTTCACCTAATGATTTAGCAATATCTACACAAAGTACTCTTATATATGTACCTTTTGAACAATGAACCTTAAATCTAATTTTTTTCCTTTCCTTGTCAATATACATTAATTCTATTTCATATATTTCTATCTGTCTAGCTGGAATTTCTATTGTTTTTCCTTCTCTTGCATACTCATATAATTTCTTTCCATTAACTTTTATTGCAGAATAAATTGGAGGCACTTGATTAATTTTTCCTTTGAATTTAGATAATACATTTTTCACCTTTTCATAAGATATATTCTCTAAGTCAACCTCTTTTGAATTAATTATTTTTCCCTCTCTATCTAGTGTTTCTGTTTCAATTCCTAATTGTATCTCTGCTTCATATATCTTATCATGTTCTACCAAATATTTAGAAATCTTTGTACCCTTTCCGATAAGCAAAGGAAGGACACCCTCAGCTAGAGGATCTAAAGTTCCTGTGTGTCCTACCTTTTCATTTAATATTTTCTTAACTTTATATACAACATCATGTGAAGTGCAATTTTGAGGCTTTTCTACAATTAAAATTCCATCCATATTTTTCCTTTACTTTAAAAAAGTTTTTGCTCTTTCAACTATTTTTTCTCTTGATTGTTCTAATGGAAAAGGTATCATACAGCCAGCAGCTCTAAT
>CANQKB010000031.1 GCA_947624405.1 uncultured Clostridia bacterium
GTTTCAGTAGTTTGATGTGTTTACTTTTCCCAACTTTTCCCAAATAGACATAATAGTGCTTAATTTTAGCATTATTGTAAACTATTTGAAAACATTAAAAAATCACTAAAACCTTTATAGTTGTAGTGATTAAAGATTGGTTGCGGAGGATGGACTCGAACCATCGACCTTCGGGTTATGAGAATCCTACATAATCTCATAATTCTACATTAAGTTGTTTTATATTATTACTTCTTATTCAAAAAGTATATTGATTTCACTTTATTTTTAAATTTATTAAGCATATCTATATTTATTATCCTTACATTTTGTTTTCATTAAAAAACTACTATATAAGCTAAAAATAATTGCATTATTTTTTAATCTAATGTATAATAATTTTAATTTATAGTTAAGGAGAATGAAATATGGTAAAAAAATTTATCGAACAGTTTGGGGAAAAAAATCTTGCAAATGTTCATACAAATGCAAAAGTAGTTAACAAAAGTTAAACAGGTTGTATATCAACCTGTTTTTATATTAATATTTAATTTTCCTTAATAAATTATTTATTTCATTTTTTCCTCCTTGCTAATGCATTATATACTAAATAAAAAATCACAACAATTTTTAACACTTCAAAACTCAAAGTTATAATTTCTTATTATAATTGAATTGTATTTTCTGTAACCGAATTAAAAGTATCATCATGACTAACTATAAATAACTGTATAAATAAAACACCTATCTCCTCGATTATTTCAGCTAATCTTTGTCTTCTTCCTGCATCCATATTAACAGTAGGTTCGTCCAAAATACCAATTTTTAAATTAGTTAATATTTCAAGCATAGAAATACGTATAGCAAGAGCTGCAGACATCTGCTCTCCTCCTGACAACTGCCTAAACTCTTTTTCTATTTGATTACCTTCAATACTATCTACCAATATTACCTCATATCCCTCTCTCCATTCTAGCATAGTATTATCATTTGCAATTTTAGAGTAAATTTCAGTAGCCTTTTTACTTACCTCTTTAATTAAAATTTTTGAAATTTCCTCCGGGGCTTCTTTTATTATTTTTCTAATTTTAGCTAAATATTCAATTATTTTTTCATATTTTTTTATATTTTTACTCAACTCATTAGAAGTTTCTTTTACCTCTTTTAATTCATCAACTTGTTTTTTCAATACATCAATTCTATCATTATTTGTTTTTAATCTCGTACTGATTTCTGTAATTTCAACTACTAATTTATTTCTTTTTTCTTCGATATTTTTAAATTCACTTTCATCAAATTCTTTCTTTAATTTTTCTAAATTAATCTTATTATTTTCAAATTTTTCTTCCATTATTTTTGTCTCTTTAATACTCTTTTCTAATTCTTCTTTTATTTCTTTTTCTCTTTTTGCACTCTCTATATTTTTTATATATTCATCATATGAACCCTTTGTATCTAATAGTTTCTTTTCATTTTCTTCTATTTCCTGTTCAATTTTTTCAAATTCTTTTAATTCTTTATCTTTATTTATTATTTCCTGATTATATTTTTGTATATTTTCATTTTCTTGTTGAATTTCTTTTTCTAATTTACTTAATTGTTCATTATTTTTATCTAATAATTCATTCTGCTTTTTCATATCTTTTTTTCTATTTTCCAAATTTGTTTTTAGCACATTATATTCTTTATCTTTTTCATTAAATTCTTCTTGTTTTTTTTGATTAATTATTTTTAATTCATTTATTTTTTCTATATTTTTATCTAAACCATTTTCATTTAAAATTTTAAAAATAATTTCTTTTGATTTTTCTATTTGTTTTTCTTTTTCTTTTACTTCATCATTTAAAATTTTTATTTCTTTTTTTATTTCATTTATTTCTTGTATTTTTATTTCTGTATTTTTATAATTTTCCTCAGCTTTTATTATTTCTTTTTCTTCTTTTATTATTTGCGTTCTTTCTATTTCAATTTCTTTGATTTGCTTTTTTATTTTTTCTATCTCTATATTATATTCCTCTTGTGTTTTTCCTTTAACATTAATACATTCTGTTTTTAAATATGGACAAACTCCTTCTTTTGCAATTTTCTTACTTTCATTTAAATATTCTAATTTTGCAGATAATTTACTTATATTTTCTTCTATTTTGTTTTTTATTTTTTCTTTATTTTCTTTTTGTGAAATTATTTTTTCTAAATTATTTTTTTGTTCTATTATTTCTTTTTCTTTTTGTAATGTTTTCTCTAATTTTTTTATATTAATAAAATTATTATTTATTATTAAATTATTTTTTTCAATATTTATTTTTTCATCATCTAAAATATTTTCATTTTTTTTCAATTCATTTACTTTAATTTTTTCTTCTTCTAAAAAAATTAATTTTTTAGATAAATCATTTTCTTCTTTTTGAATTATTGTTTCATTATTTTTTAATTCATTTAAATTTATTTTTATATTTTGCTCTATTTCTTTTTTATTATTATTTTTTATAGAAATTACATTATTGCAATTTTCTATTTTTGTTTTTAATTTATTTTTATTTTCTTGCAAATCATCAAATTTTTTCTTTTTTATTTTTAATTCTTTTTGTATTTTTTCTTCTTTTATATAACTTTCATACCCTGATTTATTATCTTCTAAAATTTTTTTAGCTTTATTTGTTTTTTCCATTTCTTTTTTTAGTGAATTTATTTTTTGATTAATATTTTCATATTTAATATTTTCTATTTCTAATTCTTTATTTATTTTTTTTATTTCATTTTTTAAATTATTTTTTTCTTGATAAACTTTATCTGTTTCTTTATATTCTTTATCTTTTCCTTCTTTTTCTTCTTGTATTTTTTTTACTTCTTTTTTTAATTCTGAATATTCTTTTTCACTTTCTGTAAGAAATTCCATTTTCACTTCTAATTCGTGAGCTTTAATTTCCATATCTGTTTTTTTATTTTTTAATCCACTTTCTAAAGTTGATGTATTGTCAAATACTCTTCTATACACTTCTAAATTAAATATAGGATCAAATTTATTTTTTCTATTTTGTGCAGTATCCATAAAAGCACTTGTAAACATGCCCTGTGGTACACTTATAATATTTTCATATATTTCTGCAATATTATCATCTCTATAAAATCCTAAATGATCTTTAAGCCAATTCATTACATCTATATCACCAGAAACAATTTCTTCTTCATTTTTCACATCTTTTATTACCCAACTATTATTTGAAGGAATTGCAATTTTTCTTTCTACTATATATTCATCTCTATTTTGATCTTCAAACAAAATTCTTACAGTTGCTTTTTTCTCTCCTCGTTTTATAAAGTAACTTGTAAATCCAGATTTTCCAACTTTATATCCAAATAATGCAAACCCAATGCTCTCTATAATTGATGTTTTCCCAGCACCATTAATTCCACTTATAAAATTAATTCCACTTTCAAAATCAAATTCCGCTTCTGAATAACATTTTACATTTTTTAATTTTACATTTTTTATTTTCATATTTTAATTTTCATTCCTTTCAAAAATACGTCTATTAATCCTCTAATAATCCAATAAGCATTTTTTCTATTTCTTCACCATATGAGCCATTTAAATCTATTGCCTCGTTTTCTCCATATTCTTTTAGTTTTTGAATAATTTGAAAAACCCCTTCTTTTTCTTCTGCATCAAATCCTGTTTTTTCTATACTTTTTTCTATAACAATTTTATCAATCTCTTCTCTTGATATATCACTCGCAATAACAATTTCATCTTCAGTTATATATCTTACTAAATTTATTATTTCTTGATGTAATATTGGCACACTATTTTTTATTTTTTCTTTTAATTCTGCTATGTCTATTTCCATACTTCCTTGCACAATATCTCCATTTAATTTTATTTGTAACATTATTTTTGAATCTGGTATACATTTCTCTTTATATTCTTTTTGTACTTTTTCTAAAATATTTTGTTCAAAATTTTCTTTATCTATTTCATTTACATTTATATTTAAATTTATAGCATTTCTTGCTTTTACTATCTTAAATTCATGTTCAACTTTTTTGCTTTCTGTATCTAAAATAACATAATAAAATCCTTTATTAAATGGATTATCTGTTATTCTAACACATTCAATAGAACCTGGATTGTAATATTTCTTCTCTATATTTTCATATCTAGTATGTATATGACCTAGTGCAAAATAATCTATTTTTTCTAATAAGGGATCTATTTCACTTTCTTTTACTCCCCCCATAGCTTCCGTTACAAATCTATCTATCCCAGTATGTAACATACAAATTATTGGCTTATCTCCAAGCTCTTTTTCATTTATTAATTCTTCCATTTCTTTATTTACTTTTTCTATATATTTGCTAGCTGTACTTCCGGAATAGCCCAATCCAATAATATCTACATCTTCTGCATGATAAATTGTTCCTTCTTTTCCATCCCATATTTTCAATACGTTTTCATTTTTATTTTTATTAGGTCTTAATAAATATATGTAACCCCTTGATGATAAAAATTGTAACCAACTATATACATTTGAATATGTCTCCATATCATGATTTCCTTCTGTTAAAAAAACAGGTATGTTAGCTTTCTTTATTTTTTCAAGTGAATATATTGCTTGTTCAAGAGTTTTAGGATTTAAAACTTTATTGTGAAAAAAATCTCCTGCAATTAAAATAAAATCTACTTTTTCTTCTAAAGCGAAATCACATACTTGTTCAAATGCTTTTCCCATATCTTCAAATCTTTCTTCTATTTCAAATGGATTTGCTCCTAAATGAATATCTGCACAATGTATAAATTTAATCTTCTTTTTCATTTCTATTAATCATTCCTTTCTAAACAATAGGGCTTTACATTGTAAATAAATTATACCATATAAATTACAAAAATCAATGTTTGCTTTTTGAATTTATATGGTATTGTTTTTTATTATAACATATTTTAAATGTTTACACAATATATAAAATTTCATTATTAGGGAAATATTTTTTTAGATTTTCTTCAAAAAATTTTCTTCCTTCATTTCTAATTTCTTCTTTATACCAGTATTTTCCTTTTCCTCTACCAGTCATCAATTCTTTATCATAAAGTTCGATTGCATGTGGAAATGCAACCTCATTTATTTTTGTATGAACATAGCTATATGTCATAAATATCACTTCAAAAAACAAGTCTTTTTTTACTTCCCTTGAAAGTAGCCCTTGTAAATTTTTTATAAGCTCTAAATAAAGTTCTTTCCAGTTATCAACAAAAATAACTGGAGCAATTAAAATACCGAATTTTGTATCCAGCATTCTTTAATTTATTTATTGCTTCTATTCTTCCGTTTCAATCTAGATGTTCCAAATTCTACCCTATTAATTATTTCTTCTGGATTTACGCTCATTCTTACAATTACTTTCCCTTTATGATCTAATGGTAATATATCATCCACCATATCAAATTTAGTCGGAAAAGTAAGCATTCCATTTTTTGTGTTTTTAAAATTTTCTATTGTCCAAATTAAATTTCCTGTAATTGTATTTTCAAGAATCAAATCACTATTACTTCCTATTTCAAAAGTTAAATTTCTTTCGCTTTTTTCTGCTGTTTTTATTATCTTATCTAGCATTTTTTCTCTATTTACAAATAATCTAAGATATGCACATTTATTATAATTGCACACTAAATAGCAATACATACATGCTGCAATACAGCCTGAGGAAGTATATGGTACCAAATAATCTGATACTTTATGATTTTCTACAAATTTATGAGTTTTTCTAACTCCTATTATTAAATTTTTCTTCATATTTATAAATTCTTTATTATCTTGTTGTTGCATTTCTTTTATCGAATTATGACTTTCTATTTCCACTTTTGGGATATATTTGTATTTCTCTAATAATTCTTTTCCAAGCGGATAATTTTCTATATCTTTTTCATAATAAATTGCTTGAGGCTTAAACATACTTAATTCATTCCCTTCTAATGTGCAACTCAATTTTAAAAATAATAAGTAATACTAATTATTTTTTTAAAATAAAATATAATTTATTTTCGCTTTGCGTTGCAAGACTTCAAACTTTCGTGTTGTTTCTTATCTATATAATTCCCCAAGCTCTAATAACTATTCATTTTTAAACTCTTTACAATATTCTTTTAAAATACAATCATTACATTTCGGATTTCTTGCTGTACACGTTTTTCTTCCATGCCAAATAAATAAGTGATTTATATCTTTATAATCTTCTTTATCGAATATTTTTAATAAGTCTTGTTCTATTTTTTCTGGTTCTTTTTGATTACTTAATCCTAATCTATTTGCGATTCTTTTACAATGTGTATCTACTGCAATTCCTTGTGCATCTCCAAATGCTTCTAACATAACTACATTCGCACTTTTTCTTCCTACTCCAGGAAGTTCCATTAATTCTTTCATTGTTCTTGGTACTTCCCCATTATATTTTTTAACAATCATTTCAGCACATGCTTTTATATTTTTTGCTTTGTTTTTATAAAATCCACATGGATGTATCAATTCTTCAATTTTTTTGACATCTGCATTTGCAAAATCTTCTGGTGTAGAATATTTTGCAAAAATACTTGGTGTTGTTTTATTTACTCTTTCATCTGTACACTGTGCTGATAACATTACTGCTATTACCATTTGAAATGGTGTTTCAAAATCTAAACTACATTTTGCATCTGGATATTCATTTTTTAAAATTTTTACTATTTCTTTATATTTCATCTTTTATTTCTTCCTTTTATTTGTAACATTTTTATGTTTCTCTAATATAATATCCATATAGGGGGTAAGGTATTATGTTGAGGCTTCTTAAAAAAACTTTAGCTGTTTGTATGATTGGATTTGGGTTAGGTATGCTCTTTGTTTTACTGCTTCCCTTATGTGGTTGGCTATTTATAATTGGCGTTGTAGTTGTTATTTTGGGTCTAATTTGGCTCTCTTGTTAAGAAAGGAGTGTTTTTATCATGCAAATTGTTGTAAAAAAAGTGCCAAGGTTTTTACGTGGTATTGTAAAGTTTATTTTTGGTATAAAAAATTAATACATATGTTGATAATCAATTAAAAGAATGAATATATTTATCCATTCTCGTATCACCATCCGTGTCATTTGACATATGGCTCTGTTCAATTTATATTAAATATGAACTTTTTATACTGCTTTGATAAAATTTATCACATCTATGGAAAAAGAGTAGATTTTTCTACTCTTTTATACTCTTTTAACTTTTCCTGAACGTAAACATTTTGCACATACTTTTATTCTTTTTGGTTGACCATTTTCCATTACTTTAACACTTTGTAAATTTGGTTTCCATGTTCTTTTACTTCTTTTACTAACATGAGAACGTGCAATACTTAATTTGTTTCCGTACTGATTGAGTTTTCTCACAAATTGCACACTTTGCCATTTTATATCATTCCTTTCTATTGTTTATATAACTGACTATTTTATAGTTTAACATATTTTTTGTAAAATTGCAAGTATTTTTCTAAAATTATTTTTATATTATGTTAACTTAATGTATTTCATACCTAAACTAGCTAAGCGTGGAGGAATGTTTTAAAAATCGAAGTGAGTTCGACCTACAAATTTTTTTGCTTGCATAGTTTCAAATTCGCATTTATCATTTAACAGCCCAAAATAGCTTAAACGCCTTGGAGAACGCAACGACGCATTTTTAAAATCATTTCCTCAGGTAGCTTAGCGAAAATCGGCTATGAATTGTAACTCTTATTAATTTCCTCACTTAATTTTTTTGTAATTAATCTTGGACCTCTTACCGCTCTTATACCATATTCTTTTAGTTTTTCAAATGTATAATCAGCCTTATCAAATCTTGCCAATAACTTCAACTTCATTGCCTTTGATATAGAAATATTTTTATCCTTGTATTTATAAGGAATATCTACCTCTTCTGCTTTACATCTATATAATATAGCTGAATAAGGTGCCGTGACATACAGATACACTAAATCTCCTACTTTTATATTACTAGATTGTTTCCATATAACTGTATCCGTATCATTAAAACAATTTATGACATCATAAAATTTAGGATTTGCAGGTATAATCCATTCTTCTGCTTTTTCTGTAAATTTATGACTTTCTTCTATATATTGCATAATTTCTTCATCTTTTACAGTATCATCTAATAAAATTGTAATCCAATTTTCTTTATTCATATGATATGCTTTATAAAAACCATTTCTTGTTAATAATTTTTTGATTTCATCCTGATTTAATTTTATATTTAATACTTCTACTTCTTCGTCTCCCATATCAATTTTATTTTTATTTATATTCATAATAAGTCCATACCACTTATTATTACTAGGATTTCTAAATATTCCATTTCCAGGAGATGTCTCCCATGCAAATTCTGGTGCATCATTATATTTTTTCATTATCATATCCGTTATACGATTAGCTTGTTTTGTAATAAAATAATTGGCTATAGTACACTTATCTCTAATATCTATCAAGAAATTTTCAAACTCTCTACGAATTTTATTAACAAATTCTCCCGTTTGATCTTCTATCCTATAATTTGTATATTCTTCATTAACAAATAAATCATAAATCTTACCTTTCACATTTCCATTTTCGTCTATTTCAATATAAATGCAAAAAGAATCATCTAATATATTTTTAGATATTACATATTTTTCATCTATTTTTTCAAACCCATAATTTATTAATTTTTCGTATTCTATTACACTTTTTTTAAATATATCATTTTCTATATTCATTATTTTAATTTTTTCCTTTAACCTTTCTCAAGTAAATACTATTTTTAATTGATATATTATAAAAGCAAGAAAAATTTTTCTTGCTTTTATAATAATTATTGTTTTTTTAGTTTCATTCCATCTTTAAATGCATTTCCAACTCTTTCTGTAACTTTATAATATCCATGTGTATATGGATCAAAAGCTATTGCATCAACTAAAGAAATATCAACATTTTCTCCATTCATTACGCTTTCATCAGCAGTTACATTTACAACCTTTCCTATAACTCCACAGCCATATTTCCCATCTTGATATTCGACAAATTCACATTCCATGCAAATTGGAAATTCATTTATAATTGGTGCATCTACATTTTCTGATTTTGTAGCATTTAATTTACTATTTTCAAATTTATTTAAAGTATTATTTCCTGATGCAATGCCAAAATAATCAGCCTCTACTACATGCTTACTATCTGCTATACTAACTGTAAAAGCCTTTCTTTCTTTAATATTTTTTACTGTTTTATGAGTTTCCGTCAAATTAAGTATTACATAATCTCTATCTAACATCGTTCCCCATGCAGCATTCATTACGTCAACAGTTCCATCTTCATTATATGTCGAAATCATTAACACTGGCATTGGAAATATTGCCTCAGTAGTTTTAATCTTTTTTCTCATAGTAAACCTCCTCATTTTTTTGTTTAGTATATCACAAAAAATATATTTTTACAATTACAATTTAACTTTTATACAATATTATATTTCTTGTTTTCAATAATTTCTATTTTTTCCTTATATGATTTTTTTAATATAAAAACTGAAATTATTGCTGTAATTATTTCTGCTATTGGAAAAGTCCACCATATCAAATAATTTACGTCATTTAACAATGTAAATACATAAGCTACTGGAAATACGAATATTACTAATCTTAATAAAGAAATTATAAGTGGTCTTATTGCATATCCTATAGATTGCAATATTCCTTGAATTGCAATAGAAAATCCCATAAATATATATCCAATACTTGCTATTCTTAATGCTATCGTACAAATATCTATTATTTCTCTTGTTGTTCCTCCTGTTAATCCAAATAAACTTGATATTGGATTTGCAAATATTTCAAAAATTAAAGACAAAATAAATGTAACAATTAAAACATCTACTATTCCACATTTTATTGCAGTATTTATTCTATCTTTATTTTTCATTCCATAATTAAAAGATAATATAGATATTATTGTATTTGATAGTCCAAATGCTGAAAATAATGCAATTTGTTGTATTTTATAATAAATTCCAAATGCACCAACTAAAATACTAGGTTCTGTATTTGCATTCCCTAGTATAGCATTCATTCCTGCCATCATTACTGATAATAAAGCTTGCATTATTGCTGCTGAAATACCAATATTATAAATTGCTTTTATAAGTTCAAAATTTGGTTTAATAAATTTTATGTTTCCATTTATTTCTTTATTTAATAAATAATGAAAAATCATTGCCATTCCTAAAGAAACAAATTGTCCTACAACAGTTGCCCATGCTGCACCTGCTACACCCATTTTACATGGATAAATAAAAATATAATCTAAAACAATATTTGTAACTGCACCTGATATTTGTGATATTGTAGAAAGCATAGTTTTTCCTGTAGATTGCAAGAATCTCTCATAAACAGTAAACCCTATTGCTCCAAGAGAAAAACATGTACAAATTTTTAAATATATTGTTCCCAGATTTATAACTTCTTCATTCTTTCCTGCAAAAGCCGAAATAAACCATCTTGCACCAAATATACCAAAAATTAAAAAAACTAAATAAATGCAAATACTTAAAAATATCCCATTTCCTGCAACTCTATTTACTTTATCATAGTTTTTTTCTCCTAAACTTTTTGATAATAACGCATTCAGCCCAACTCCTGTACCTACCCCTACAGCTATAATTAATATTTGTATAGGAAAAGCAAGAGTTAAAGCTTGGTTTGCTATTATTCCTTGTTCGCCCATATTTGTTACAAATATACTATCAACAACATTATATAATGCTTGTAATACCATTGATATTATCATTGGTAACCCCATTTCCCAAAATAGCTTATTTATTGGGCTATTTGCCATTTTGTTTTTTTGTTCTGTAATCATTTTTACCTCCCTTTTAGCACAAAAAAAGCATGTAATCTTTAAAAGCTGGAATTACGCCTTTAAAAGACTACACGCTAATTTTTCATTTTTACATATATTATTTTAACACAAAAAAAATTTTTATGTAAGAGTTTTTTTACTTTTTTCTTTTCTATCTTTAACAATTTTGTATAATATATTTAGTTCTAAAATTGTAGGTAAAAATCCCATTAAAAACCTCTTTCAATAATTATTATACAATAAATTAAGGGACTATCAAAGCCCCTCTATATCTTTTTTATGGATTTTTATTAATTTTGCATACATATTCTTTGTCCTTTAATTAAGTCATAATTTATCAATTGATTACCTTCTAAATTTTCTTTATACATATCAACTCCTGTAATCTGGCTGTTTTCATATGTTGTATAATAATATATACCTTTATCCATATTACAACAAGAACTGTAAATAGTTATTTCATATTTTTCATCACCCATATGCACACATCCTCTTTGTTGATAGACAGAACCTAATATATGAAAAAACTGACTTATACTTTCTTCTTCCGAATCTCCTGATTTTGAATTCATTTTTGTAAAAGTTGCTTTTACAAATCTTGAAGCTGATGATAAGTCTCCTGGTAATCCCATAGCTCCCATTCCTCTACTATATGCATTTAAATTCAATTGTGATGAAAAATTATTTTGTGGAGGTTCTATTGACAAATTCATATAATTATTTAAATTAAACATATGAATATCAAAAGTAGGATTATTAGTTAAAACCCCAACAGGATTATCGTACACTTTTAAACTATCTTTAACACTTTCAACTGTTATTGACTCATTCTTGTCAGCAATTATCCAATGTAATGGTGAAGCTGGTAACTCTTCACTGAAATTAATTTTAGCAATATTTATATTTTTCAATAATTCTTTTACTTGAGTAATATTTTCACATTTGGATAAAACATAAGGTATAAATTCGAAAGGTGCTATATTATCCTTTTCATTTTCTATTTCTTTATAATCCGCATTTCCTGGGAAGTTTAACCCTGCCATTCCCAATCCTTTTTCATTTATTGCATCATAATAAAGTGGATAATCATTTGCAACATACGCCATTCCTATAATAGCATAATGATTTCTTATATTTCCTACTTTTTTAAATTTAAATTCATAATTTCTAGGAGTTATTGTAATAGTTTCTTTATATGAATATTCTAAGTCTAAATTTCTCCCAAAATAATGATTTTTTGTATTATATGTTACTGCTGTACACATTTTCATCTCTCCTTTATTCTAAAAAACTACTTTTTATTTCTTGTTCTTTTTATTTCTTCAAGCACTTCTTTTGATTTTTTATTATTCATTTTATTAGCATTTTTTTCAAAATAATTGATTGTAGCACTAACAATTGGATTTTCCTTTATATTATTACTTACAATGTCAACTATTTCGTTAACTTGTGAAACATCGATTTTCCCATTATAAATCAATTCTGAAACAACAACAACGGCTTCTCCAAGTGCTAACACTATTGCTCCTGCAACAACTCCATTTGCAACTGCTCCTGCTCCCGGAATTGCTTTTAATATTGTCTTAGCAACAATAGTAAGAGCTGTAGAGCCAACTATTGAATTAACTAATTCTAATGAATAATCAACTCCATAAATTTTAAAAATGATTTTGGTAAGTCCTGTTTCAAGTGGTATAAGAAATGTAGCATCTGGGAAAGGTATTGGTACTGCCCCAATTGCTCCTGCAGATGCCGTTGCACCTGCAATTACTTCGTTTGCAGTAAATCTTTTTTGATTTAAAATCATTCTATCTCTATTTTCCTTATTTATATCTTTAGCTTCTTCAAAACAATCTAAAGTTTTCACACAAAGGTCTTCAATTCCTTTAGGTTCTACTTTAACTTCTTCATTTATAACATACTCTTCTGCGACTACTGGAATAATATTTACTAAATTAATATCTTTTACTTTTTCAAAAGCTTGCTTAATCGCCTCAATATTATTACGTGTATCAACATCTGAATATGACTTAGTAATAACAGCAAATACAGGAATCTTTTTCCATTGATTAGTAGCTTTATTCATTAATTTAATATTATGTTCAAAAGTTCGCCCTGAAGTCCCTTCAATACAATACCAAATAACATCTATACCTATTTCTTCGTCCGCTACATTTTCTTTTTTACTTTTGTTTACTTGCTCTTTAGTATATTTTTTTATTTGTTTAATAGTTTTCCATTGTTCAAAAATATTGTACTCAAATCCTTTTGTATCAATACATCTAATAGGCCAAATGGTTGATTCATAAACATCAATTTTTTTGGTAACTCCTTCTCCAATACCTGTCAGTACTTCAACGCCAGAAATTGCTTTTATAAGTGTACTTTTTCCAGCTCCTGAACTTCCAATTACTAATACATTTAATTTTTGATTTTCGGCCATAATTTTCCTCCCTTTTTACTCTTATTGTTTATACTAATAAAATACTTTGTTATTATATATTAAAATGTCAAAACATGCAATATTTACAAAGACTATACAATGGAAAAATCTTAGAAATATATCTATAATGGATAATTGACTTTATTAGACTTTTATGTTAATATTAATTTGAATTTTTTAATATGAAATAATGCAAAAGTTTGTGATTTAGAATTGTAAAATTATTTTAATTATAAATATTAAAATAGGAGGAATATCAAAATGAGGGTATTATATGTTTCTGATTTAGATGGAACTTTACTTAATTTAAATCAAGGACTTAATTTATCAACTATAGAAAAATTGAATAAACTTATTGATGAAGGAATTAATTTTACAATTTCAACAGGTAGAGGAGATTCAGCTAAAAATATTGTGAATGATATTAATTTTAAGCTTCCTATTATGATATTAAATGGTTCTCTAAATTATGATTTTACGAAAAAGGAATATGAAAATTTAAAATTAATACCAAATAAAAAAGTAGTAGAAATTGAACAAAAATTGAAAGATTTTGATTTAAAAAAATTAGAAGTTCAAACAATTGAAAAAAATGAATTAAATAGATTTTCGGTAAAAGAATGGAATAAAAAAACTGATGTATTAGCAATGAACATTCTTTTCCCAGAGGAAAAAAGAACAGAACTTTCTATGATTCTAAGTAAAATTGAAGGAATAAACTTTTTTATTCATAAAAAAGTTTATACTGTTGGAGAATGTTATTGTGATATTGTTAAAGATAATGTATCAAAGGCAAGTAGATTAAAGGATTTTAAAGAATATTATGGATTTGATAAAGTAATAGCTTTTGGAGATAGTGAAAATGATTTGCCACTTGCAGATATTGCTGATGAATTTTATGCTGTGGAAAATGCAGTTAATATAGTTAAACAAAGAGCAACAGGTATTATAGGGAGCTGTTTCGATGATGGTGTGGTAAATTTTATTGAAAAAGATAGCAGGAAAAGTTCATAAAATTTTATCCAAATTTTACTGGCATTAATAAAGTGTAAATTATTAATTAACTATTAGTATTTAGTTTGCACAATTAAATAGACATGCGAAAGTTCATATTTTTTCATCTAAGCTATGCAAAAAAATTAAGATTAGTACTTGCAATTCATGTATAAAAGTAAGTTTGAAGGAATTAAATAATTGCTATAATATTTTGTTCGTTACTTTTTCACTTGACGAAAACAAAAAATTTTAGTTTTTTGAGCTAAATGCTTGACATTTTCAATAGAATTATAGTATAATAAATTTTGTCAGTTCAATATATGCAGATGTGGCGGAACTGGCAGACGCACAGGACTTAAAATCCTGCGGGACTTACCTCCCGTGCCGGTTCGATTCC
>CANQKB010000032.1 GCA_947624405.1 uncultured Clostridia bacterium
AATGGTAGCACATCGGTCTCCAAAACCGCCTGTGAGGGTTCGAGTCCTTCTACCCCTGCCATAACACAATCTATTACGATTGTGATTTTTTTGTAATTTTGTAATTCATTAACTCATTTTGATTTTTATCACATTTATTTTAAAACACACGAAAGGATTTGATTCTCATGAACAATTTATTTACTTATTCAATTATTTTTTTAATAATAATCACTCTTATAGTTTCTATTTTGAGTGCTGGTACACTTCATAACTATGAAGATTATGGTATAAATCCTGATGATATTTACATTAGTTCTCACGGTTTCACTTGGCCTATTCCACATGTCTATTATATTTCATCATATTTTGGATATAGAGATTTAAAACTTTTTGGAGCTTCAAACTATCATTCTGGAATTGATATACCTTCACCTGAGGGGACATATTTTCTTGCAACAACATCTGGAACTATAACATATCTTGGATTTTCTGGCTCTGGTCGGATATACTATTACACTTGAAAATGATAATTTAAAAATTGTATATTGTCATGTTTCGCCTAATTTTATAGTAAATTTACGGAGATGAAATTGAACAATCTCAAGTTATTCGGACAAGTAGGCCCTCTTCACGTATATGATGTACTTAATAATCCATATAAAGATAAAAATGGACTTCCTACAAATGGTTCAACAACAGGTACTCATTTGCATTTTTCTATTAAAATAAATAATGTTGCACAAAATCCGTTAGATTACGTTGAAGTAAAATCAAAAACATAAAGTTCTATTTATACTATTTATATATGAAGACGATATGTTTTTACATATCGTCTTCATTGTCATCTTCTTGTTCATCTTCATCAAATTCGTTTTCATCAAAGTCTAGAGATTCTTCATCATTTTGTTCTTCATCTGCTTCATTTCCATTAAATCCTTCACGCCAGTCTAATTCTATACTATTTCCACATTCTGGGCATTTAACGTCATGAGATTCACCATTTGGAAATTCCTCAACAAATTCTGCATTGCAGTAAGGACATATAATTTCAAAATCACAATCTTGAGCTTCATATACATCTTTTTCTAAATCATCTAATATTTTTTCCATTTTTGCTACTTTTCTTGATAGTTCTTTTTCTCTATCAATCATAACATTTAATCTGTTAAAATTCATCTCAACAAGTTTGTCTAATTCATCTAAAAATATTAGTGCAATATTATAAATTTGAGTTTTTATATACTCTAAATCTTCTTTATTCTTGATGTTTTTCTCTAGATCTTCTATTATTAAATTAAACCTTTTCTTTAAATTTGACATTTGCTAAATAAACTCCTTAAACTCTTTCCATATACTCGCCAGTTCTTGTATCTATTCTTATTATGTCACCTATTTCAACAAATAAAGGTACACTTATTTCTAATCCATTTTCTAACTTAGCAGGTTTACCTGATGTAGTTGTTGTATTGCCACTAAATCCTGGCTCTGTATATGTAACTTCAAGTTCTACAAACATTGGTGGTTCTACTGAGAAAACCTTTCCTTTGAATGATAATGTTTTTACATTCATATTTTCTTTTATGTATTTTAAGCTATCACCTAACTGATCTTTATTTAATGGTATTTGCTCATATGTTTCGTTATCCATAAAGTAGTATAAATCACCATCATTATATAGATATTGCATATCTCTTTTTTCTACTTCTGCTCCTTGCAATTTTTCTGATGGATTAAATGTTCTTTCTATTACAGCTCCTGTTATAACATTCTTTATTTTTGTTCTAACGAATGCTGCTCCTTTTCCTGGTTTTACATGTTGAAATTCTACAACTCTAAATACTTGATTATCTAGTTCGAAAGTTGTTCCATTTCTTAAATCTCCTGCCATGTATACTTCTGCCATAATTTTTCCTCCTTAATATTTTCTCTATCTATTATAATTCATTCTTATCTATTTTATACTATTTTTTGGATAAAATCAATACTTTCAAGCTTTATTTTTAATTTTTTAGCTATATTTTTAGTACTTTCTAACCTTTTATGCTCTATCCAAAACTTGTAGTAGCAATGCCATACGTACAAATAACCCATTATGTGCTTGTTCAAAATAGCAAGCTCTTGGATCATCATCTACATCTGTTGCAATCTCTATAACCCTTGGTAATGGATGAAGTAAAATAGTATCTTTTGAAAATGTATCCAATACTTCTTTATTTATTATAAATTCTTCTTTTCCATAGTCTCCTTCAAATCTTTCAGCCTGTATTCTAGTATGATATATTATGTCTAAATCTTTTGGTAATTCATCAAAACTATTACATTTTGTATATTTTACTCCTTTTGATTCAAGCATATCAATATATTCTTGAGGAAGTGCAAATACTTCTTTACTTAATCCATATATTTCAATATTTTCATATAAAGATAATAGTTTAATAAGTGAATGGATTGTTCTACCATATAAAAGATCTCCTAAAATTGCAACTTTTAAATTGTCCAATCTTCCTTTTTTACTTCTAATTGTGTATAAATCTAAAAGTGCCTGTGTTGGGTGTTCTCCTTTACCTGCACCTGCATTTAATATTGGTATTTTTTGGACGCTTGCTGCTTCTATTGCTGATGTGTCTGATTTATGTCTAATTACCATTGCATCGGCATAACCTGCAATTACTTTTACTGTATCTTGTATTGTTTCTCCTTTTGCAGCTGATGAAAATTCTCCAGCATTTTCTGTTGTTATTATTTTTGCTCCAAGTTTAAGTGCTGCTGTTTCAAATGATAGTCTTGTCCTTGTACTTGGTTCATAAAACATTATTGCTATTATCTTATCGTCTAATTTGTTTGCATATTTTTTTGGATTGTTTTTGATTTTATCTGTTAAATCAAATATTTCTTTTAAGCTCTCTTTAGTATATTGATCACTACTTAATACATGCTTCATATTTTTCTCCTTCCATTTTTGTAAGAGATATTTCTTCTTACTCCTTATTTCTTATATATTATACCCAATTTATTACATAAATTCAACTTTTTTTACAAATTTATAATAATTTTTAGTAATAGTTGATTACTGTTTACGCCTTAACTAGCTAAGCGTGGAGAAATGTTTTAAAAATTCGCACTCGCTTACGCGTTCATTTCAAAACAACTATTTTACAGGCTTTACAATTAACTATATTAAAAAGTATTGAACTGTAACCCTTTTATATGTATTTTCATAATATATTACTAAGCTATGTTTTAGAAAGGAATGAAATAAATTATGGAATATGAAAATAATAATGAAAAATGCCCTGTAGTGGAGGTTGACGGCTTTATTGAAACTGGTAAACAATATGACATCGAAATTAACTTGCCAGAAGATGAACGTAATGTAATATATGGTGTTATCAAAGATAGCTACCATGAACCAGTAAAAGATGCCGTTGTTAAACTTATCGAATTAGACTGTGAAAAAGGTGAAGATATTAGAAAACCTGTATCTCATACTTTCACTGATGAATATGGTGAATTTGTATTTGGACCTTTATGTCCAGATAAGAAATATGCTATAGATGTTTGGGCTAGCAAGGTTAAGACTTATAAAATATGTGCAAAATGCTCAAGAAAAGGTAAATGCTTAAAAGGTGTAAAAATGGATCAATGTGACAAATATATTGAAAAAAATCCTTGTGATATAAAAGAACACACACCTTTTTGTAAATAAATTGACTATTTGTCAAGGCTTATGCGTGCTTTAGCATAAGCCTTGAATTTAACTATATTTCCATAAATTTGAGCGTATGTTAAAATAAATCCGAATGTGAACCTGTCCTAACTGCTGTTAGTACTAATTCGTTTTTATCTATTTTGTAGATTAACAGCCAATCAGGTTGTATATGACATTCCCTATATCCGTTTATATTTTCCATTTAAATAATGATCTCTACACTTATCAGGTAATACTATATTGTTAGCCAACATACTAACAACCTCATGCAATAAATTTAAATTTACTCCTCTTTTTTTCATTAAATTATAGTCCTTTTTAAATAAATTACTGTATCTTACTGTTAACAAATTTATCAACCCTCTTTTTCTATATCTTTCCACATTTCATCTAAATCATTGTAACCTTTACTCAATCCTTTTCCATTTTCTGCATCTTCAATAGCCTTTATTGTTTCATTATTTAATTTTGGTATTTTTATTTCAAAAGGAATACTCTCTGTTAAAATAATTTGTCTCAATAACATATTGATAACATTTGTAAAATTTGTTCCTAAATATTCTAGAGTTTCTTTTGCTTGTTCTTTTACTTTTTCATCTACATTTACATTTATTGTAGCCATATTATCGCCTCCACATCATAACATATTATATGTATATTATAACACATTATGTACATATTATCAATATATTCAATTAAAAATATTTTTTAAATTTTAAACTCTTCTAAAATATCAAAAACATTCTCTACGAGCTTTGCTCCTTCTTTTATAAGCCCATTTGTGCCTTTTGCATTTTTAGAGAAAATATTACCTGGAACTGCAAAAACATCTTTACCTTGATTTAGAGCAAAATCTACAGTAATTAAACTTCCGCTTCTTTCCCTTGCTTCTGTAACAACAACTCCCTGACTAAGTCCACTTATTATTCTATTTCTTCTTGGAAAATTTTGAGGTAAAGGTTTCACATCATCTTCATACTCTGTTATAACTGCTCCACCTTTTCTAAGAATTTCATGAAATAATCCTTCATTCTCTTTTGGATATATATGAAAAAATCCACCACCTAGCACTGCAATAGTCTTTCCATTTGCCATCAAAGCTCCTTTATGAGCTTCTTCATCTATCCCTTTAGCCATTCCACTAATTATATTTACATTATGTTTTGCAAGTGAATATGCCAAAGATTTTGTTATACTTTTACCATATTCACTTGCATTTCTTGAGCCCACTATAGCTATTCCAAAATTATCTAATATAGTTTCGTCTCCCATAACGTAAAGTACTTTAGGTGGTTCAAATATATTTAATAAATTTTTTGGGTAACTCTTATCTCCTATTTCTATCTTTTTCATTGAAAAACAATCCTTCCTAGTTAATATCAAATTACCCTAATTAGAATCATATATTAATTATAAATTATCACTACTATTTAAAGCCTTAGTAGCTTTTACAATATTTTTCATAAGCATTGCAACTGTCATTGGTCCTACTCCCCCTGGAACTGGTGTAATAAATGAAGTTTTTTCTTTTACGTTGTCAAAATCTACATCTCCAAAAATTCCCTCATCAGTTCTGTTAATTCCAACATCAATTACAACCGCTCCTTCCTTTACCATATCAGCAGTTACAAAATGTTTTTTACCAATAGCTGCTATCAAAATATCCGCTTCTTTTGTAATTTCTTTTAAATTCTTCGTTTTTGAATGACATATTGTTATTGTGGCATTTTTATTTAAAAGACACATAGACATTGGCTTTCCAACAATATTACTTCTACCAATTACCACTGCATTTTTTCCATCAACATCAATTCCGTATGCTTCAAATATTTTAAGTATCCCATATGGTGTACATGAAATAAATGTGTCTTGATTTAAGCAAAGTTTACCAACATTTGCTGGATTAAACCCATCAACATCTTTTTCTGGAGAAATCCTCTTAAAAGCTTTATTTATATCAAGATGATCTGGTATAGGGCTTTGCAAAAGAATACCAGTAATATCTTTTCTTTCGTTTAAGTTGTCTATTATATCTAATAATTCTTGCATTTCAATATTACTATCAAGTATAATTTCTTCATACTCTATTCCAAGCTCTCTACATGCTTTATTTTTGCTTTTTACATATGTAAGAGATGCCTTATCATCTCCAACTAAAATTACCGCAAATTTAGGTACAATTCCTTTTTCTCTTAATTCATCTACTTCTTCCTTTAAATCTTCTCTAACTGTTTTTGCAAGTGCTTTTCCATCTATTACTACCATTTTTATCTCTACCCTTTCTATATTTCAAATCAAGGTTGAAAAAAGAATTAGTATTGACGTCCCCAAATAACCATCGTATCAGCATGTTCTCCACAATAAACACACTTATCAGATAAGTGCTCCTGTTCATATGGAATACATCTTGAATGTGCATTTGTTCTTTCTTTAATTTTGTTCTCACATTCTTCTTTTCCACACCACATAGCTTTAATATATCCTTGATTTTTATTTATCTTTTCTTCGAATTCATCCATGTTTGTTGCAATTTGTGTTTTTTCTTCTGTTCTTTTTTTGCATGCCTCAAACATACTTTTTTGAATATCATCTAATATTTCTTCAACTTCTTTTTCAATATTCTTTAATTCTACTTCCTTTTTTTCAAGAGTATCACGCCTTACAAGTATGCATTTCCCATTTTCTATATCTCTTGGTCCCATTTCAATTCTAAGTGGTATTCCTTTTAATTCACAATCATTGAATTTGAATCCTGGAGTTACTTGACTTCTGTCATCGACTTCCACTCTAAATTTATCTTTTAAAATATCTTTTAGTTTATTTGCTTCTTCTAAAACCCCTTCTTTGTGCATAGCAATAGGAATAATCTTTACTTGAATAGGTGCAACTTTTGGTGGAAGCTTAAGTCCTCTTTCATCACCATGTGCCATTATTATTGCACCAATTAACCTTGTACTAATTCCCCATGATGTTTGATATGCATATTCTTCTTTACCATCTCTATTTTGAAATTTAATATTAAATGGTTTTGTAAAGTTTTGACCAAAATAGTGCGAAGTTCCTGCTTGCAAAGCTCTTCCGTCACGCATTAAAGTTTCTACTGTAAATGTTTCTACTGCACCTGCAAATTTTTCTTTTTCTGTTTTCCTTCCTTTTAATACTGGTATTGCAAGTAATTCTTCTACAATTTTTGCATATATTTCATGCATTTTCAATGTTCTCTCCATTGCTTCTTCTGCAGTTTCATGAATTGTATGTCCTTCTTGCCATAGAAATTCACGAGAACGCAAAAATGGTCTGGTTTCTTTTTCCCATCTAAGTACATTACACCATTGATTGTATTCCATTGGTAAATCTCTCCATGATTTTAACCACTTAGAATATAATGCTCCAAACATTGTTTCTGATGTAGGTCTTATACATAATCTTTCTTCAAGTTCTTCTCCTCCTGCAACTGTTACAAATGCTACTTCTGGTGCAAATCCTTCAACATGGTCTTTTTCTTTTTGTAATAAACTTTCAGGTATAAGTAATGGGAAATATACGTTTTTTACTCCTGTTTCTTTAAATAACTTATCTGCATAATTTTGAATATTCTCCCAAATTGCATATCCATATGGTTTTATTGCTATACATCCTTTTGTATCTGCATAATCTGCAAGTTCAGCTTTTAATACAATGTCTGTATACCATTGCGGAAAGTTCTCATCTATATTTGCAATATCTTTTACAAAATTTTCTTTATCACTCATTGTTATTCATCATTCCTTCCTCATATGAATTAAGTTTAGAAAAGAGTGGTTTGTTTTTCACTCTCTTCTTCCCTTTCTTCATTATTATTTGTATTAAGCAACTGTATTACTTTTGGATAAATCTCTCCTACATTCTCTTCCCAATTTTGAACTATTTTTATTGCTTGCTCTCTTGAACTTGCAAGAGTTTCTATTTGAAATATTTGCACATTATTTTCTATTATTTTGCATTTAACGATAAATTCTTTTTCACTTAATGGAATAAACTCTGCTCTTACTGCTGATTCATTTTGTATATCACTTAATTCTCCCTTTACAGTTTTATCAACCTTCACTTTTATAATTCCGTGGCAACATATCTATTGTTAAATCTAAAGTACTTCTTCCCATTTTGGTTATTTCATAAACTTCTCCATCATCTTTTTCGTAACATACAATGTATTGATTATCTTGCAAATCTATTAAAAATTGTTGAAAATAAAAATAATTCATGTCTTGGATAGATAAAACCAATCTATATAATGAGTCATTATTTATCGGCTTATCTATTACTGATAATAAATATAATATTAAAACTTTGTTTTCTGCTAGTGTTTCGTTATCTGCTCCAAGTTTCACTGCTTTTCAACTCCAATTAAAATATTTTTCCATACACTATCTGAATATATTTTTCTTTCAGCAGAGAATGGAAGTACTATTTCTTTATCACTCAAATTTAAACTTTGCCTTATTTCTTGTACTGCTTCATCAACTTTTGTTATAGCTATTTTATCTGCTTTATTTGCAATTATTAGATACGGTCGTTTTGTACTCCTTATGTAATCGTACATTAATTTATCATTTTCGTTTGGTTTATGCCTTATATCCAACAAAAGCAAGATTTTAGCTATATTTTCTCTCGAAAATAAATATTCTTCTATAAATTTTCCAACTTTCTCTTGCTCTTGTTTAGACATTTTGCTATAACCATATCCAGGTAAATCTACAAAGTAAAACTTTTCATCAATATTGTAAAAGTTTATTTGTCTTGTCTTTCCTGGTTCACTACTTGTTCTTGCTAAACTTTTTCTATTTATTAAGGTGTTTATAAATGACGATTTTCCAACATTAGATTTACCTGCAAGAACTATTTCTGGTATGCCTTTGCTTGGATATTGCTTTTTACTTACAGCTGATATTTCAAATTTGGGATTTTTAACTATCATTTATTTCACCTCTTTTCTTATTGTATAGGAAAAATCATCTTTTATCTTGACCTTATATAAGATTTTTCCGTATACAACAAGGTTAATTTACCTTGATTCGTGCAATAATTGCGAAGCAATTTTGCACATGTGGGCATCGAAATCTTTGATTTCGTTAATGCCCAATTTTCTTATTTTTCTAATTTTTCTAGTCCACCCATGTATGGTCTAAGAACTTCTGGAATATTTACACTTCCATCTTTATTATAGTTATTTTCTAAAAATGCTATAAGCATTCTTGGTGGTGCAATTACAGTATTATTTAATGTGTGTGCATAATATGTTTGCTTTTCTCCTTTTTTTCTAATTTTTATACCAAGCCTTCTACTTTGTGCATCAGTAAGATTAGAACAACTTCCAACTTCAAAATATTTTTGCTGTCTTGGACTCCATGCTTCTACATCTACACTCTTTGATTTTAAATCAGCTAAATCTCCTGAGCAACATTCAAGTGTACGAACTGGTATATCCAAGCTTCTAAATAATTCTACTGTGTATGACCACATTTTATCATACCATTTATAGCTATCTTCTGGCTCACATACTACTATCATTTCTTGTTTTTCAAATTGATGTATTCTATATACTCCTCTTTCTTCTATTCCATGAGAACCTTTTTCTTTTCTAAAACATGGTGAATATGATGTCATTGTATATGGCAATTTTTCACTATCTAATATTTTTCCTTTGAATTTTCCTATCATAGAATGTTCACTTGTACCTATTAAATATAAGTCTTCTCCTTCTATTTTGTACATCATTGCATCCATTTCTTCAAAGCTCATTACACCTGTTACTACATCACTTCTTATCATATATGGAGGTATGCAATATGTAAATCCTTTATTTATCATAAAATCTCTTGCATAACTTAAAAGTGCTGAATGTAGCCTTGCAATATTACCTGTAAGATAATAAAATCCATTCCCTGAAACATCTCTTGCAGAATCTAAATCTATTCCATCAAAACTTTCCATTATCTCTGTATGATATGGTATTTCATATTCTGGAACTACTGGATCTCCATATTTTTGTACTTCAACATTTTCACTATCATCTTTTCCTATTGGTACTGATTCATGCATTATGTTTGGAATTTTCATCATGATTTGTGTTATTTCTGTTTTATATTCTTCTTCTTTTTTCTCTATTTCAATTAATTCTTCATTAATTTGCTTTACTTCAATTTTAATTTTTTCTGCTTCTTCTTTTTGCCCATTACGCATAAGTCCACCTATTTGGTCACTTAATGAATTTCTTTTTGCTCTTAGGTTGTCCCCCTGCAATGTTGTTTCTCTTGATTTTTTATCTAATTCTATTACTTTATCTACCAATTCTAGTTTGTGGTTTTGAAATTTCTTTCTTATGTTTTCTTTTACTAATTCTGGATTTTCTCTGATTAATTTTATATCTATCATTGCTTTCAACCCCTTCTTTGAATTATGCTATAAGTTTACCATGTTTTGTACAATTTTGCAAGGGGATTATTGATTTTTAAAACATTTTATCAGGTAGCTTGTTACAATTCACACCCTAATTAGCTAAGCGTGGAGGAATGTTTTAAAAATCGAAGTGAGTTCGACCTACTCGTTTACTTGCTTATATTGTTTCAAATTCGTATCTATATTTTAGCAATCCAATTTATCTTAAACGCCTTGGAGAACGCAACGACGCATTTTTAAAATCATTTCCTCAGGTAGCTTAGCGCAAATCAAATGTGATCTGTAACCTTATATTTATTTAAAATTTCTCCATATACAAATCATTCACTATATCCTTTTGAAATCATACTTTGTTCAATTTCTGCAGTTTTCTTTATACATGAAATTACAAGTGGTAATAATATATAATTTGGATTTTTTATAATATTAATAAAATTCATTTCAAATCCTTTTGAACTTAAGGAATATTTTAAATTTTGAATTTCTTTTTGTATAATTGGCATAAAGGCAAGACTAATACTTATCATTATTCCGTATCTCTTTAGTATTCACTTTGAAAACTTTAAGTGGCGTTAAAACTTTTTCAATAGTATATCCTAAGCTTCTTGGTGTTTGCTTTTGTGAAAAAATATAAGTAATATTGCAAACCAAAATTAATCTTAATGCAATAAGCATGCTAAGTTCTATTCCTCCATAAATTAAATTAAAAATTGCCGTAAAAAGTATAAAAGGCATTAGCTTTAAACAAAACATAATAGCTTTTTTTATGTTGATTTTCAATAATATCATTAATAAAATATTGATAATCAAAATTACTCCAAGTAATATTGGAGTTTTTATAAAAAATATAAAACTTGCATACACTAGAAAACTTATAAAACACAAAACTTTTAGCATTATTCATTTACCTCAATCATACTTTTAAAATATCTTGGAACTGCTATTCCATTTTCTTTCAAAAATTCAATATTCTCTAAAATTTCTTTAGTAAAAAATTCCTTTGTAACTTTGCCTTTTTCAAGAACAATTACTCTATCTGCAATGAGTACTTCTTCAATTATATTAGTCACATATACTATAGTAAAGCCTTTTTCTTTTAATTGTTTTACAATTTTACGTATATCTTCTTTTCCTTGTGGATCTAGCATTGCTGTTGGTTCATCAAGCACAATTATCTTTGTTCCAATACTTAAAACTCCTGCAATAGTTATTCTTTGTTTTTGACCTAATGACAAATCAAATGCTTCACAATTTATATATTTTTCCATTCCAACTTCTTTTAAAGCTTTTTCTATTCTTTCTTCTTTATTATCTAATTCTAAATTGTCTAAAGCAAAGATTATGTCATCATGTACATTGTTAAAAATTATTTGTGTATCTGGATTTTGAAAAACTATTCCTATTGTTCTTCTTAATGTTTTAAATTCTGCCTTATTTTCTGTATCTATATCATTTACCAAAACCACTCCAGATGTAGGTTTTGTAATACCTGCAATTATCCTTGCTAGCGTTGATTTTCCGCGAGCCATTTTTTCCAATTATACACACAGTTTCTCCATCATTAATTTTTATACTTATGTTATTAAGTACATTTTCCTGACTATTTTTGTATTTATATGTTACGTTTTCAATTTTTATCATGTTAAATATTTACCTTTCCCATTATTTCAATGTTTTTATAACATCATCATATATATAAAAACTTCCAACAACCATGATTACTTTGTTTTTGTATTCTTTTGCCTTTTTTATTGCTTCTTTTAAATCACACATATATGCCTCTTTTAAATATTTTTTTGCTTCGTTATATAACTCTTCTTTTGAAACATATCTATTTGCATCATTTCCACTTGTAAAAATGAATATACTATTTTTTTCTTCTGCAAGCAATTTTATAACTGTTTTGTAATCTTTAGATTTTAAAATAGATACAATATAAATCTTTTCGTCTTTTTCATAATATTGATTAACCATTTTTCTAAGATTTTTAATTGCATTTTCATTATGTCCACCATCATAAATAATCGTAGGATTTTCTCCTAATTTTTCAAATCTTGCTTTGTGAACTACCGTACTTAATCCTTCTTGTATGGCTTTTTCTGATATATCGTACCCTTTTTTTCTTAATATATCAATACATTCAAGTACTAATGCAGCATTATATGTCTGGCATTTTCCCTTTAAATTTATCTTAATATCCTTATGGTTTTTGTAATCCATTTTTTGAAAATCAGCATCATATGAATAATTTTTGATTTTACTTAAATCAGCTAAATGTAATGTATTATTATTCTCCTTACATGTTTTTTCAACTATATTTGTCGATTTTTTTTGAAAATACATTACAGTATCGGCATTCTTTTTGATTATTCCTGCCTTTTTTTCTGTGATTTTCTCTATTGTATCTCCCAAAATATCCATGTGATCAAACCCAATATCTGTGATTACTGATATCATTCCATCAGCTATATTAGTACAATCATCTATTCCACCTAAGCCTGTTTCTAATACAACAAAATCGCACTTTTTTTCTGCAAAATATATTAAAGCAAGTGTTGTTACAACTTCGAATTCCTTTACTTTTGTTTCATGTGTACTATTGTATATCTCTACCTTTGGAGCAATTTTTTCTAACAAATTAGATATTTCTTCATCTGTTATTTCTCTGTTATTTACACTTATTCTTTCATTATACTTAATTAAATGTGGTGAAATGTATTTTCCTGTTGTATATCCTGATTTTACCAATATGTTATTAATCATTTCACAAACACTGCCTTTACCATTTGTACCTGCTATATGTATAAATTTTATCTTTTTGTGAGGATTATCAAATTCAGTCATAAAATATTTCATTGCATCTAATGTTGGATTTTTGGTCACTACTGCAAATTTTGATAAATATTCTTCTATATCCATTTTTTATATCATTCCTTTCCAAAGTGCAAATTGCTTCCAAATCTACATACCTAATTTTCAAACTCAAGCTTATTTCTCATCAAATAAATAATTGTTTGTAACTGGTTTCAAAGCTTGCACTAATGCAAATATTACACCTACTTGTATTGGTAACATTATTATTTCTTTTAATATTCTTGTACTTAATACAGCAAAAAATGCTTTATCATACATTATTACAAGCCATAATGTATTTAATCCTAAATTTACAATAACTGAACCTGCAACACTTGCAATTATGAGCCTAATTATTAATTGTTTTTTTGTTAGTTCTTCTTTTTTGTATAAAATAAATCCATAAATTATACCTAAAATTATTGCACTTATTGTGAATCCTATAAAATATTCTCCAAATGGGAATAAAATTGCTCCGTATTAAGTCTGATAAGCCTGATATTAATGCTGTGTATTTTGGTTCTAGCCATATTGCTGATAACATGATTGGAACAAAGTTAAAACTTATTACAAGTAATTGAGTCTTAATT
Source organism: uncultured Clostridia bacterium (assembly GCA_947624405.1). Lineage (GTDB taxonomy): Bacteria > Bacillota > Clostridia > TANB77 > CAG-508 > JAAWPK01. The sequence goes on from CANQKB010000032.1 coordinate 13,573, forward strand.
GATAAAAATCTTGATAGTACTAGCGATAATGCTAACATTAGTCCTGATAATATTATTTTTTTTGTTTTTGACATATTCAAACTAAAAAGCTCCTTTCCTAAAAATATGTGTTCCAAGAAGTAAAAAAGTAAATGCAACTAAAAAACGCATTTACTTTTTACTTACAATCCTATACCTCTTCTTCAATCTCTTCTATATCAATACCATCTAAATCCATTGTTTCAGGCACTTCTTCTTCGATTGTTTCATTAACTGAAACATTCTCTTCTATACTTTGCACATTTGCACTTGTATTTACGACATTTTGTACATTTTCCTCAGCTGTTGTAGTTGTTGCAAAAGCAAATGTCTTTTTATTTGTTCTTGCTTTTTCATCAAATTTCCTATTAAATTCTTCTTTTGCATCATTTAAAGTTTCTTGCATTGCATTAAACATATCTTCTACATCTTTTCTAGTAAAATCATATGTACTACTTCTTGCCATTGGCTCTAATATTTGAATATCATGCAATACATTATTTACTCTCTTTCCTGCATACTCAATAAACTTTTTCCTTTTTTCTTCATTTACTATTCTTTCCATTTTCAACTTCCTTCCTATGTTATTTACACTATACATAGGATACCACAACTTTTTAATAATTTCAAACAATTTTTGACATTTTTTTAATTTTTATGTAATAATTCGTTACAATTCACAGCCGATTTTCGCTAAGCTACCTGAGGAAATGATTTTAAAAATGCGACGTTGCGTTCTCCAAGGCGTTTAAAATAGTTTGGATTGTTAAATGATAAATACGAATT
>CANQKB010000033.1 GCA_947624405.1 uncultured Clostridia bacterium
AAATGTACAAGCAAAAAAATGCGTAGGTCGAACTTCACTTCAATTTTTAAAACATTTCTCCACGCTTAGCTAATTAGAGAGTGAATTGTAACAATACATTAGCATATTTTTTACTTTATTATACAATACTCTTTACTCGATTTAGTCAAAGGAATACATCCTTCTTTTGTAACTAAAACAGTATCTTCTATCCTTACACCGTACATCCCTGGTATATATATTCCTGGTTCAATAGCTATCACCATATTTTCTTTCAAAATTTTTTCTGATTTAGAAGAAATTACTGGTGTTTCATGTACATTCATACCAACTCCATGACCTAATGCATGCATAAAATCATACCCATTTACTTTGAAATTCCCTTCAACTATTCTACTTATTATTTTTATGCTTGCCCCTTCTTTTATTTCATCTAATGCTATTTGTTGGTTATCTAGTACTAAATCATATATCTGTTTAACATTTTCATCCACTTTACCTACAAATATTGTTCTAGTCATATCTGCACAATATCCATTATAGCTACATCCCATATCAATTGTAATAGCATCTCCTTCAGAAATTTGTCTATCTGTTGGAACTGCATGTGGCATTGATGAATTTGTACCTGAGGCAACTATTGTTTCAAATGCAGGCACTCCACCATTTACCTTAAAATATCTTTCTATTTCGTCTGCTATTTGTTTCTCCGTCATTCCTCTTTTTATATAATTTAAAATATATGTAAAACAATCATCTGTTATTTGACAAGCTTTTTTTATATATTCTATTTCTTTTTCGTCTTTTATTTGTCTTTGCTTTTCAATTATTCCTTCTGTTTCAACTAATGAATGTATTTTATATTTATGCATAAACTCCTTATATCCTGCATATGTCACGTAATTTTCTTCAAACCCTACATTTTCGCAGAACATAAACATTCCTTCATAATCTTCTAAAGAAACATCCTTTATGTTTGATAAAATTATTTCATCATCTATCATCAGTGTTCTCTGTACTTTTTCAATGTATCTATCATCTGTTAAATAAATATTTTCTTTTAAAGTTAATAATAATATTCCTTCTGCTTCAATATTTGTTAAATAATATACATTTACTGGATTTGAAACTATCATTCCTTGTATTTTTTGTGTTTTTAGATAATTTCTCAACCATCTAAGTCTATCATTCATAAATGACGCTCCTTTCAATTATCTTAAGCTAATCCCAAAGTGAATATTTTTGCTAAAACAATGAAAATTATTCTAAATGGGACTATCATTGATATAAAACACGAAACAACAATGAACGGTCCAAATGGTATGTATTCGCTTTTCTTTTTAATTTTTGTAATAAGCAAAATTATACTTATTACAGCTGCTAAAAGAAATGCCATAAGTGTAATTACAATTATGTTTGCAAATCCAAAATAGAGCCCTAATGCTCCCATGAATTTTACATCACCAAATCCCATTGCCTCTTTTCCAGCAATTAATCCACCTATTAGAGTTATTAATAAAAATACTCCTCCGCCGAATGCTAATCCAAGTAATGCATTTGTTAATAAATTCATACTATATAACCCTGATACAAATGTAAATGCTAGTCCTACTTCAAATAAAGTTAAATTTAATCTATTGGGAATTATTTGATATTTATAATCTATTACAAAAGCTGAAGTTAACATTGGTACAAGAATTGTGTATTTTATTAATTCTAGATTGTTTAAAAATTGATTTTTTATTCCATACATTAAAAGTAATATAAAATATACAACAACTGTTATAATTATTAACGGATAATTTAACTTAAACTCCTTAAAAAAGTCTTTTGATAATACTTTTTTATGTTCTGGCATTACTTTTATGAGCCATGCAGAAATTTGTGCTGATATTACTCCTAATACGCAAAATAATACATAAAAAAGTATATGTATATTATGAAGATACATTTATTTTCCTCCGTTCTTTCTCAAATATCTTTTTATTATAATTTCTTCTATTGGTCTTTTTATTTTTGTAACAATTATATCCCTTTTATCTATTGGTTTTGTAAGTATTGAATACATATTTGCTCTTCTTGCCCCTATTACATCTGTAAATATTTGATCTCCTACAACTGCTATATTTTTTGAATTACTTATTTCTAATTCTTTCTGTACTTTTAGGAAACCTCCTTTAAATGGCTTTTTGGCAAACATTATATATGGGATATTTAGTGCTTTTGATACTTTTTCTACTTTCTCTTTTTTATTTGTATTTGATAGTATATAAAATTTTATGCCTTGTCCTTTTAAATTATTACACCATTCTAATGCTCCATCTAATATTTTTTTATCAAAATCTACTAATGTATTATCTATATCTAATATCAAGGCTTTTATACAATTTTTTTTCAAAAATTCTATTGTTATTTTGGTTACATTTTCAAAATATACATCTGGGTATATTGACATTTTCACTTCTCCTTTTGTAACTCCTATTTTATCAATTCGTAAGTTTTTTGTCAAATAATATTTACAAAAATTGCAACTTATTGTATAATTTGGGTTATAATTTAGCATTTTTTATAACTATTTGCAAAGCTCGGGACAGATAGTTGTTTTGAAATGAACGCGTAAGCGACCTGGTAGGAGCGAAGCGAGTGCGAATTGGAGCAATCGACATATTAAAATATAATTTGGAGATTGCGACACCAAGTGAATGTAAAAACAACTATCTGTCCCGAGCTATTAAATAAACATTTAACTTATTACTAATTTATTTGTAAAAAATAAGGAGTTGAAAATGGAATATACAGAAGAAAAAATACTTAAAGCAAAAAAATATAATGCCAAAATTTATCCTATTTACAAAATGTTTTCATGGGATTTATTATTTTATTATTCAATAAACTTTCTTTTTTTAACACAAGTAAAAGGCCTCACTCCTTCAAACGTAATACTTCTTGACGGTTTTTTTACACTTTTTAAATTTATTGCACAGATTCCATCTATTAGTATGGCTGAAGTTGTTGGTAAAAGAAGAAGCTTAATTATTGCGAATTTTTCTGTTACTTTAAGTATTATTATTTTACTTATTAGCCGTAATTTAAATGACGCAATTATTGCAAATGCTTTCATGGGGATTGGTTTCTCTATGAAATCTCTTTGTGAGCCAATATTTTTACGCGATTGTATAACTGCGAAAGAACATCCTGGTTCCGTATTTACAGCTGTAGACGGTAGAGGTTCATCTTTTGCATATTTATTTGATGCAATAACTGCATCTTTTTGTGGATACATATTCATCTTCCATAAATATTTGCCTATGTTATTGTGTCTTTCTATGTGTATAATCTCTTGTTTAATTACTCTTAATTTTAAATCTTATGAAGATCCTAAGAAAAAAGTTAAGTTTAATAAACATGGTGCATTAAAAACATATTATCATGATTTACGAATTGCTTTTCAAAATATTTTTAAATCTGATAGATTAAAAGCTCTTTTCCTATTTTCTGGTTTGTTTGCAGCAATTCTAGCCATACGTTCAACTATCGCAAGTAGCTTATTCCATGAAATAGGTATAAAAGAGGAATATTTTGGAATCATTTTAGCTACTCTTACTCTGTTTTCTGCAATAGCTTCAAGATTTCCAAATATTATTCATAAAAAACTTAAAAATAAAGTACTTGCATGTTTTTCACTTACATTTACAGCTTCAATGATTGCTATTGGACTTGTTTCTATGTTTTGTCATAATTTTACAGTTGCTGTATGTTCAATTTTAGTACTTTATTCTGTACAATACATAATAAAAGGACCTTACTATACTTTGCTAAAAAAATATTTAAATAGCTTTTCTTCAGAAACTATGTCAACTAGGATTTATTCTGCTAATACTTTGTCTGAATGTTTAGTTAGTGTTGTTATGTGTTATATTACCTCTTTATTCCTTAATATAACATCTACTGCATTTACTATTACATTCCTTGGTTGTGCTTTATTTATAACATTTATTATGATTTTAGAATATATGCAAGATAGAATTGGTCTAAAACCAGAAGAATATAAAAAATCTGACATTTATTTTACAGAAGTTCATTAAAGATAATTGATACAATTTATTCTTATAAATATTAATACTCCCTCAAGCTCACTTGAAGGGAGTATTAATATTTTATTTTCTTTCTATTTGGCTAAACTTGCCAATAATGTTTCTGTTCCAATATTTACATCTATCAATCCTATTTTATAATTTGTATCCAATTCTATCATATCATCTAAAACTTTTCTTATTTCATTTTCTGAAAAGTATTTAGCTTGTGATTTATACTTATTTATTAAAAACGTCTGATTTGGCTTTAAATTAAGAAATACAGCCGGATCTTTTTTATATTTTTCTGCAATTTTTACAATATAAACTTTTTTCAAATGATTATATAGAGTAATCAGTATTTTTTGTATTGCTTCTTTTTGATATAATAATTCATTTAATATATCAAGAGCCTTTTTTATATTTTTTTGTCCTATACTATCTGTCAAATCAAATATATTACTATCTAGCGTTTTTATTGCAAGAGCATAAACACTTTCTTTTGTTATTGTGCCTCCTTCTCCTGTATATTCAATCAATTTTCTTACTTCATTTATTAGAGATTGCATATTAGTTCCTGATATATCTATTAATGCTTTCATTGCTCCACTTTCTACTTGTACTTTGTAGACTCCACATATTGCAATTAACTTTTTTTCTATTTCAAACGGTTTTTGTTCAGCAAATTGGCATATTGTGCCACCCACTGCTTCAACAGTTTTTGTTATATTTAATTTATCAACTGAATCCTCAGAAAAAACTAATACTACTCCCTCTTGCATTTGCTTTTGATTTTCTTTTAAATAATTTTCCAATGTTTCTCTTAGTTCTTTTAATCCTGATACTTTTGCCTTCGTTTCTTTTTTGAATAATCCAGAATGTTTTACTATTATCAATTTCTTCTCATATCCAAATGGTGGTGTTTGTATTTCTGGCATTAATGAATTTATTACTGATTCTTCATCTAATTCAATATAATTTATGCCGTACAGATTTTTCTCCAAATAATTTTTTTATTCTTTTTATATTTGTCTCTAATGAATATTTTTCTTCACCATAAAGTAAATATAGAAAATTTAATTTTTGTTCTTTTAAATCTTTTTCAAGTGCTTGTATTGTCATTTTTTTATTCCCTTCAAAATTTAATTTTATAATTTTTTTGCAAATTTTGCTGAATGCGCATGACAAATTGCAATTGCCATACTGTCTGTTGTATCATCTAATTTTGGTAAATTTTCTACACCAAGTATTGTTTTTACCATCTTTTGTACTTGTATCTTATCAGCTCGCCCATATCCAACAACTGCTTGTTTTACTTGAAGAGGTGTGTATTCATATGTTGGTATCTCTCTTTGACAGCCTACAACTAATATTACTCCTCTTGCTTGTGCTACATTTATTGCTGTTTTTGCATTATTATTAAAGAATAGCTCCTCAACTGATATTGCCTCTGGTTGATATTTATCAATTATTAAATTCAAATCAGTAAATATTTCTGATAATCTCATTGGAAATTCCATTTTAGCATCTGTTTTTATTGCACCACTTGCTATCAATTTAAATTTATTACCGATATAGTCAATAATACTATATCCTGTTATCCCATATCCTGGATCTATACCTAATATTCGCATTTTTTCACTCTTTCTTTGCTTAACATACGCTTTACTTTTCCTTTGTAACTTCTTGTTCTAATTCTTCTCTCGTATTAAAATTATTTCCTTAACAATATTCTAAATACTTCTGCTACGCTCCATGCTTGAGCTGGAGTTCCTTTTGAATTAAATGGTTCTTTGGTATCATATATTTCAGATACACTTCCAATTACACCATCTCTATTAAATGCTTCTTCAAAAATTTTTTCTGTTTTTTCACAGAATTTTTCTATTTTTTCCATTAATTGCTGTTTTGTTGTTCTATTTTTCGTATAATTCAACATATTTTTTAGTGAATTATAATATAATCCAAGTAACCAAGGCCAAACTGGTCCTTGATGATAACTTGCATCCCTTTTAAATGGATCACCTTCATATATTTCGATATAATTCTTCTCACCTTTTGCAAGTGTTCTAAGCCCATAATCTGTAAGTAATTTCTTCTCTACAACATTTATCATATTTGTTGCGATTTCACTGTCTGGTTCAATAACAGGAAAAGTTAAACTTAATGCAAATAATTGATTTGGACGTATTTTTCCATCTCCTATTACATCATATAAACATTTTCTTCTTTTATTATAAAATTTGTTCGTAAATGCTATCTTCGTATCTTCTGCCATTTCTTTATACTTATTTGAACTTTCCTTATCATCACATAAGTTAGACAATTCTTGCATTACTTTTAATGCATTATACCACAATGCATTTATTTCTACTGCTTTTCCATTTCTTGGCGTAAATGCATAATCCCCATACTTTGCATCCATCCATGTATTTTGGGTTTCTGGTGTTCCTGATACTATAAGATTATCTTCATCTAAATATATATTATTGTTTTCTAAATCTATACCTGTAATATATGACCTTATTATTGTCTTTAGCCTTGAATAAATACCTCTTAAAAATACAGTATCATTTGTATATTTATAATATTTATATATAGCTTCAAATAATAACAAAGAGCTATCTGCACTGTTATACAAAGGTCTTAAATCAAATCCTGAATATCCATTTGGAACTAATCCAAATTTTATATCACGTATTAAAGTTAAAAGAACCTCTTTTGCAATTTCATATCTTCTTGGTATAAGCAATGTTCCTTCAAAAGCAATCAAAGAATCTCTTGCCCAATCTAAGAACCATGGATAGCCTGCAATTATTGTATGTAACCTAAACATAGGTCTATATACAACAAAATTATCTGTTGCGATTATGTAATCTTGTAACATATTTTTATATTTTTCTTGATATTTAGTTTCTGCTTTTATATCATATAACTTAGATGATAATACTAATTTTCTTATCCTTATTATTTCATTATTTATTACTTTTTTAACATCTATCTCTTCAATGTTATCTTCTAAGGAACATACAAATTCAATATCTCTTTCTTCATTCTCATCAATTTCAATTTCATATCTGCCTGGTACAGCTAGATTTTCTTCTGGATAAAATCCTCTTTTTTCTTCTTCTAAATAATACATATTATTAAACGTATCATTTTCATGCATTATGTATTTACCTGCATTAACATGCATATATACAGGGTTTTCTGCATGATGATCTATTATTAAGATTAGTTTATTTCTATTTACACTTTGTTTTAAATTAAATGTATGGTTTGTATTCATTTGATGAAAATCTCTGTAATTTACTATTGGTGCAAGTGTTAGTTTTATCTTTTTATCTCCATTTTTTATTTTATACAAGATGCAAACAGTATTTTTACCATATTCCATACAAATCAATTTTTTTATTTCTACATCTTCTACTTTATACGAAAATATTGGAATATAGTCTTTTTCAAAACTTTCTAAATTCTTATATCCATCAGATATATAATTATTTGACATATTTGTATACAATTTATAATTTCTATCTTCAATTTGTATGCTTTCATCTACTTTTGAAAGTATTACTTTTCTTCTCCCTGGTGCTGCAAATGGTGCTACTAGTAATCCATGATATTTTCTTGTATTACATCCAATTATTGTTGATGAGGCATATCCTCCTAATCCATTTGTTATTAACCATTCTTTTTTTAGTGAATTTTCCAAACTTAGTTCTTCTTTTTCAAATTTTTTCATATGTTCCTCCAAAATTTAATTTTTTTCTTCTAGTTTTCTCTTTCTCTTTTCTCTTAACTCATCACTTGACTTTATTGATTTTATTCTCTCATCATATTTTGTACTAAATTTAGATTTTGTTCTTGTATCTAATCTCTTTGCTTTCTTATTTTGTTTATTTTCTTGTTTTTTAGTCTTTTTCTTTACTTTTTCTTTTTCTTTTCTAACTTCACTATTTTCTTTTAGTTTTTTATTCATTTTTATATACTGAGGATTATTTTGCATATCCTTGAATTTCAAATCATCACATACAATTTCTATTATTGAATCTGCAACAGCAATAGAATCGTGCCTTATTGCCCCATTTTCAATACATGCAAATTCTTTAGCTATTGTTTTTACTCCTTGTTCCTTACATTTTGCAATATCTTGCTCAAGTGGGAACGCTCCTTCTTTATTATATATTCTTACAAATTCAGGTACAATTTCTCCTGTATCATATATACAATAATCTATTACTTTATTATTAGCATGTTCCATTATTGCTTTTATATGATCAGAAAGGGTCATATCATCCGTTTCCCCTTGTTTTGTCATTATATTACCAATATATATTTTAATCGCTTTGCTTTCCTTTATTGTCCTTGCAATTCCCTTTATTAAAAGATTTGGGATAACTTCTGTGTACAAATTTCCGTGGTCCTATAACTACCGCATCTGCTTCTTCTATTGCTTGCAATACACCGAGGAGCAGGTCTAACATTTGATGGAGATATGTAAACTCTATTTATTTTTGACACCTTATCTATTGATGTATCAGCAATTTTATTTTTTTCTTGAATTATTGTTCCGTCTTCAAGCTCTGCACATATATTCATTTTATCAAGTGTTACTGGCAAAATTTTTCCTGTAATATTTAATATTTTCGAAATGTTTTCTATAAACTTTGAGCCATCTCCATTTATTTGTTGCATTGCTGAAGCAAATAAATTTGTGAAATCCATACCTATTGGCATATTTAATCTTAACAATTTATCCATTTCTTCTTCTTCACTTGATAATGCTACTATACTACTTCTTATATCTTCCAAAGGCATAATAGAATTGGTGATATTTTGTCCTTCTCCATATTCTGTCATTGAAACTATTGCAGTGATATTATTTGTATATTCTTTTAATCCTTTTAATACTGTATTTAGTCCAGAACCTCCTCCAATTACAACTATTTTTGGTCCTTCATCATATACAGTTTTGTTAAATATTAAAGATTTTACATTTACATCCTTTTTTTCATTTCCTTTTATTCTATCGTCTGTGTTCTCAATAAGTAGTTCTAGTACTCTTTTTTGACTATATATTATTCCAATTATTACAAGCATAAATCCTGAAATTGATGCTACTATTGTTACAATTAAATGTAATATTGATAAATTCTGTTTAGTCATTATTGTTGCTATTCCATAACATACTAGTAGTACTCCGAAGCAATATAACTAGCATCCATCTTTTCATTCTTGTTCCAGATTTAAACCATTTAAATATTCCCAAATTTTATTCATTCCTCTCTGCTGATTTTTAGTCATATTATATCATTTATTACTGATTAAGTAAACAAAATTTTTAAAATCTTCACTACATTTTCACAGTATCTACAATATGCTTAGCTGTAAGCTTAAAATATTCTAAAAGTTCCTCTGCTTTTCCAGATTTGCCAAAAGAATCCCTTATTCCCATTCTAATAACCTTTGCAGGACAATTTTCTGCTAAAACCTCACAAACTGCAGAACCGAGTCCACCAATAATGCTGTGATCTTCTACTGTAATTATTTTTTTAGTTTCCTTAGCACACTTAACAATCAACTCTTTATCAATTGGCTTAATTGTATGCATATCTACCACTCTAATATTAATTCCTTCTTGTTTCAAAATTTGCATTGCCTTTATAGCTTCTGCGACTGTAACTCCTGTTCCAATAACTGTTCCAGCTTCTCCATCACCTATTTGAATTCCTTTTCCTATTTCAAATTTTGTTCCTTCCTCGTAAATTACAGGTGTGGCAAGTCTGCAAAGTCTCAAATATACTGGGCCTTCATACTTTGCAATTTCTTCTACTGCCCATCTAGTTTGCGTATCATCTGACGTACTCATTACTGTCATATTAGGAAGAGTTCTCATCAAACTTAAATCTTCTAACATTTGGTGAGTTGCACCATCTTCTCCAACTGTAACTCCTGCGTGAGTTGCACATATTTTTACATTCATATTGGGATAACAAACACTATTTCTTATTTGGTCATATGCTCTTCCGACTTGCAAATATTGCAAATGTGCTTGCAAAAGGGATAAGTCCTGATGCTGAAAATCCTGCAGCTGTTCCAATCATATCTTGTTCTGCAATTCCCATATCAAAGAATCTATTTGGAAATTCTTTTGCAAAGATATTTGTTTTTGTAGCTTCTGATAAATCTGCATCTAATACTACTATTTTTTTGTTTTCTTTTCCAAGTTTAGCCAAAGCTTCACCATAACTTTGACGTGTTGCAATTTTTTTATCTAAGTTCATTTAATCAAACCCTTTCTTAAATTATCTATTTTATTTTCTTAAGCTCCTTAATAGCCTCTTTATATTGTTCATCATTTGGTGCTTTTCCGTGCCATCCAACTTGATTCTCCATAAAAGAAACGCCTTTGCCCTTTACTGTTTTTGCAATTATTGCCGTTGGTTTACCTTTTACAGTTTTAGCTTTTTCTAGTGCTTTTTTTATTTGTTCTATATCGTGTCCATCTATTTTTATTGCATAAAAACCAAAGCTTTTGAATTTTTCGTCTATTGGATATGGGCTCATTACGTCTTCAACTGTGCCATCAATTTGCAAATTGTTATTGTCAACTATAACACACAAATTATCTAGTTTGTAATGGCTAGCAGACATTGCAGCTTCCCATACTTGTCCTTCTTCTATCTCTCCATCTCCTAATAAGCAATAAACTCTTATTCCTCTTTTTTCTAACTTAGATCCAAGTGCCATACCATTTGCAACTGAAAGTCCTTGCCCTAGAGAGCCTGTGGTAAAATCTACTCCTGGAATTTTGTTCATATCTGGATGCCCCTGTAAATTACTATCTATATGCCTTAAATTAACTAGCTCGTTTACATCAAAATACCCACGATTTGCAAGTGTACTATATAGTGCTGGTGCTGCATGTCCTTTTGATAGTACAAATCTATCTCTTGCTTCATCGTGTGGTTTAGATGGATCTATATTCATTTGATTAAAATACAAAACAGTTAAAATATCTGCACAAGACAATGAACCTCCTGGATGTCCAGATTTTGCTCCATGTACTGCTTCAATTATACCTATTCTGATTTCTTTTGCTCTTTTTTTTAATTCTTCTATATCATTTTCTTTCAAAATACTTTCCTCCTATTCTACATGTTAGTTAGTTAAATATTAAGCTATAATCTTTAGTTTTCAAAAGAATTTTTTATTTTGTTCCGAAAATTCTGTCTCCTGCATCTCCGTAAACCAGGCAAAATATAGCTTGCCTCATTTAATCCTTCATCTATTGCCGCACAATAAATCTGCACATCTGGATGTGCTTCTTGCATCTTTTTTAACCCTTCTGGTGCTGCAATTATACTTAAAAATTTTATATTCTTTGCTCCATCTTCTTTTAAAAGTGTTATTGCATCTATTCCAGATCCACCTGTTGCAAGCATTGGGTCTATTACAATTATTTCCTTTCTATCCAATCCACTTGGCATTTTATAATAATATCTTACTGGCTTAACTGTTTCTTCATCTCTATATAATCCAATATGACCAAATTTTGCATTTGGTATCATTTTTACGATTCCATCTATCATTCCTGTTCCAGCTCTTAAGATAGGCACAAATATATAATCGTCTTCATTTATCATATTTACAGTCATTTTCTGAAGAGGTGTTTCAATTTCTGCTTTATATTGTTTTGCTCCTCTCATTACTTCATAACACAAAAATATTGTTATTTCTGAGATTAATTCTCTAAATTCTTTTGTTCCTGTTTCTTTGTTTCTTAAAATTGCTAGCTTATGTTCTAATAATGGATGTTTAATTAAAATTGGTTCCATATTTTTCTTCCCCTTTCTATATTCTTTTTTTATGTTTATTTTAAATTGTTCTGATAATCCATAAAGCAATTACTGCTACTCCTATTATAACTCTATATATTGCAAAGCCTTTGAAACTGCCTTTTTTTAGATATTCTAATAAAAATTTAATAACAAAAATTCCTACAATAAAGCTTGTTGCAATTCCTACAAAAAATGGTATATTTATAACAAAATCTTTAAATTTATATAATGTTGCACCTGCAACAATTGGCGTAGATAATAAGAATGAATATTTTGCAACTGATTCTCTTTTTACTCCAAGTAATCTTCCTGTTGTCATTGTTACTCCTGAGCGTGAAACACCTGGTATAAATGCAAGTGCTTGAGATAACCCTATTAAAAATGTTTGTTTAAAAGTCATATCTTTATATTCAACATCAGATTTTGCTTTTTTATCTACTATGTACAATAATATACCCATTACAATTAGAGCAATTCCTATAATCAATGGCGTTGTTAATGCATCTTCTAAAAAATAATCTAATAAAAATCCTATTGCTCCTCCTGGAATTGTTGCAATAACTAAATACCAAAACATTTTTCCTTCAAAGCTGTCTTCTTTTTTTATGACTTTTTTAAATCCACTTGTTATAAGTTTTATCCAATCTTTAAAGAAAAATATAACGATTGCAAGTAATGTACCTGCATGTAAAGCAACATCAAATGCATTAAATGCTGTTGCGAATTCTGCAGATTCTAGCCACCCTAATGCCCATGGTATTAAGTATAAATGTGCTGAACTTGAAATTGGTAAAAGTTCCGTTAATCCTTGTACGACTCCTAAAATAATTGCTTGAATAATTGACATTGTTGCTCTCCCTTCTCTTTATTTAAAATTTTTACAGTTGCTTAAAAATCTCTTTCTTTTGAATATTTATTGTTTTCCTCATTTTCTCTATTCTTTACATTTGGTTTTAATTTATATATATTTAGCTTTCCAACAACATTGTATGTTTTATCTAGATGTTCTTTTGCTTTTAGCTCTTTTTTTGTATGTTTTGTTTTTCTTTCTGGTATATCTTCTTCATCTATAATTGGCATTTGGAATTTGCTTTTTACTGGTATAAATAATGGTTCTTGGTTTGCTGTTTTAATATAGTTGTTATCTAGTTCTATGGCTAAATTCACATATTTAACAGCCATATCATGCTCTCCTCTTAACATATATATTTTTCCAAGTTTATAATATGCATCAGGTTCTTGTTCTTTATCTTCAAGACATTTGGTAAAGTACATTTCAGCTTCTTCTAAATCCATTTCTATCAAATTAATTTGACCTAAACTATAATAGGCATGATAAAGCAAACTATTTATTGTAGCTGACTTTTCATAGCAAATTTTTGCATTTTGAAAATCATTTAACATAGTATAAACCATTCCCATATTATAATATAAATCATAATTATTAGGTGAGTATTTTAGCCCATTTGTATAAATATTTAAAGCTTCTTTATACATTTCTTTTTCGCATAAAATATCCCCAAGTAACATACTTGCATTTATGTAATCTGGCTTTTTACTAAGTAGATTATTTAACATAACCATTGCATCTTCTTTACTTCCTAGCTCATTTAGTAAAAATGAAATTCTATAGTATGAATCGTAATCTTTTTTGTTTATATCTACAGCTTTGACATATTCATCAATCGCCTTTCTCATTCCGCCTTCTTTTTCATATATTGTTGCTAATTTAACATGTGCTAAATAGTTTTCTGGATATTTATCTATTAATTTCAACCATATTTCTTTACATTTTTTATTATTTCCCATTATTTCATAGAATTTTGCCATTATACTATATATAAATTCTGAAAGATTTTTTCCATTGTGTTCCATTATTATTATTATTATTGGAAGTACGACTGATATAAGCCACAGTATTGATTTTACTATTTTGCCATAATCTAGTACAAATATTATTTCTATCATTTTTGCGATAATTCCAAGAAGTTCTACAAGTAGTATAGAAATATATATCTTATCTGTTCTTTTTATTAGTTTAAAAAACATCAATATTAGTAGATATATTGCTAAAATGCTGAAAATAATTTTCTCTACTAGCATTCTTACTGACCATTCCTTTCTGAGGCACAAACAAAGTTTGAATAAAATTTTTTCAAACTTTATCCTCATTAACATTTATATTTTATATTATTTTTATGCAAAAGTCTACATTTATTTTTAATTTATTAGATTTTTTTCGTAACAATTGTTACAGTTCACACCCTAACTAGCTAAGCGTGGAGGAATGTTTTAAAAATCGAAGTGAGTTCGACCTACTCGTTTACTTGCTTGTATTGTTTCAAATTCGTATCTATATTTTT
>CANQKB010000034.1 GCA_947624405.1 uncultured Clostridia bacterium
TCCAATTTATCTTAAACGCCTTGGAGAACGCAACGACGCATTTTTAAAATCATTTCCTCAGGTAGCTTAGCGAAAATTAAATGTGATCTGTAACAACAATTGTTGCTTTATATTACAGAAAACTTTTTTCAAAAAACTCGCTACACTTTATAGGTGTAGCGAGTTTTTTAATGAATCTTATTTTTAATAATTAAAATTTATTATTCTGCTGATTCCTCTGTTTCTGGAGCTTCATAAGCTTCTAATATAGCGTTTTGAATTTTCTCCCTAGTTTCAGCATTGATTGGATGAGCTATATCTTTGAATTCTCCGTTTGGAGTTTTTCTACTAGGCATAGCTATAAACAATCCATTTTGACTTTCGATAACTTTAATGTCGTGAATAACGAATTCATTATCAAAAGTTACAGAAGCAACAGCTTTCATTCTGTTCTCTGAATTTACTTTTCTTAAACGTACATCTGTTATTTTCATGTTTTGTTCACCGCCTTATAAATGTTATTTTTTATTTTGTACTTTTATGTACTATTTTATTATTCGTCAAAAAAATTTTTTTCCCTTCTATTTTTTTACAATTTTTGTTAAAATTTTATTAAAAATATTTTAATTTTTTATTTTTTCAGTTATAATAGTTATTGTATAATGATTGGAGGTTTTATTTTGAAGATATTTAAAAAGATTTTATTATTACTTTTAATTATTATTATAATTGCACTATTATTCTTTGGTTTTAGTGGATATTCGCTATATAAGAAATCTATGAGTGAAAAAAGCTTAGAAGATAGAATTGCTGAAATTAGAAATGCAGAATATTTTACTCCAATAGATGAAGTGCCAGACTATTACAAAAATGCAGTTGTAGCAATAGAAGATCATAGATTTTACTCTCATCATGGTGTTGATATTATTGCAACCTCCAGGGCTTTTATGGATAACTTATTATCTTGGGAATTAAAAGGTGGTGGAAGTTCCATTTCTCAACAAGTTGCTAAAAATGTATGCTTTACCCAAGAAAAAACTTTAACTCGAAAAATCGCTGAACTCTTCGTTGTGTATCAATTAGAAAAGAATTATGAAAAAGATGATATTTTAGAACTTTATATTAATTATATTTATTTTGGTCATGGATATTATAATATACACGATGCAGCACTTGGCTATTATAATAAATTACCTAAAGACTTAAGTTTTTACGAAGCTACAGTTTTAGCTGGTGTTCCAAATGCTCCTTCTGTATATGCTCCAACTAACAATCTTGATTTAGCTGAACAAAGACAAGCTCAGGTTATTTCAGCAATGAAAAAATACGGATATAATGTAGAATATTAAAAGTTCCTCAATAAATTTGAGGAACTTTTTATTTAACGTAATTCTTGTTCATCTTCTTCAACTTCTCGTTGCAATCTTGCAATATTTTCCTTTTTTTCTCGAATTGCCTGTACTTTTCTTTTTCTCTCTTCTTCTTCTTCTTTCGCTTTTTGTGTTCTATGTTCTGCTCGTGCTTCTACCATTTCTGGAGAATTATGTATCTTTTTTCCAAAATCCACATCAAAGAATTTTCCAAACTCATTTCCTTTTTGTCTTACTCCTCCTACATAAATTCCACAAGGCCAATAATGGCTTTTAGTTCCTCTTCCCGTTCTTTTTGCTTCTTTTTCTTCTGCTTTCAATTCTCCTTCAGTTTCAAGACCATTAGATAAATATTCCTTTATTCTTTCTCTTTCTAGGAATTCTTTCATTACATATTTTAAGTATTCTTCATCTTGTTCTAATCTATCTTTATCTACTTCAGCCAATATATGTTCATATTTTATTGGTATTCCTTCTTCTATTATTGTATAACTACTATTTCTCCATGAAACCATAATATCATACACTTTTTTTCCTTGAATTTTACGTGGAAAATTGTCTATAACCATTTTAGTTGTATCATAAAATTCATCACTTGACTTATATTTTTCGTTCATGGGTTTAGCTTCATCACAATACTCAAATACATTTCTTCCATCTCTTGTCTTAGATTTTTCTATTTTTTCTTTATTTTGAGGTTTTGTATATGCTGGTTTTACTTCTTCTTTTTTCTTACCAAATATTCTATCAAATAAACTCATAATAACTACCTCCTTATCGTAGGTTTACATATATATTTTACCATATTTTTTTAAAAAAAGCAAATTTACTTGAAAATATAGCTTATTTTCACTTTATGTTACTAATCACTGTGTTTCCTATACAAAAAATATCCCTTGACCTAATCAAAGGATATTTTTAATTATACTATTCTTTCATATATACAAGTTTTTCATCATTATTTATTTTAACTACATTTCCGTCTTCAGACTCTTCTGTATGACCAATAACAGCAGAATCAATATTAAAGCTCTTTGCACATTCTATTATTATATTAGCATCTTCTATTGAATCAACAATTATTTCCATACCAATTCCCATATTGAATGTTTGATACATATGATAATCATCAATCTCTCTTGTTTCCTGTATGGTTTTAAATATTGCAGGAATTTTCAATTCATTTACTTTATCTTTTATATATGCAATGTTTTTACCAAAATTAATTGATTTTGTAAGTCCTCCACCAGAACAATGTATAATTCCACTAATCTTAATTCCTTTTTCTTTTATCTTTTGTAATACTGGCAAAAATGTTCTTGTAGGAGACAAAATAGCTTCTGCTATTGTCAAGCTAGTTCCCTCTAACTTATCCTCTAATCGATACTTACCAGCAAATACATTATTCTCATCAACTGTTCCATCCATTGCTTCTTTATATTTACGATAATACGGAGATAATAATGAATTAATTGCAAGAGTTAGTCCATTACTTCTTATTCCTGAATTTTCTTTATCTTCATATGTACTTTGACCATATGATGCAAGCCCTACAATATATTGATTTGGCTTGATATTTGCACAATCAATTATCTCACTTTTAGGAAGAGTGGCACATGCAGTCACATCAATCCCCATAGTTGTTGTATAACTTCCAACATCTGCTGTTTCTCCCCCTGCATTATATAAATTTATTCCTAAGTTCTCCATTTTTTTGAAGAACTCTACATATCCTTGTATAATTTCTACTAAATCTTCATCATTTACCCTATTCGCATTTCTAGCAATATGATTTGAAATATATATATCATTTGTAATACCTACACATGCCATATCATCAGTATTCATAACAACTGCATCTTGTGGTAAGCTTCTCAAAAATTGTTTGCCTAGTCCTTCTTTTTCGGCTATATATGCTACATTGCTTTTTGTACCTACTCCATCTGAATGTATAACTTGTGCATATTTTTCTCTTACTTCTTCTGGTAATGAAGATGCTACTGGCACAATTTGACAAAAAGCTCCTGGATATAATCCTTTTGATAAATTCGCTGTTGCTTTATGTACACCTTCTTTTTTTGACGATACTCCTAATGTTGCATATGGATCTATTTGTTTTTCCATTAATAATTACTCCCTTCATCAGCTTTTTTGCTATATAAGTATATCATATTATTACCAAAAAGTAAAGCCTCGAAAAATTCCATTAACCTTCTTTAAAACTCTATTATTTTTTCCCAAGGAAGATAACTCTTTCCAAAATGTCCATAATTAGTCGTAGATGCATAAATTGGCTTACGTAACTCCAAATATTTTATAATTCCATCTGGTGTCAAATCAAAAGTATTCTCAATCTTTTCCTTTATTTTCTCTTCTGGAATAGTATTAGTTCCAAAAGTATTTACATATATTGATATCGGTTTAGCCATTCCAATTCCATATGAAATTTGTATTTCACATTTCTTTGCGTATCCATTTGCGACAACATTTTTCGCAATATGACGTAACATATATGCTGCACTTCTGTCAACTTTACTTGCATCTTTTCCAGAAAAACATCCTCCACCATGCCTTGCATATCCACCATATGTATCAACAATTATTTTTCTTCCTGTTAATCCAGTATCTCCTAAAGGACCTCCTATTACAAATCTTCCTGTTGGATTAACATAATAATTGGTGTTTTCATCTAAGTACTTTGAATCAACTACTTTTTTGATTACTTTCTCAATTATATCTTTTTTAACTGTTTCCAATGGAATATCTGCATCATGTTGATTAGATATAAGTATTGTTTCTATTCTTTTTGGTTCATCATCCTCATATTCAACAGTAACTTGTGTTTTACCATCTGGTCCCAAATATGGAAGTATGCCTGTTTTTCTTACTTCTGTTAGTCTTTTCGACAATTTATGTGCAAGACTTATTGCAAAAGGCATATATTCTTCTGTGTCGCAATTAGCATAGCCAAACATTATACCTTGGTCTCCTGCTCCACCTACGTCTACACCTTGTGCTATATCTGCACTTTGTTTTGTGATATTTATATCTATCTTGCAATTTTCATAATCTATATCTATCCCTTTTCCTTTGTATCCAATACTCTTTAGAACATCTCTTGCTATTTGTTCTATGTTTATTTTTGCATTTGTTGTTAATTGTCCAGCTATTGTAATCTTGTCATTTGAGGCAAATGTTTCAACTGCAACTCTTGAGTATTCATCTTGTTCTAAGCATTTATCTAATATTGTATCTGATATTAAGTCGCACAATTTGTCTGGATGACCTTCTGTTACACTTTCTGATGTAAATAAGTAGTTCATTTTTTCCTCCCATATATTTAATACATTTATTTTTCAAATACTCCAGCTTTAATTAGTTCATCCAATACACTCACAAACATTGCATGACTCCATGCCAATCCAATCACCCATACTGATGACATTGTACTGTTTTCAATTTGTTCAGCAAGGAAACCATGTTCTGTTGCTGTATGTACTACAAAATCAAAGCATTCTTTTGCTTTTTTATATTCTTTTGCTTTTATATAATATTCTGCCATCCAAAGAGTACTTATTACCCAAGGACGTCCTTCTGAATAATGATCATTTTCAAACCTCAAGTATCCACCTGTATATGTTCTTAAATTTAAGTTAATACGTTCTATTGTATTAGTTACTTTCTTTTCATTTGGTGAAAATATGTTAAATGGAGTTACTATTCCTAATATGCTTGAATCTAACCATTTATCTTCTTCATTTCTTACAAAACTCTTCTTTTCTTCATTATATAGCTTATCTAATATATACTTCTTAATTTCTTGTAATCCTTTTTTTAATTCGTCTTTTTGTTTATTTATATTCTCTTGCTTTAATCTATTTTCGTTAAATTCTCCTTGTAAAGCTTCATATATCTTTATCATACTATCGAAAGCTGAGAAAATACTTGCTAAACTATATATGTTTACTCCCTCATACATTTCCCATAAATCGTAGCTCACTTGCATGGTATGTTTTTCTTCACTTATATCTTTCCAATATGCTATTAAAAACTTAATTGCCTTTTCACACATTTTTAAATTATCTTTTAAAAATTTCTTTTCTTTCATCCTTGTGTAATGATCATAAACACCATATACTACACTTGCAGTTTCATCTATTTGATATCCCCAACATGGTGCTAAAGTACCATCTGTAAAAAATCTTTGTTCCCACATTCCATTTTTTGATTGCGTCATTTTACAAAAAACTTTATAGAATTTTTCGGCTTCTTTTTCCATCTTTAAAAGGTCAAGTGCTTTACATACATTTATTGCATCGCGTGGCCAACAATATTGATATCTTCCACATTTTGTAAATCCTTCATCTACTTCCATTGCAGCTGAAATTCCGCCCTGTTGTTTGGTTTGTAAGTAATGGAAATAGAAGTATTGTCCTTATATATATTTGTTGTATTTTTGCCATATATACATTTTGTACATCAAAATTAATTGCCATGTGCGATTTTACATATTTTCTCCAATACGTCTTTGCAGTTTGAAGTTCTTTTTTTACATCTAACTTACCTAATTTAGATATCTTTTCTTCAATATCTTCTAATTTATTTTTATCATTATTTTCATTTGCAAATATAATTATGTTAAATTCTTTCTTTTCTCCTGGATTTAATAAGCCCACTTCAAAACTTACAGCTGAATTATTCGTCATTCCTATATAATCTTTATCTTCTAATATGCCACTATTTATTGCTTCATCTGCTCCATGAATCTTATGGCCTATACATTTTAATTCATTTGCAATTATTGCCATATCATAATCATGTGCATATTGTAATAATCCATTTTCCAACTTCTTACCACTTACATAATTATTATCATCTGTTTTCATTTTTGAATGTACAAGAAATTTTATATCAAGTGGTATCTCATGCTCATTTATGAACACATACTTACGTATAATTGCATTTGTATTTAAACATACAAAATCTGTTTGTTCAATTAGCAGATTGAAATATGTGTTTTTTATTTCAGTTTTTAAAATATTTGTATCTTCTAAATAATCTTGTCTATATAAATTGTTTGAATCATCATGCAAATAGATAATATTAGAGTCATTTACTTTTATACCCATATGAAGGAACTCAATAAGTCCTCTAAAATCCATATTTGAATGATTTATTCTTATAATTTCTCCTTTTTCAGTTAATCCAACTTTTATTTCTTTATTTCCAATTATTGCTTCATTTAAGTACTTCTTCATTTTTTTATCCTTTCTAATCTACTCTATAACACTAACAATCAATTTTTCAATTTCTTTCAATTTTAGAGTAACACTATTGTATTCATCATCGCTTGCATCTTCTGTTAAAATCTCTGTTTTCAATATATCATACATATCGTGTAATTCGTCACCAAGCATTTTAACTTTACCAAGTATTTCAGCACGTTGAGAATAATGTACTGATTCAAGCTCAAGTCTACCAATATTAAATACATGCTCATCTTGTACTTTATATATTTCTCCATATTTGGGTATAGAAACTGGTATATCTGTTTCTTCAAGTATTTTTTCTTTTAAGACTCTTTGTGATTCTTCTTCTCCATGAACTAATATAATGTGTTTAGGTTTGTGTATAAATGAATATATGAAATTCATTAACCATTCTTGGTCTGCATGTCCTGAATATCCTTCAATATATTCTATTCTAGCATTTACTGCAATTTCTTCTCCAAAGATTTTTACTTTTTTTGCTCCTTCAACAATTTTCCTTCCAAGTGTTCCTGGTGCTTGATATCCTACAAAAAGAATTGTATTATTAGCATTCCAAATATTATGTTTTAAATGATGTTTAATTCTTCCTACATCACACATTCCACTTGCAGAAATTATTATGCAAGGTCTATCTATTTCATTTAATGCTTTAGATTCTTCAGCCGTTCTTGTAAATTGTAATCCATCAAATTCTAGTGGATTGTCTCCACTTTGTATTTCTTTTTTTACTTCTTCTTCAAACAAATTATCATTTTGTTTAAATATTTCTGTTGCAGATATTGCAAGTGGGCTGTCTACATAAACAGGTGTATCCATAAGTAACCTATATTTGTTTATAAATGATTCATCTTGTGTATTCTCCTTTATTTTATTTAATTCATAAAGAATCTCTTGAGTTCTACCAACAGCAAATGATGGTATTATAACATTTCCACCTTTTCTTATTGTATCAAATACAATATCCAAGAACATATGAGCCTTTTCATCATTTCTTACATGCAATCTACTACCATATGTTGATTCCATTACAACATAATCTGCTGATTCTATCATTGTTGGTGCATCAAGTAGTGGTAAATCATTATTTCCTAAGTCTCCTGTAAATACTATTTTTTCCGTTTTGTCATTTTCTTTAACCCAAACTTCTATAATAGCAGAGCCTAACATATGTCCTGCATCATTATATCTAACTGTTATACTTTCATCTATTTGTACAAGTTCACTGTAATCTATTGGTTCAAATAATTCTAAGCATTTCTCTGCATCTTCTGCTGTATATAATGGTGGTAGTTCTAGTTTACCTTCTCTTTTTCTTTTTCTATTTTTCCATTCAACTTCCATTTCTTGAATATGTCCACTATCTGGAAGCATTATTCCACATAAATCACATGTTGCCTTTGTAGCATAAATTGGATTATGGTATCCTTCTTTATATAATTTTGGAATTCTTCCTGAATGGTCAATATGAGCATGTGTTAATAGTACAAAATCTATTTCATTTACATCAAAAGCAAAGTCGTCATAATTTCTTCCTTCTTCTTTTTTGGAACCCTGAAACATTCCACAATCTACTAAAAACTTTTTTCCTCCTCCTTCAACTAGAAAATTTGAACCTGTAACTCCTCCGAGCTCCTCCTAAAAATGTTATATTCACTTATCTTCTAACCTCCTTATATTTGGGAAACAGCTTTGTTTTCTTTGGTTTAAATTCAATACTTTTTTCGTTTTTTATAGTATATGAAAGTTCAAGCACTTTTCCATCATATACTTTTATTTCTATATTTTCTCCTTGTCCTTTTGCTTCTATACTTATTTGTGCCAAATCCATTATTCTCGTTTTAAGTATTGGACTAATTATTTTTATATCTGTTTCTGTATCCTTTGTTATGTAATTTATTGATTTTACTTCATATAATTTTTTTAGCATTTTTTCTTCTGTAAGCTGTATATCTTGTTTTAATTCTTCTACATCTTTTATAAATTTTTCATCATCAAATACAATAAAATTATAGTATCTAAAAATGCTTAATAAATCTAGTAATTGCTTTTGTCCATCTTGCATATCTATTTTTTCAATGTTTTCATCAAAACATTTGATAAATACTTTTTGAAGCTCAATTTTATATTTTTCTTTCACTTTTGCAGGAGTATTTATATTTTTTAACAGCTCTACATTTTTTTCAAGTTCTTCTTTTCTTTTAATATATTCTTTTGCCTCAAGTAGTTTATTACAATCAGCAATTTCATTCATTGCTTTTTTACGTTCTTTTTTTAGTGTTCCAGCCAAATTTTCTACACTATATATTTTCCTATACTCACTTAATTTTTTATTACGTTTTTCAAATTCTGCTTCAAGAAGTTGCTGATTGCTTAGCATTTTGTCAATTTTCTTTATTTCTTTTGCCTTTTTCTTTTTTGTTTGTGTTAATTCCTCAACAAGTTTTTGTTTATCTTTTAATCGCAAAAGTTCTTTTTCATCCCATTTTTTCTCATCTATTAGTCTCGTTTTCTCTGTTTTATTTCTTTGTACACAAACCAGAATTGAGATTCTATATATCAATTTTAAAAGATATTCTACATTTTCTTTATCATACATAGAACTTAACTCATTTTCTAATTTTTCTAATAATTCTTTTTGTTTTTCTAATTTCATCCAATTATCTAGGAAATCAAATCCAACTAATATCTGTAAATTTTGATATATTAGATTGCAGTCAATATTACTAATTTCTGATGGCAAAGTATTCCACGACCACGCATTAAAATCTCTTATAATTTCAATATTATTAATATCCCTTCCTTCGTTTAGTAACTCAGGCAAAGCAATTGTTAAAAGATTATACTTCTCATCTAAGTACATTTTTGTATCATTTAATTTAAAAAGTGCAAATAGCATTGCCTTTTCCGTTGGAAATACACGTATTGTTTTTGCATAGCTATCTACTACAGATGTAATTCCTTCTTCACTCCATTTTTTTCCTTCATCTGAACTTGGACTTACTATTTCAATACTATTACACATTTTTATTATCTGTATTATGCCCTCAACATATTTATTTTTACTTTCAACATTTACTTTAATATTTGCATAATCATTATAAGAACTAGTGATGTTGTATAACATACTAAGTAATAAATTTTTTACATCACTAGACAAATTCTTTTTATACAAAACTGCTTCGAGTTTACTATTATTACTCATGAATTTTGATAAAATATCATTTGTTTTCATTAGTTTTCTCCTTTAATTTTCTTCTGTTCCTTGAGCTACCACTACTTCTTCACTTTGCTGTGAACTTGGTTCACTATTTAATTCTGCCCATCTTTCTTTTGTCATTAAAACTTCTCTTGGTTTACTTCCTTGATACCCTGATATAATACCTCTTTCAGCTATTTGGTCTATTAAACGCCCTGCTCTTGCATATCCTACTTTCATTTTTCTTTGTAAAAATGATGCAGACGCTGTACCACATTCTAATACATAATCTATTGCTTCATTTAATCTTGGATCTGTATCATCATCTTCATCTTCTTGTATTTCTTTTTCCTTATCAGTTTTATTTGCATTTTCAATTGTTTCAATAAGATCTTCATTATACACTGCCTGACCGTCTTTTTTAAGGAAGTCCACTATTTTTTCTACTTCTTTGTCTGATACAAATGCACCTTGTATTCTTGTTGGTTTTGGAACTCCTGCTGGGAAAAATAACATATCTCCTTTGCCTAATAGCTTTTCCGCACCAACCATATCTAGAATTGTTTTTGAATCTACACCTGATGATACAGCAAATGCTATTCTTGATGGGATATTTGCCTTGATTAGTCCCGTAATAACATCTACTGATGGTCTCTGCGTTGCTATAACTAAATACATTCCTGCTGCTCTTGCCTTTTGGGCAATTCTTGCAATTGATTCTTCTACGTCTTTTGAAGCTGCCATCATTAAATCTGCTAACTCATCTACAATGATAACTATTTCAGGCATTTTTAATGCTCTGGTCTCTTCTCCCTCGTTTTCTAATTCTTGATTGTATCCCTTTATATTACGAACTCCTCTTTGTGCAAATTTTGCATATCTATCTTCCATTTCTTGTACTGCCCATGCTAATGCACCTGCTGCTTTTTTAGGGTCTGTAACAACTGGTATTAATAAGTGTGGTATACCGTTATATACAGAAAGTTCAACAACTTTTGGATCTATCATTAATAACTTTACTTCACTTGGTTTTGCTTTGTATATAATGCTTGCAATTATAGTATTTATACACACAGATTTACCAGAACCTGTAGCTCCTGCAACAAGTAAGTGTGGCATTTTGCTAAGATCTGTTACTACTCTTGCTCCTGATATATCTTTTCCAAGTCCAACAGACAATTTAGAATTTGAATTTGCAAATTCTTCCGAATCTATAACATCTCTTAAATGAACCATCTCTGTTGTTTGATTTGGTATTTCTATTCCTACAGCTTGTTTTCCTGGAATTGGTGCTTCTATTCTTATGCTTTGTGCAGCTAAATTTAAAGCAATATCATCTGTTAGATTTGCTATTTTTTTACAACTTACTCCTTCTGCTGGTTTTAACTCATATCTTGTTATTGCTGGACCTATTGATACATCTTCAACTTTCGCTTCTACTCCAAAACTTTTTAGCGTTTTTTCAAGTTTTATTACATTATCTGTAATTTGTGTTTTTCCACCTTTCTTTTTTGGTCCACCTTGCTCTAATATTTCTATTGGTGGGAATTCGTAATTTTGCTCTATTTCAATTTGTGCATGTTCTAGTTGTAATTCCTGCTTTGTTTTTTCTTCTCTTTCTTCTTTCTTTTCTTTAAATAAATTAGCCTCTATAAAACCTTTCTCTTCTTCTTTTTCTGGCTTTGTTTCTTGTTGTTCTTGAAGTTTACTTTTTATTGAATCTCGCTCATGCTTTTCTTCCTCTTCTTCAAATGCTAATGGAATATCATGTTCATATCTTCTTCTCTCTTTTTCTTCTATTTCTTCGTCTTCCTCTAATAAATCCATAATAACTGAGTGCTTTTTCTTCTTTTCTTTCTTCTTCTTTTTAGGTATTGTTTTTTCTTCTATTTCTTCTTCCTCTTCTTCATATTCTTCCTCTTCTTGCATTCTATCTGAAATATTCTTTATAATTGCACCTAAATCTATACCAAATGTAAATATTATAAGTAATATACATGCTCCAACCAAAAGTACATATGCGGCTACCCCTATAGTGTTATTTAATGGTACTGCTAATATTGCTCCTAATGCTCCTCCTCCTACATTTTCTGTACCTAATTTATATGCATCTGCAACTGCAGGTGAGAAACCACTTACTGCATCTATTGTCCCATTTGATATCTGCGATAAACTAATTATCCCACATATACATAGTATAATTATGAGATATTGAGTTATTTTGGGAACTACATCCTTTTTACTATTCCTTGTTAATGTTATTCCTACCATGAATGTACCTACTGGTATGATATATTTTATCCAACCAATAAGTCCTCCTAAAACTACACTTAAGCCCCTACCTATTGGACCTGTTTGAGCATATATTAATACTGCAAGCAATATGCTTAGTATGATAAATACTACTGCTTGTACATATGCATCTTGCTTTGCTTTCTTTTTCCTTTTACCTGTATTCTTTTTTGCTTTTCCCATTGTTTTTCTCCTAATTTGTTCTTTTTGTTTTTTCCCTAAATTTACTATTTTATTTTATCATTGCAATTTCTAAATTGCAACTTTTTTTTGGAAAAAATATTAAATCCCCGCAAATACGGAGATTTAATATTTATAGTTTATCACACAATTTTATTTTATACCATTTATTATATTTTTGTCAAGTTTTTAATTAATCTATACTTATTAATTCATATTCTCTTGTACCAAGCCCAATTTCTTCTGCATATGGTAAAATATGTCTTCCCTTTTGTCTTTCAACTCTTTCTTTGAAATGCTCTTTTCCTGCATCATCTGAATTCCATATTAAATCTATACATGCTTGGTCAACTGCAACTGGGTCTACAGATGCAAGTATTCCAATATCCTTCATACATGGATCTTCTGGATTTGAATCACAATCACAATCTACTGATAAATTATTCATTACATCTATATATAATATATTTCCTTTCATATAGTCTGCAACTGATTTAGCTGATTCTGCCATTGATTCTAGGAATGCATTTTGCTCTGGCAATCTATCCCATAACTCTGATGCTTTTCTAGTTGCACCTGCTGTATGAATATATGTTTTTCCAGCTGTTGAAGCTATTCCTATTGATTGGTTCTTTATAACTCCTCCAAATCCGCCCATTGCATGACCTTTGAAATGTGCAAGATTTAATATTGAATCATAATTTTTTAGATGTTCTCCAACAATATTAACATCAAGATGTTTACCATTTGCTGGTATTTCAAATTCTCCTTCTGCATCCATAATATCTACATTAGCAATTTCTGTAAATCCATGTTCTTTTACTGCTTCCATATGTTCTTTTGGATCCATTCTTCTTCCAGCATACGCAGTGCAACATTCTATTATATTTGCATTTAATTTATTTACTATATCTTTTATCAATTCTGGTTTTAAATAATTATGTCCACCAGGTTCACCTGTTGAAATTTTTACACCTACTTTTCCTTTTAACTCTACTCCTAGTGCCTCATATATCTTCACTAAACTTTCAGGAGTTATCTCCTTCGTAAAATATACCTTTGCTTTTTCCATATTATCAAATCCTTTCTTTTTTATTTTCTTATGCTACCTACATAAACTCTTTGCTAATATTTTTCATGCTTTCTTCTCCTTAGGTAGCTTTACTGATATTCTTTATTTTAGTCTAGTCGCATTTAGTTACTGCACTTCTGCCTTCCATAAACCATGTTTGTTGCAATATGCATATAATGTTGAATTTGGAATGTACTTGAACCTAGCTTCAGCATTTTGTTCTGGATATAGTTTTACCATATATTCTTTATTTTCTTTTACTAAAGCTATCCATTCTATATAGTGTTCTTTTTCCATTACATGATTAACCTTTACATATATTTCATCTTCTACTTTCTCATATGTTGGTACATGCTTTTCTACTGCTGCATCAACTGAATTTGGTACTAATTTTTGCATTGGTTCACCACAGCATTGTATTTCGCATCCATCATAATTACAATTTTTTAAAACTTTTATCACTGCTCCACATTTTTGACATTTTTTTATTATTATTTCGTTTTCCATAAAATTCATTCCTTTCTATTTAAATTTATATATTATATTTCATTATTTTGTTCTGCTTTTTATTTCTTGCAATTCAAATCTATATTTTTGATCTACATCAGGATATTTTTCATGATCTACTTCACTTAAAAACATTTCTAATGGTCTAATCCAAAGACCTCCATCCCCATACAATCTTCTATATACAACATATTTTTCTTTTGTTTCGGAATCATTTGCTACATCAACAACTAAATAATAATTTCCTTTGAAATGTTTGTATATACCATTAATTTTTAAATATCTCGTAATCTATCTCTC
>CANQKB010000035.1 GCA_947624405.1 uncultured Clostridia bacterium
CCAAGTGAATGTAAAAACAACTATTTTACAGGCTTTGCTATTATTTATATAAAAAATTACTGACTACTTTCACCTGTTTTGTAATTTATGTTAATACCTGGTTGAACATTATATACAAACACATTAAAACAAATTCCTTCTCCTTTATCTTCTACTGAATATGCTTCTATTTCAACTCCACTGGCAAGTAGATTATCGTCTTTATATATTGGTGTTACTCTATATAATACATGTACATCTTCTTTACTCGAGTTTATATAGTCTGCTACTTCATTTTCAAATGGCAACATACCAGATACATTGAAATATCTTGTCCCTGTGATTAGATTTTGTTTATTTGCATCTTCGTCTGATAATTGATATCCTATCAAATGACATCTATTATATAAATATTCACCATTATATTGTTTTTGTACCCATCCCGTTGGTTTTACAGAGCTTATATCTCCTCTTTCATCTCCATCTGGAGGCATTATTTCTTTACATATGTTTGCATATGCAGTGCCACATCTTCCCATTTCATCTAGTTCACTATATTTTTCAAATGCTTCCATTGTATAATCTTTTTCTTCAAAATATGGCACATTATCATTGACTGTTACATATATTTTATCAGTATATTCTGGAACATCAATTATATTTTTATAATTGACAGCTGCAATGCTTGTATTTTTTTCAATATATTCATTAATATATGTTAATAACATAATTAATAAAATAGTGATTATGCTTATTATTATTTTTTCAATTTTTTTCTTGTGTTTCTTTTTTGCCATTTTTATTTCATCCTTTCATTGTCATTTTATCATACCAATTATTTCTTAACAAGTATTTTTAAATAAAAAAAGCTAGCTTTTTTGTGAATGTTTTAATTGAATTCTGCAATTTAATATGCTATAATTTTCACATGAATAGATGTAAATGGGTTAATGAAAAAAATGAATTATATATAAAATATCATGATGAGGAATGGGGCGTTCCTAGTTATGATGATAATTATTTGTTTGAAATGCTCGTTTTAGAGTCTTTTCAAGCTGGTTTGTCATGGGAATGTGTGTTAAATAAAAGAGAAAATTTTAGAAAAGCTTTTGATAATTTTGATTTTAAAAAGATTGCTTTATATTCTGATGATAAAATTAATGAATTATTGTCTAATAAAGGCATTATTAGAAATCGTTTGAAAATTAAAGCTGTTGTTAATAATGCTAAGATTTTTATGAATATTCAAAATGAGTTTGGTTCTTTTTGTGATTATATATGGCATTTCACAAATCGTCTTATTGTATGTAATAATGATAATCAGGTTCGAGCTACTTCTCCTCTTTCTGATGTTGTTTCTAAGGATTTACAGAGGCGTGGAATGAAATTTGTTGGAAGTACTATTATTTATTCTTATTTACAGGCTATTGGTATTATAAATGACCATGAATGTTCTTGTGATTGGAAAGTTTCTCATTAATTTTTATATTCTGGTAAATATTATAAACTCCTCTATTTTTCTATGTTTTGCTTGTTTTCTGTGTTCTAAATTTGCCAAAATGAAAAAATTGTGCTATAATATATGTATATTAAATGTTCGGGCAATCCAAAGAAAAAAGATGTAATTTTATTTAGATTATGTTTAGAAAGGAACGGTGGTAATTATGAAGAAACATAGAATTTTGAAGATTTTTTTACTTATTCTTTTACTCATTTTAGTACTTTTTATTATACATACTGTTAGAAATTATATTATTATAAGTAATATTTATGAAAAAGAGTTACCTATTCTTGATAAGGATAATTTCACTTATACAAAGAAAATGTATAATGAAGATGAACCTGATAAAATAACGGATTTTAAAGGTTACAAAAAAGGCAATTATATAGCTGTTGTATCAACTTATCCTGACCGAACTCTAATTATTTGGAATGATACTGAGGCTAACGAACAAATAATGCTTATACCAACGACTTTAAATGCAATAGTAACACATGATTCAGCAACTATAATTTTTATTCCTTTAGTTCTTGGTACTTCGACAGATAATGCTTTTGGACCAAAACTGATTCTTGCAATGAGTTCTTTAATTACCTCTGAAAAGGTAAATGAACAAGATTGCTATTGTTTAAATGCTTATCGCTTATTCTCTTCTCCTGATAATAAGTCTTGGGTTAATAAAGATACTGGCATAGTTATAAAACAAGAAAATGGGTATAAAGAAATTGAGGGTAAAAAATATTATTCTATTTTCGAATTAACAGATTATAGTTTTGATACTGTAACTGATGATGACGTTACTAAACCTAGTTTGACTGGCTATAAAGTTACTGAGTCTTAATCAAAATAGTCTTTTATACAAAATTAAAATATGGGCAGGTTTTTCTGCCCATTTATCTTTTTCTTTCTTGCATATGATATACTACCTTACTTGTTATATTATTAGGTGAAATTTTTGACATTGCTCTTGCTATTTTTATTTTCAGACCTGGTACTATTAAAAATTTTTCTTTTAACATTTGATTTATTGCATACTTTGCAACATATTCACTACTAAATGATGGCAATTTAAAGCGTACTCCTGCCACATTATTAAAGTTTGTATTTACTGGTCCTGGGCATAATATGCTTATTTTTACATTTGATTTTTTCTTTTTTAATTCTTCTCTAATTCCTTCTGAAAGCCTTACCACATATGATTTTGATGCATAATATGCACACATTAATGGTCCTGGCATAAATCCTGCTATTGAACCTACATTTAATATATGCCCTTTATTTTCCTTAACCATATCTTGCAAATATAGTTTTGTTAAAATATGGACTGCTGTTACATTTGTATTTATTAAGTCAATTTCTTTTTCTAAATCTGTTTCAATAAATTCACCAAATGTTCCAAATCCTGCATTATTTATAAGTATATCTACATTTCCTGTAATTTCATGCAGTTTTTTACAATTTTCCGTATTTGATAAATCCATTACAATTATTTGGATTTTTCCTTTTAAGCTATTTTTTACTTCTTTTAGTCTTTCTTCATCTCTTGCAACTAAAATTAATTCATATCCTTTTTCAGCAAGTATTCTAGCCATATCTCTACCTATCCCTGAAGATGCTCCAGTAATCAAAGCTTTCATAAATCCTCCATTAGTTCATTTGAACTTTTCCAATAATACTATTTATATCTTCTATATTATGTCTTTTCATATATTGTTCTATACCTTCTATTGCTTTTATTGATGTTTCTGGTTCAAGGAAGTTGCCTGTTCCTATTGATATTGCTGTTGCTCCTGCTAGCATAAATTCTATTACATCTTCTCCTGTTGTGATTCCTCCAAGTCCCAATATTGGTATTTTTACTGCTTGTGCAACTTGATATACCATTCTTACTGCTATTGGTTTTATTGCAGGTCCTGATAGTCCTCCAGTATTATTTCCTAGTTTTGGTCTTTTGGTTTCTATATCTATTGCCATTGCTGTAAATGTATTTATTAATGATACAGCATCTGCTCCTGCTTCTTCTGCAGCTTTTGCTGGTATTGTTATATCTGTTACATTTGGTGTTAATTTTATTATCAATGGTTTGTCTGTTAATACTTTCCTACATGCAGTCGTAATTTCTTTTACTCCTTCATATGTTGTACCAAAAGCCATACAACCAGCACATACATTTGGACATGATAGATTTAATTCAACTCCATCAATGTCTAATTTGTTTAAAACTTCACATACATTTACATAGTCTTGTACTGTTCCTCCAACACCACCAAATGCATTTACAATTATTGCTGTATCAAATTTTTTTAAGAATGGCAAGTCATTATCTATGAAATGTTCTACTCCTGGATTTTCTAGTCCTATTGCATTCATCATTCCTGCTGTTGTTTCACATACTCTTGGTGGTTTATTTCCGTATTTAGGCATATATGATATTCCTTTTGTTATGACTGCACCTAATTTGCTTAAATCAAAAAATTCACTATATTCTCTTCCATATCCAAATGTTCCTGATGCTACAGTTACAGGATTTTTCATTTTTATTCCTGCCAAATTTATTTCTGTATTCATATACATTCATCTCCTTATATTTCTACCCATGGGCATTTTTTGTAATTGTTTTTTACATCTTGATATAATTCTGACTTCATTGCTTCTTCTATTGATGTTTCAAAATAGTTTCCATATTTTCTAGTGTCTCCTGCACAAACTGTAATATCTCCATTTGTTGTTAGGTATAAATTTACTCCTGGTACACTACAATCTCCTATTACTAGCAATGGGAGTTTTGCTTTCCATTCTACATTTAATTCTTTTTTGTCAAATTCAGCACATTTTTTATATAAATTTAATAATTTTTCTTGTGAAATAGCTAGTTCTGGAAATTTCTCTCCTAAACCTTGCTTTCTATACATCATAATATGTGGTACTATTTCATTTTTTCTTGCCCATTTAAAAATGTCAAATACTTCATCATAATTGTATGAATTTACTACACATTGGATTCCTAATCTTCTTTCTTGTGCTAATCCATTTTCTTTTAATTTTTGGATGTTATTCATCATTTTGTTATAAGATCCTTTTGTATTCGTTAGATAATCATTTGTTTCTGGTTTCATACCATACAATTTACCACATACAAATAGATTCTTTATTCTTTTAAATGCTTGTATTTGTTCATCTGTTATATCATATAAATTAGTGAATATCGTCATCGTTCCACCTAATTTACTAGTTTCTTCTAAAATATTAACTAATTCTTTATTTAGTGTTGGTTCTCCTTCACTTACAAAGTAATAATTCATTAATTCTGGCTTATATGCATATTTAGATGCTTCTGCTAGAAATTTTCTTACAATTTCATTTGTTACATTCTTTTTCTCTCTATATCTTGTTCCACAACCTGTAAAACAAAATATACAGTTCATATTACATTCGTTATTTGTTTCCCCTCCTGGAATTGCAACCGCAACTCTTAGTAGTTTATTTTGTTTTTTACATTCTTCTATATCTTCTTTTGTCCAATAATTTCCATATACTACTGGAGTTTTTTCTTGTTTTAATATCATTTATTTACCTCCTATATTTTTACTAAATTTGCATCAAATACTGGTCCATTTTTGCAAACATAAAAATATTGAGAAGGTTCTTCATTTTTTCTTACTGCACAGCCAAGACACACTCCAATTCCACATGCCATTTTTTCTTCTAATGATATTTGACATGGTATATTTTTTTCTTTGCTAAGTTCTTGCACTGCTTTTAACATTGGAAGTGGTCCACATGCATATATTGCATCTATTTTTTCTTTTTCTATATCTTCTTTTAAGAAATTTATTGCAAATCCTTTTTCTCCGTATGTTCCATCATCTGTTGTAAGTACGAATTTATCTGATATTTTTTTGTATTCTTCTTCTAAGATTACTAATTCTTTATTCCTGAATCCTAAGTACATATTAATTTTTGCATTATTTTTTGCTTGTTTTGCAAGTTCATATAGAGGAAATATTCCTATTCCTCCCCCTATTATTGCTATATTTTTCTTATCTTCAAATTTGAATATTCCTTCTCCTAAAGGTCCTATTATATCTATAATATCTCCTTCTTGTTTTTGACTTAGTATTGTTGTGCCTTTTTTCTTTACTTGAAATACAAATTCTATGATATCTCCTTCTATATTATGGATGCTAATAGGTCTTCTAAGTAATGGATCAACACCTTCTGTTACTCTTATTTCAATAAATTGTCCTGGTTTTGAAATTTTTGCAATTTCTTTTGCTTCTATTGAAAATTTAAAAATGTCGTCTTTCAATTTTTCAGTTTTTACTAATTTACATTTAGTATGTACTGGCATTTATTTTCCTCCTTTTAAACTTGTATTTAATTCTTCCTTCATTCTTATTGCTTCTGCTCTTGTTGCTTTTGCAAATTCTTTTTCTGTGTATTTTTCTTTCCATTTTTCTGATTTATATGCACACATTAAACTCCTTGAAGCATTTACTATTCCTCCAATTCCATTTTCATCAAATCCAAGTGCTATATCTTCTGCTTTTCCTCCTTGTGCTCCATAACCTGGTATTAGGAAAAATGCATGTGGCATTTCTTTTCTTAATATTTGAAGTTCATGTGGATATGTTGCACCTACTACTGATGAAATACTACTGTATCCATGTTTGCCTATTAAGTCTTTTCCCCATTCATTTACGAGTTTTGCAACTTTTATGTATATTTTTTCTCCATCTTCTGTTACTAAATCTTGTAATTCTCCTGATGATTTATTTGATGTTTTTACAAGTACAAATATTCCTTTACCATATTTTTTACAGTCTTCTACAAAGGGTTGTATTCCATCTGTTCCAAGGTATGGGTTTACTGTTACAAAGTCTACATCAAATATGCTTTGTTTTATTTCACCTATTGTTGTTTTTCCTATTGCTGCATTTGAATATGCTGCTGCTGTTGTTCCTATATCTCCTCTTTTCATATCTGCAATTACTATCATTCCTTTTTGTTTTGCATATCTACATGTTTCTTCAAATGCTTTCATTCCTGGTACTCCAAACATTTCATAAAAAGCAATTTGTGGTTTTACTGCTGGCACTATATCACAAGTTTCGTCTATTAATGCTTTATTAAATTCTACAATTGCTTTTGATATGTCCTCTAAGCTTGTACCATATTTTGATTTTATACATTCTGGTATTATATCATATCTTGGATCTAATCCCATTACTGTTGGATTATCTTTTTCAATTATTTTTTCTATTAGTTGGTCTATTGCGTTTTCCATTTTTGCTCTCTTTCCTTTCCAAGGTTCAAATCAAGGTTGAAAAAGATTTGTATACCAATAAACGTATAAGTTGTTGATTCTTCTACAAATTTTAGTGTATCAACATGCTTTTTTTCAACCTTTTTCCGTTATTTCAAATTGCAACCTATTTTTATTTGAATTTAATTTTTTTCAAATTTTACTTCACCTGATACAATTGTATAAACAACTTCTCCTTTTAGTTTTTTTCCAATGAATGGTGTATTTTTTGATTTTGATACTATCATTTCTTTTGTGTATGTATATTCTTTTTCAGGATTAAAGATTGTTAAATCTGCAATTGCATTTTCTTTTATTTCGCCTCTTTCCTTTAATCCTAATAGTTTTGCCGGATTATATGACATTAATCTTACCATATCTAAATATGTTAAGTGGTCTTTGTCTATTAATTCTGTAATTGTAGCTGATAATGCTGTTTCAAAACCTATTATTCCGTTTGGGGCATGACTTAAATCTTTTTCTTTTTCTTCTGCTGAGTGTGGTGCGTGATCTGTAATTATTGCATCTATTGTACCATCTTTTAGTCCTTTTATTATTGCTTGTCTATCTATTTCTTTTCTAAGTGGTGGATTCATTTTTGCATTTGTTCCACTTATCTTTACTTCTTCTTCTGTAAAGAAGTAATAATGTGGACATGTTTCACATGAAACTTTTACATTTCTTTTTTTTGCCGATCTAATCATATTAACTGATGTTTCAGTACTTATATGACATATATGTGTATGTAAATTGTTTGTTTCTGCTATAACAATATCTCTTGATGCCATTATTTCTTCTGCTTCTGGAAGTACTCCTTCTACTCCAAGTTCTTCTGCTACTTTTCCAGCATTTATAGCTCCTGCTGATACTGATTTTTCTTCACAATGTTCTGATATGAAACTTCCTATTTCATTTGCTTCGAACATTGCTTCTCTTATCATTCTTGCATTTTCAACTGGCATTCCATCATCTGAAAATGCTATTGCTCCTGCTTTTTTTAGTTCTTCAAAGTTGACAAGTTCTTCTCCTTTTTCCCCTTTTGTTACACTTGCAAATGGAAATATATTACATAGATTTACTTCTTTTCCTTTTCTTATTATCCATTCTAATGTTTCTACATTATCTGGTGTAGGTTTTGTATTAGGCATTGGACAAATCGTTGTAAATCCTCCTTTTACTGCACTTTTTGCTCCTGTTTCTATCGTTTCTTTGTATTCAAATCCTGGCTCTCTTAAATGACAGTGCATATCTATCATTCCTGGCATTATATATAATCCTGTACAGTCAATTTCTCTGTCTGCTGTTTCTTTTATATTTTTTTCTATTTTCACTATTTTTCCGTTTTCTATTTTTAAGTCCATTTTTTCATTCGTGCTACTTGCATAGTCTAATATTGTTCCATTTTTTAACAATATACTTGCCATTTGAATCCTCCTTATTTATTTTTAATGCTATGTTTTATTTTTATGTACAACACAGCTATTTAATAATACCATTTTTTTGTAAATTTTTCAAGTCTGCTTTGTGTTTTTTTGTATTTTTCCTTGACTTTATGCTTTTTTTTAGGTATTATTATATAGAATATAGATAGGAGGTAATGCCCGTATGAGTAATTTAATCTCATATTTGTTTGAAACAAATGCGTTTAAGGTTTGCCCTAATAACAAACCTTTTTGGTATACTTCAGGAAAAATAGGTCCATATTTTATTAATACTCATTTTCTTTACGGAAGTGAAGAAAGTGCTGTGGATCTTTTAAGTTTTATTGATATTGAAAAAGAGCATAAATTAGAAATTTCTAAAAAAGTACTTGATAAATGTTTGGCTCAATATAATTCTAATCACATTTATAAAGAGGTTATTGATGAGCTTGTTGCTTATGTAAAAAATAACATAAATGTTGATGAAATTGACTACGTTTCTGGTGGAGAAAGAAGGGATTGGTTTTTTGCAAACATTGTTGCCTATCTTTTAAAGAAACCTTTTATAACTATTTTTAAGGATTTATCTTGCACTATTAGTTCTCCTGATTTTACAAATGTCGTTTCTTCTAAGAATTTAGAGGGAAAAAAGGTTTTACATATAGCTGATTTAGTAACTGAAGCTTCAAGTTATGTACGTGCTTGGATTCCTGCTATTCAATCTCTTGGTGCTGAAATTGTTTGGAGTGTCGTTGTTGTTGATAGGAAACAAGGTGGAAATGATAGACTTAATTCTCTTGGAATTAATGCTCATGCTTTACTTGCTATTGAACCTGATATGTTTAAAAAGGCTTTGAATATGGGTATTATTACTAATGAGCAATGTGAAATGCTTAATAAGTTCTATGAGGCTCCTGATGAGACTATGAGACAGTTTTTGATTGATCATCCTGAGTTTTTAGAAAATTCTCTTCATGCTGATGAAAAGTCTGTTGTTAGAGCAAGGCTTTGTATTGAGAGTAATTTATATGGTTTAAATTAATTTTTTGAGATTACCTTTTTGGGTAATCTCTTTTATTGTATTTTTTTACCGTAGTTTTACTTCTACTCCAAATGTTTTTCTATTTCTTGTTATTGTTAGTCTCACTATGTCTCCTACATTTTTTGTATAAATATATTTTCTGAGGTCTGTTACTTTATTTATTTCTACATCATCTATCATTGTTATTATATCTCCTTTTAGTATTCCTTTTTTATATGTTTCTGTGTCTTTTTTTACTGATACAACATATATGCCTGAATTAAATTCTAAATCTTCATCTAAATACTGTATTACTTCTTTATCATATGCATAGATTCCTAGTGATGCTTCTGTAAAATTATCATCTTTCTTTATTTTTTCTATTATTGGCTTTACTATATTTATTGGTATTGAAAATCCTATTCCTTCTGCTTCTTCTATTTTTACTGTGTTTATTCCTATTACTTGCCCAGAGGAGTTTATTAACGGTCCTCCACTATTTCCACTATTTATTGTAGCATCAGTTTGTATTAAGTCTTCCATATATGAGTAATTTTCATCCTCTTTTAGTTTTATTGTTCTATTTACTGCACTTATTATTCCTGATGTTACTGTTCTTTCAAATTCTAATCCTATTGGATTTCCTATTGCATAAACTATATTTCCTATTTTTATACTTTCTGAATCTCCAAGCTTTATTGGCGTTAATCCTAATCTTTCAATTTTTACTATGCTTAAATCTATATCACTGTCTGACCACATGACTGTTCCTTGGTATTCTTTTGAATCTCCTTCTATTGAAATATAGCATTTGCTATATTTAGCTCCACTTACATGTTCATTTGTAAGAATGTATCCATCTTCAGATACTATTATTCCACTTCCTAATGATAACATTTTTTCTGAGTTTATACTGAATATTCCTGTATCATTTGTTGTTATTTTTGATATTCCAACTACACTTTTTGATACATTTTCTAACATTTCACTTGTTTCGTTTGTTTCTGGATCTATTACTACTTCTTCTGCTACTTTTTCTGCAGTATATGTTTGATATGGCTTTACATCTATGTTTATGTACATATCATATAGCACTATTGTTGCCGTGGCTATTGCAAATATGAAGATAGTTTCCCATATGAACCATGTGAATACATTTTCCTTTTTTTCTTTTTTTTCATATTTATTATATTTCTTCAATTTTATTCCTTCCTTTGTTTTCATCTTTCCCATTTTATTTGTAAGTTATGCAATAAGTTTTTGGAATAATGAAAAAACATTTTCTGAATAATCTTGATTTATATAATTTCATATGAAAGTATTTACTTTATTTACTTGAATCATATTTGTTATATTTTTAAGTAGCATTAAAATATCCGAAATTTTAAAATGTAAATTTCTTGACATTTATGGAAATTTGTATTACAATAGATAAGGTTGATATATTTATATGCGCCATTAGCTCAGTTGGTAGAGCAGTTGACTCTTAATCAAATGGTCGGAGGTTCGACTCCTCTATGGCGCACCAATAACAAATTTGTTCGAACTTATATAACAGATAAAAACAAATATCATTCTTTTTCAGAATGATATTTGTTTTTTCTATCCTCAAACTTTATTTTATTCTATTATATTACAAAAGCATTTTAAATTTAGTTCATTTTTTTCTTCTTCAATTATGGCTATTATCATTTTATTTTTATACTTATTTTTATCTTGTAAATAATTATCTATTTCTGCTGTAAAACAAAAATCTTTTATTGTTAGTTGCTCTATATTATTTTCTTTTTTAAATATAATTGAAACTTGTTTTAACTCATCTATATCACTATCTTCTATATTTGAAATTTGTATATCAATTATTTTTCCTTTTATTTTTTGAATTTTTTTTTTATTAAATATGTTGCTGTTTAATAATTTATCTACGACTTCTTTATCTGTAATAACATTATTTACTAAATTAATTAATTCTTCATACAATTCATACTTTATAAAAAGCTTTTGTACTGCTGAATTTTCTATTTCTTCTGGACTTCCATAACCAACATATCTATCAAATACATCGTCCTTAGTCCATTCTTCTATTGATTTATTTTTTATTCTTTGTTCAACTTGTTCATAAGTTATTGCATTTTTCATATTTTTCTCCTTGTTAATAATTGTAATAATATTAATTTTTAATTTGCAATTTCATGACAGTCTATCTTTTCTACTTCATTAATATCATAAATTAAGAAATCAAAATTAATTCCAAATTTATTCGTATCTAAAAGCATTTTTAATTCTTTTTGCCACTCTTTTATAACATGGTATATATCTTGTCCTAAAAGAAATATAGCATTAATTCCTTTTATTTTTTCACTTTGAACATAGTCATATAATTTTTCATATCCTCTACAATTGTCATTATTTTTTATATGTATTAAATCTTTGTTGCATAGTATTTCGTTAGCATATACAGCATAGAAAAATAATTCTGATATAACTCCTAAATGGCTATTTTCCTTATTCTTTTTTAATTCAAATATACAAAGATTCCCTAGTGTATCAATTCCCCATATATCATACATTCCAGTTGTAAAGACACGTTTTGATTCGCTTACTTTTTCGTTATATCCTACATTGAATAATCCATTAGGTAATTGATTATATGCAAATAATAATTCACTATTTGGATATAATGTATGATATAGTTTTTTTAAATATTTATTTCCTTTTTCTGTCCTTGCTAATTTATTTTCTATTTGATGTTCCTCTCCTTTATTGGGATTAAATCCTGCTTTAGATTCTGGAACATTATTACTAAGTTTTTTATTGATAAATGCTTCATTTAATAATTGCTCAAAAAAATTAATTTCAACTATATTATTATTAGATATTTTTACCCAATTTGGAAAAGCTTCTTTAAATTTAATTAGCCTATATAAAAATCTTGAATAAATACTACTTTCCAAAGATAAATCACCAAAACGTGCATCCCATTTTTCGTATTTAGTATATTCTATAATAACATTTATACTTGGATTTATACACTTATACATAATAGCTAAAGCTTCAAAATTTGCCATATCTGTTTGCATATTTTCGGTGGGTTTTTTTATTACTATTTTTACAGTATCTTTATTCTCTTCTATTTCAACATATTTAGAATGTGGTATATCACTTATTTTTTTATATTTCTTTTCTTCCATATTCAATTTCTCCTTATTTTACTATAAATTCTTCTCCATCTTCTAATATAACTGCTTTATTAGTTAATTCTTTAATTTTTTCTTTATCTTCTGTATGTATAGGTATTACATATTTTGGATTAGTAATATTAATAACTTCTTTAATTGCTTCTGGAGTTGCATGTCCACTTGTGTGTAAATTGATATATTTTTTAGGGACGAAATCTTGGATTCTTTTATAATCTTCATTTAATCCTTTCAAATATCCTTGCCATTCAGAATATATAAAAGCATTATTTTCAAACATGTTTAAGAATTTTGCAAATTTTGCATTTGCTCTTACTAACATTACAAAACCATATTTTTTCATTTTTTCTAACATATTAGGTGCATAGCAATAAACTTTGGTCTCCTTAATGTTGTTAGGATCATTAAATTTATATAAGTTACTTCTTGAAACTGTATTAATATATTCTAAAATTTCAAATTGGTAGTCGTCACAAATAAACATTTTGTGACTTTTTAATGTTGCTTTGTGAATAGCTGCTATTCTATCTATATTGGTACTACTGCATAATACAAAATTATATTTATTTTCATTAAAAATTTTTTCAGCCTTTTTTTGTAACTCGAATTCTGTTAATATTTTACTGTTATCTCTCGTTAATGTTGTTCCTTCACAAATTAAGCAATCCACTTTTCCTACATATTTTTTAACTGCTTCTAAAACTGCTTTGCCTCTTTGTCCATGTATTCTAAAATCTCCTGTATGTAAAACTTTTTTTTCATCAACTTCAATTAAAAACATATAGCTATCAAAAGCTGAATGGTCAACAGCAATAGGATTAATTTTTATATCATCGATTATTATTTTATCTTTAATATTAAAAGTTCTAAATTTTGATATTCTTTTTAAATCTTCTTCTTCCACAAGATTAGCTTTACTAAGTCTAGTTTGCACTATATTATAAATTTCTTTTGAAATTTCTCCAATATAAATTGGTATATCAGGTAATATTTTATTATATAATCCTATATGATCTCCATGATAATGAGTTATAAATATTGCTTTATAATTTGGAACTCCTTTTGTCAAACCTTCTAATTCAATTTCTGGTTTTTTTCTACCTTCTGAATCTGGTAAATTAGCACCAATATCTATAATTATTTTAGTTCCTTTATTTGATTCTATTTCAGTAATACAACCTCCTATCTGATTAGTTCCTCTATCAATTTTTATTTGCAATAAATACACCTCCTTTTTTCTAATATAATTTTGTAAAGTATATCATTTTTTTTATTTTTTTTCAATAAATTTGTTCATGAATTTTTTCGTTTGTGCCACTTTTTTGATTTCAGACGAAAAATATTGCTAATATTATTATGTTAAGTTTGCTTT
>CANQKB010000036.1 GCA_947624405.1 uncultured Clostridia bacterium
TGGTACAATTTCTGCTCCACCTGCTAATCCAAACCATTTTGCAAACAATGGTGCAAGCATTACTGCAAAGAACAATACTACAACTTCTCCAATATTACTTGATAATAAAAATTGTATAACTTTTAATATATTATCATATATTCTTCTTCCTTCTTCCACAGCCGTTTCAATAGTTGCAAAATTATCATCAG
This sequence comes from uncultured Clostridia bacterium, assembly GCA_947624405.1. GTDB lineage: Bacteria > Bacillota > Clostridia > TANB77 > CAG-508 > JAAWPK01. Next base: position 192 of record CANQKB010000036.1, read on the forward strand.
TTAAAATTACATCTGCCGCTTCTTTTGCCACATCTGTACCAACCATTCCCATAGCACATCCAATATCTGCAGTCTTAAGTGCAGGTGCGTCATTAACACCATCACCAGTCATTGCAACAATTTCTCCATTATCTTTCCATGCATTAACTATTCTTACCTTATGTTCTGGAGAAACTCTAGCATATACACTATAATTTCTTATATTTTTTGTAAGTTCTTCTTGAGACATATTCTCAAGTTCTTTTCCTGTTAAAGCTTCACTATCATTTTCAAGTATTCCTAGTTCTCTTGCTATAGCCATTGCTGTAATTTTGTGGTCACCCGTAATCATAACTGTTTTTATTCCTGCATTTTTGCATTTTTGAACTGCAACTTTAACTTCTGGTCTTGGTGGATCTATCATTCCACACATTCCTATAAATATCAATCCACTTTCGATATTTTTCATTTCTTCATCACTTGGCTCATGATCTAATACCTTGTATGCACATGCTAAAACTCTTAAAGCACTTTTTGCCATTTCTTCATTATTCTTGTATATTTCCTTTTTATATTCATCTAAATCATTTTTTATACCTTCGTCTGTTTCATATGATACACATCTTGCAAGTAGCTCGTCCACTCCACCTTTTGTATAAACTACATATTGTCCATCACATTTATTTACTGTTGTCATTAATTTTCTATCTGAATCAAATGGTATTTCTTTGATTCTTGGATTTTCATCTAAAATATTTAGTGGAAAATGTAAAGTAAATGCCATCGCTGTTAATGCTGTTTCTGTTGGGTCTCCATTTAATTCTCCATCTCCTGTTATTTTTGTATCATTGCAAAGCATATTTGCATAAACTAATTTTTTTAGTAATTCACTTTTATCAGCGTCTTCTGTAACATATACATTATAATTGTAAAATAATTTTTTTACCGTCATTTTATTTTGTGTTAAAGTTCCTGTTTTATCTGAACATATAACAGTACTACTTCCAAGAGTTTCAACCGCAGGTAGATGTTTTACTATAGCATTTTTCTTCGCCATTCTTTGCATACCTATAGCCAAAACTATTGTTGAAACTGCCACAAGTCCTTCTGGGATTGCAGCAACAGCAAGGCTTACCGCTGTCATAAACATATCCACAGCATCTCTTTTATTTGCAATACCTATTAAAAATATTACCACACATATTACAATACACGCTAATCCCAAAGTTTTGCCTAAGCTGTTTAATTTTTGTTGGAGAGGTGTCTCATGCTCTTGAACTTCATTTATCATATTAGCAATCTTACCAACTTCTGTATTCATTCCTATTGCTGTAACAATTCCTTTTCCTCTTCCATATGTTACCATACTAGAAGAAAAAGCCATATTTGTTCTATCTCCTATACCTGTTTCTTTATCTAATATTGCACTTGTATTTTTTTCTACTGGAACAGACTCACCGTGTAAGTGCTGATTCTTGTATTTTTAAATTTACAGCCTCTATAAGTCTTAAATCAGCTGGCACATAATCTCCTGTTTCTAATACTACAATATCTCCTGGTACAACATCTTTTGCTGGAACTACCTGTAAATTTCCATTTCTTACAACTTTACAAACGTGTGCACTCATTTTTTGCAATGCTTCTAATGACTTCTCTGCTCTGCTTTCTTGCACAACTCCTATTATAGCATTCATAACAACTACAATTAAAATAATGATAGAATCAGTAAATCCTTCTCCTTCTTTTACACCTATATATGCAGAAATTGCAGCCGCAATGAGTAAAACAATTATCATAAAATCTTTAAATTGATTTAAAAATTTAACAAAAAGACTTTCTTTTTTCTTTCCTTCTAATTCATTGCTTCCATATTTTTCTCTTTTTTCTTGTATTTTATTACTATCTAATCCGGTATCAATGTTGGTTTCTAGATCTTTTTCTACATCTTTTATTTCTTTACTAAAATATTCCATACACTTCATCCTCCGCTAGTTATTTTAACACAATTTATATTTTATATCAATAATTATCTAATTCCATCTAAACAATTTTCATACAAAAATTGTTTTAATTTCTCTAACATTACTTCATTTTCATAATATTTTATGAGTTTTTCGCCAAACTCAATTTTATTATTTTCACTTACTGAAATTATACCAAATCCCTTTTTTATTAATTCATGATTAGCAACAAGCATTGCTGTTCTCTTATTTCCATCATTAAAAAATTGCATTTTCATTAATTTACACATTAATATTAAAATGCTATCTGTAGATATGTTTTTTTCATATTCTTCTATTACTTCTTCTAGCTTTTCCTTTGTTGGAAGCTCTGGTCTCCAATTAGTTCCAGCCATGCTAACATCATATACTCTCATCTTTCCTGCTTCATCAACCAAATTACTACCAACTAAACTATGTATACTAGATATGTAATTAATTTGCAAATTGTCATTAATAGTAGACAAAATATACAACCATGCATGTTTAAGATTATTAATAGTTACAATTTCATCTAATCTTAATCGTGGTACATTCCCACCTTCATATATAACCTGTGTTTCTGGGAATGTAACCGCTATCCCTTCTAAATTTGCACTTTTCCATATGCTATCTATAATATTTCTTTTAGCAAAAAAAATATTTTGTTCTTGTGTCATTTTATATTTATTTTCTACCATTTCTCTTTTCCTTTCCATTATTATACAAGAATTATATAAAAAAAATCTAAAAAGCACAAGGCTTTATTAGATTTTTTTGCAATATACACTGATTTTTTCGTTACTGTTCGCCCCCTAACTAGCTAAGCGTGGAGGAATGTTTTAAAAATCGAAGTGAGTTCGACCTATGCATTTTTTTGCTTGCACATTTTCAAATTCGTATTTATCATTTAACAGCCCAAAATAACTTAAACGCCTTGGAGAACGCAACGACGCATTTTTAAAATCATTTCCTCAGGTAGCTTAGCGAAAATGGGCTGTGAACTGTAACATTTTGTCTTACATTATTCCCATTTTTTTAGCTATTTGTTTTCCTTTTCTCATAAGTTTGCGTTTTCCATTAGTCTCCATGCACATCATAGCTATTCCAGCAGATGCAGCCATTCCAACCATCATACCTTTAACAAATTTCATACCTATTACCTCCTAAAAATATATTCATATATTCTATTATTTCTTTTTTTAAAAATTAATATACTTATTTTATGTTTTCTTTTTAAAAAAAGTAATAATTTCTATTCCTGCAATAAAAAGTAAAAAAATTCCAAAATACAATTTAAGCCTATTAGTATCAAGTGCAACAGAAATTTTTGCTCCAATTAATGCACTCGCTACACCAAAGGCAGAAACCCATAGTCCTGTTTTCCATTTTACTAATTTATGCTTTATATTCATAAAAATAGAAATAATTGAAGTAGGTACAAAAAACACTAAGTTTGCTCCTTGTGCGACATGTTGATCCTTCCCTAGAAATAACGACAAACATAAAATAAGTATTGTGCCTCCACCCATTCCCATTGCAGATACAATCCCAGATATTGTTCCTATCAAAACATTTTGCATTATTTTCCCATTCCTTCCATAATTAATCTAAGTGCAACATAAATTAAGAAAAATATAAAAAATATTTTTAAATATTTATCAGAAAGTTTTTGCAAAAGTTTTGCACCAATAAATCCTCCAATTACTCCTCCGTACGGCACATAAAACCGATGTACCTATCTCTATATATGAAGAATTGAAATAAAATATAGAGCTTGCACAAACCATAGGAAGTATGCAAAATACAGATGTCGCCCTTGCTTCCTTTTCACTTAGGTGTAATATAAAAGTGAAAGCTGGCACAAGTATCATTCCGTCCCCCTGAGCCAAAGAGACCAGTAACTAGTCCAGCTATTGTTCCTATTATAAATTTTTTCAGTAAATCATTTTTCATTTTGTTATTGTTAGCAAAATGAAAAAATTTATACATTTATTTCTTTGATATTTCTTCTCTAAACATTGTATTTAGCATTTGAGGATTTGCTTTTCCTTTAGTCTCCTTCATAGCCTGTCCTACCAAGAAGCCAAGAGCCTTTTCTTTACCAGCTTTAAAATCTGCAATAGATTGAGGATTAGCATCTACAATCTTCTCTACAATTTTCCTTATTTCTCCCTCATCTGAAATTTGTATCCAACCATTATCTTTAATAATCTTTTCTGGTTTTTCTGCAGTTTCAAACATCTTCTCTAAAACATCTTTGGCAATCTTAGAGCTAATAGTACCTTCCTCGATAAGTCCAATTAATTCTGCAAGGTCTTCTGGTTTAAATGGTATCTCATCAGGTTCAATTTCCTTTTCATTTAATATCCTTGCAATATCTGATAAAAGCCAATTACAAACTGCTTTTGGATTATTTGAAATATTAGTTGCCTTTTCAAAAAAATCAGATAAATGTTTTGAAGCTGTAATTTTATTTGCATCCTTCTCTGTAAGTTTGTAATCTTTCAAATATCTTTCTTTCCTACTCTCAGGTAGTTCTGGTAAATTATTTTTAATATTTTCAATATACTCATCTGAAAGTTTAATGCAAACCAAATCTGGATCTGGGAAATATCTATAATCTTGTGCATCTTCTTTATCTCTCATTGGGAAAGTCTTGCCTGATACCTCATCCCATCTTAATGTTTCCTGCTCTATCTTACCACCATTTTCAACTACATCAATCTGTCTTTCTATCTCATATTCAAGAGCTCTTGTGATAGACTTAAATGAGTTCATATTCTTCATTTCTGTTCTTGTTCCATATTCTTTTGCTCCCTTTTTTCTAATAGAAATATTAACATCTGCCCTAAGTGATCCTTCTTGCATTTTGCAATCAGAAACTTCAATGTATTCAAGAATAGATTTTAACTTTTTCAAATATATATCAGTTTCTTCAACTGAACGTATATCTGGCTCTGATACAATTTCAATTAGTGGCACACCTGCTCTATTTAAATCCACCAAACTTCCTCTTCCAAAATCATCATGATTAAGCTTTCCTGCATCTTCCTCTATATGAATTCTTGTAAGCCCTATTTTTTTCGTACCTTCATTTGTTTCAATCTCTACATATCCATGTTCACAAAGTGGTTTATCAAATTGTGATATTTGATATGACTTTGGAAGATCCGGATAAAAATAGTTTTTTCTATCATTTTTGCTATCTCTTGCAATTTCACAATTTGTAGCTAACCCTGCTTTTACTGCATATTCTACAACCTTTTCATTTAATACTGGTAAAGCACCTGGCATTGCCATACAAACTGGGCAACAATGTGTATTTGGTTCCCCTCCAAATTCTGTTTTGCAATTACAGAATATCTTTGTTTTTGTAGATAATTCTGCATGCACCTCAAGTCCAATAACAACTTCATAATCTTCTCTTGCCATTATTTGTTACCTCCTTTGAATGTTGGTTTATATTTTTCTCTAAATTTAGTTTTTTGCTCATAAGCATATGCTATATTTAGTAATTTTTCCTCTTCAAAGTGGTTACCTATAAGTTGCATACCTATTGGCAATCCTTCTTTATTTAGTCCAGATGGCATAGATAATCCGTGGAAGACCAGCTATATTTACAGATACTGTGCATATATCTGATAAATACATCTCTAATGGATTATTTGACTTTTCCCCAATTTTAAAGGCTGTAATTGGTGATGTAGGTGTAAGAATTACATCATATTTTTCAAAACCTTTAGTAAATTCATTTTGTACAAGTGTCCTTACTTTTTGAGCTTTTTTATAATATGCATCATAATATCCAGAGCTTAATACATATGTTCCAAGGATAATTCTTCTTTTAACCTCTGCACCAAATCCTTCACTTCTTGAATTTCTAAATAATTCTTTTAGATTTGTGAAATTTTCTGTTCTATATCCGTATCTTATACCATCGAATCTACCTAAATTTGAACTTGCCTCTGCACACGCAATAATATAGTATGTTGCAAGTGCATATTTTGCAATATCTAGTGAAAATTCTTCAATTTCTACTCCTAATTCTTTATATACTTCTATTGCTTTTAACAAAGAGGACTTTACTTCTTCATTGATACCATCACCAAAAAACTCTTTTGGTACGCCTATCTTCATGCCTTTTATATCTTTTTTTAAATTTTTGGTATAATCCTTTTTAGGAATATCTAATGATGTGGAATCTTTTGGATCATGTCCTGCAATTATTCCTAAAAGAGTTGCTGTATCTTCTACATCTTTAGCAATAGGACCAATTTGATCAAGTGAAGATGCAAAAGCAACTAAACCATATCTTGAAACTAAACCATATGTTGGTTTAAGCCCAACTACTCCGGCAAAGTGCAGATGGCTGACGGATACTTCCTCCTGTATCTGAACCTAAAGCCCATGGAACCATATTAGCAGAAACTGCTGCTGCAGAGCCTCCTGATGAACCTCCCGGTACACGTGTTAAATCCCATGGATTTTTTGTCTTTTTAAAATATGATGTTTCTGTTGAGCTTCCCATAGCAAATTCATCCATGTTAAGTTTACCTAGATCTATCATATTTTCTTCATTTATTACTTTATTTACTACTGTTCCATCATATGGTGAAATAAAATTTTCTAGCATTTTTGATGAACATGTTGTTTTTATATTTTTTGTGCACATGTTATCCTTTATTCCAATTGGAATACCTGCATATTCGCCAAGATTTTGTGTTTTTCTTTTTTCATCTATTTCTTTTGCTTTTGTAATTGCTTCATCTGTAAGCAATGTTACAAAAGCTTGTACATCTTTTTCTTTTTCATTTATTCTATTAACATATGCTTTTGTGATTTCTTCAGATGTTATTTCTTTTTTGTCTAACTTTTCTTTCAATTCATGAACTGTAAGACTTGTTAAATCTTCCATTTCCTTATTCTCCTTTCTATGCCATATAGTGTATTAGCGTATTAGTGTATTAGATTTTTGGGTTCTTCCTTCGTAGCCCTTCCTAAGCTCTAATCTCTAACCTCTAACTTCTAGATAACTTTTGGAATTTTAAACATATTTTGCTCCTTTTCAGGTGCATTTTGCAAAAGGCCTTCTTTATTATCAAATTCTACAATTTCATCTTTTCTAAACACATTATAATTTGTGTTTGTTCCTATTGTTTCTTTCAAATCATCTACTGGTGCTTCATTTACTGTATTTGCAAAATTTAATATATCTGTTAGATTTAACAAATATTTGTCTATTTCTTCTTCCTTTATTGTTAGATTTGCAAGTTTTGCAATGTGTAATAATTCTTCTCTAGTTACGTTCATTTAAAACCTCCATTCTAGCTAAAAAACGCTCTAACATATTTTAAAATCTTTCATTTTTTAATGAAAGATTTTAATTTACCATAAATTATATAACGAATATCAAAAAATTACAAGCATATATGTGAAAATTACATAAAACTCAATGTAACATAACAGTTCAGCAAATTTTAAAAAGCCTGAAAAATAGTTGTTTTTACTTACTATATTTTACACAGCATCTTTATATTTTTTTGCAATACCTTTTATCTCTTGAGCTATTTCAGTATCACTCAACTTCAATGCTTCAACAATTTTTGCGTATGTATCAATTTTAGGAATATTTCTATCATTTTCAATTCTAAAAATAGTTTTTCTATCAATTCCTATTAAATCTGATAATTTTTCTTGCGACAACTTCATTCTTTCTCTATATTCTTTTAACATAATTTTTCACCTAGTAATATTTTATTAGAAATTCCTAAATAAGTCATTGACAAGTATGCCCCATTGTGATATTATTATGCTATTCATGGTGGCTCATATGTCCCATAAAATTTATTTATAATAAAGCCATAAAAATGTGCATTAATATTAAAAAGTAATCCATAATACATATAAATACATTTAATTTTAATTAAAATAATTTAAGGAGGAAACAAATGAAAGAAAAAAGTAATAAGAAACAAAAGGAAAACAAAATACACCAAGAAAATGGTATTACACTCGTTGCATTAATAATAACAATCATAGTTTTAGTAATACTAGCAGCAGTAACAATAAGTACATTAGTGCAAGACCAATTTATCGATACAGCAATGAAGGGAGCAGAAAACTATGCAGTAGCTCAAAGTAATGAAGTAAGTATGTTAAATGGAATGGAAAATACTCTTAACGGAGCAATAAAAACAATAAAAGCAATAAATGGTTATGAAATAATGACTGAAACACAGACAATAAATGGAGAAAAAATTGGAAAAAGTCAAAATCCAACGATACCGAAAGGATTTAAGCCAGTAAATACATCTACATCAAATTGGGGAAATGGAGACGAAGCGCCAAGTGAAAATGCAGTAAATAACGGATTAGTAATAGAAGATGAAACTGGAAACCAATTTGTTTGGATACCAGTAACAGAAACATTAAGAACTGAAAACCTAAATGAAACTGTTACTTTTGAAAAGAAAGAATATGACGATATGAAAGCAAGTGTAGAAAAATATGGAGGGTTTTATATAGGCAGATATGAAGCCGGAAGTACAACAGAAAGAAAAGGATGGCAGGAAAATGGAAATAGTACAACAACGATGGTAATAAAACGAGACCAATATCCATATAATTACGTTGGTTGGGGAAAAAAAGAAGATGGCATTGATGATTATTCAGAAGATATGATTTACACAGATGAAGGTTTAAATGAAAACAATGGAAAAGGAGCAGTATATTTGTGCAGACATATGTACGACACAAAGTCAGTTGGAGTAAAAAGTTGTTTATGTTATGGTTCACAATGGACGGCTATTCTAAACTTTCTTAAAAAAGCTAACTTCAATGTAGATACAGATAGTTCGTCATGGGGAAATTTTTATGGTTCAGTATTTGATATTACAAGAAATGGCGTTAAATCTTTGTATATACGAAATGACACTACTATCGAGGCTCGATATCTTCCATGGAATCAAATATTTGGTTCTTTTGGTTCTGCGAATACTGGAAATTTATTAACTACTGGAGCCACCGACAGAAATATGGCTAATAATATATATGATATTGCTGGTAATTGTGCTGAATGGACAATGGAATTAGCAGCAGACAATATTAAAAGATTTGCGGTTGGTTCTTCTAGTCTACAATTTGACAAGCCGTCCCACATTGCCTCTTATTCAAGGTTATATGGTGAAACTAATTGGGGAATTAACTTATCTTTTAGACCAGCTCTTTATATAATTGATGATTAAATTTAGAAGTATGTAAAAAATCAATTTTATGATATATATAATAGATAAAATAAAATCAAAATTCCAGTGATTTTTTGAAATTGCTGAAAATGTAGTTTCAAAAAATCACTGGAATTTTTGTGCAAAAAAATTTAGTTATATTTTTCATTCAAATATATACATATATGCGAAAAATCACGTTGCCACTTCTTTCAATTTCACAAGTACATTCAAAGCCTCAATAGGAGTAAGTGTATTTACATTAATTTTATCAAGTTCGTGGGCAACATTTGCTATCTTGTAATTATACATATCAAGTTGTCCTGTACTTTGCATTTTTTCCTCTTTCTCAAGTTTCTTCTCTCCAAGCAAGCTCTTTCTCTCAAGAGTTTTCAAAATACTCCTTGCATTTGAAAGCACTTCCTTTGGTACACCTGCAAGCTTAGCTACATGTATGCCATAGCTTTCATCTGTACCTCCGTTCTACAATTTTCCTCAAAAAAATAATATCTTCTCCCTTTTCTTTAACTGCAACAGAATAATTTTTTACCCCTTCCTGTGTCTCTTCAAGCTTTGTGAGTTCATGATAATGTGTTGCAAATAAAGTTTTAGCACCACATTTTTCTTTATCTGCCATAAAATTTGCAACAGCCCACGCAATAGAAAGTCCATCATAAGTAGATGTTCCTCTACCAATCTCATCTAAAATAACTAAGCTATTTGAAGTGGCACATTTTAAAATATTAGCAACTTCCATCATTTCAACCATAAATGTACTTTGTCCCATACTTAAGTCATCAGATGCACCAACTCTTGTAAAAATCTTATCAACTACTCCAATTTTTGCATATTTAGCTGGAACAAAAGACCCCATTTGTGCCATTAAAGTAATAAGTGCAACTTGTCTCATATATGTTGATTTTCCTGCCATATTAGGACCTGTAATTATAGAAAGTCTATCACTATCTTTATTTAGATAAGTATCATTTGGCACAAATTCTCCAGAATGTATCATTTTTTCAATAACAGGATGTCTACCATCTTCAATCTTTATTTCTCCACTATTATCAACCACTGGCATAACATAATTTGCAGATTCTGCAATATTTGCAAAATTTGTAAGTACATCAATAATTGAAACTATTTCTGCTGTTTTTTGTATTCTTGATAATTCTTTAGAAATCTTATCTCTTATTTCTATAAATAGTTTATATTCCAAATCTACTAATTTTCCCTCTGAACCAAGAATTGCCTCTTCTATTTCTTTTAATTCTTCTGTTATAAATCTTTCACCTGTTGTCAATGTTTGTTTTCTAACATATCTTTCTGGAACAAATTTTAAATTTGATTTCGATATTTCTATATAATATCCATATACTTTACTATAGCATATTTTCAAATTCTTTATACCAGTTTCTTCCTTTTCCTTTGTTTCAAGATTAATAAGCCAAGTTTTTCCTTCTGTACTTGCAGTTTTTAATCTATCTACTTCTTCATTATACCCTTTCTTTATAATACTTCCCTCTGTTATCGTAACTGGTGGTTCCTCAATTATTGACTTTTCAATTAATTCATATATATCTTTTAGTTCATCTAAACCTTCATATAAACCTTTTAACATTTTTGAATTTGTACCTGATAAAATTGCCTTCAATTCTGGCAAATTTTTTACAGAAGATTTAAGAGATAGCATATCCCTTGCATTTGCATTACCAAACGAAATCTTTCCAGCAATTCTTTCAATGTCAAAAATCTTTTTTAATGCATCTATAGCATCTCCTCTTAATATCATATTTTCCTTTAATTCTTTTACAGCCTCTAATCTTTCATTTATCTCATTTATATCTACCAATGGGTCATTTATCCATCTTCTGAGCATTCTTCCTCCCATTGATGTAGCTGTTTTATCCAATACCCATAAAAGAGTACCTCTTTTACTTTTATCTCTCATCCTTTCTGTAAGCTCTAAATTACGTCTTGCACTTATGTCTAAAGCCATATATTTAGTTGTATTATATATTTTAATTCTGCTTACATGCTCCATTTCCATTTTTTGTGTTTCTTTAATATACGCAAGTAGACCATTAATTGCTGAAATTGCGAAATCCTTTCCCTCTACTTTTTCAAGCTCTACTCCCTTTTCATCTGTTATTTTATATTTTGTTTCTAATTCTGTTTTATCATTTTTAAACATTTCATCATTCTCATGAGAAATGTATGATCCAATTCTATCTCGTATCTTCTCTATTTCTTCATCACATGCATACATCATTTCATTTACAACAATTTCAGCTGGATAATATCTTGCAATTTCGTCTAATAATTTTGTAAAATTATTTGTTTCTTTTATTTGTGTTGCTGAGAAATCACCTGTTGAAACATCGCAAACTGCTGTACCAAAAAAAATCCCCTGTTTATAGATTGCCATTATATAGTTATTCTTCTTTTCTTCAAGCAAATTTTCCTCAATAACTGTTCCTGGAGTAATTATCCTTACTACATCTCTTTTTACCATTCCTTTTGCTTTTTTAGGATCTTCTAATTGCTCACATATTGCAACTTTATATCCTTTTTCAATTAATTTTGCTGTATAAATATTTGCTGCATGATAAGGTACACCACACATTGGCGCTCTTTCTTCCATTCCACAATCCTTACCTGTAAGCGTTATCTCTAGTTCTCTTGAAGCTGTTTTTGCATCCTCAAAAAACATTTCATAAAAGTCTCCTAAGCGATAAAATAGTATACAATCTTTATATTTTTCTTTCATGTCTAAATAATGTTGCATCATTGGTGTATATTGCCCCATTTTCTTCCTTCCTTTCTTTCTGCCACAACTTTAGAATTTTAAACTACTCTTCCTTCTAAATACCACACGTGGTCTTTAAAAATCTCAACTTCAATTGTTTTATTTATTAATTTATCTTCTCCCTCAAAAACCACAACTTTGTTGGTTTCTGTTCTTCCTGTTAACATTTTTTCATTTGTTTTACTCTTTCCTTCAACTATTATCTTTTGTTTAGCTCCAATGTATTTTACATTGTTTTCAACTGTTTGTCTATCTGCCAATTCTTTTAATTTATCAAATCTCTCATGTTTTATATTTTCTGGTATTTGATTTTCCATCTTGTCAGCAGGTGTACCTACTCTTCTTGAATATATAAACATAAAAATTTGTTCAAACTTTATTTTTCTTACTACATCAAGAGTATCTTCAAAATCCTCTTCTGTTTCTCCTGGAAATCCCACTATTATATCTGTTGAAAAAACAACCTCTGGAATTTCTTTTTTGATTTTTTCTGCAAGCTCAAGATAACTTTCCTTTGTATATTTTCTATTCATTTTTTTTAGCACATTTGTGCTTCCTGATTGCAAAGGTAGATGTAAAATTTTACAAATTTTTTTACTGTTTTTTATTGCTTCAATAACATCATCTTTAAAATCTTTTGGATGTGGTGAAATAAATCTTATACGCTCTATCCCTTGTATTTTATCCACATCATTCAATAGATTAGAAAATTTATACCCATTGCCACCATCATATGAATTTACATTTTGTCCAAGAAGTGTAATCTCTTTGTATCCTTCTTTTGCAAGACTTTCTATTTCTTTTATAATATCCTCTGGATTTCTGCTTCTTTCCCTTCCTCTTACATATGGAACTATACAATACGTACAAAAATTATTACACCCATACATTATTGTAACAGAAGCCCTGATTTTGTCTTCTCTTTTTATTGGGATGCCTTCATAGATATTTCCATCTATATCAAGTATATCTTTTACTTTCTCATTCTTTGAAATTGCATTATATAAATCTTCTGGAAATTTATTTATTGTATGTGTACCAAAAATTATGTCAAAATATGGATAACTTTTATATAGCTTTTCTTGTATATGTTTTTCTTGCATCATACAACCACCAATAGCTATTATACATCCAGTCTCTTTTTTGTATTTTTTTAATTCGCCTAATTTTCCAAAAAGCTTATCTTCTGCATTTTCTCTAACACAGCAAGTATTAAATACAATCAAATCTGCTTCTAGTTGATTTTCAGTTTTTTCATAACCCATCTGCTCTATCATTCCACAAATTTTCTCAGAATCATTTTCATTTAACATACATCCCATTGTTAGTATATAATATTTTCTTTTTTTTTCTTTATTTATTTTTTTTACCTTTTCTATGTATTCATTTTCTTCTTCAAATTCTAGTATTTCCATAGCCTGTGTTATGTTCCTTTCCTTTTTAGTTGTGTATATTATATAACTAATATGCAAAAATTACAAGTTTTTTGTGTATGAATTTTTTCGTTTGTGCCACTTTTTTGATTTCAGACGAAAAATATTGCTAATATTATTATGTTAAGTTTGCTT
>CANQKB010000037.1 GCA_947624405.1 uncultured Clostridia bacterium
ACAATCACTATCATTAAGATAAGTGCAATAAGCGTAATTCCTCTCTCTGTTTGTTTTAACTTTTTTCGGTTTTGCTTATTCATTTGTTTTTTTCTTCCTCCTTTTTGTTTTGTATATTTAAAAAATTAATATCTTATTTTTTATTCATCATTTGCCAAACTTACTCTCCTTGTGGGTAGAAACAAATATAGCCAAGCCAAAACCAAACAAAACCAAAACTATATTTATTTCCACCCACAAAAAGAGATTGCAATTTGTGTCATATGCCATAACAGGCAAAAGTAAACTAAAATTAAAGTGAAGAGCGCTGGACTGTTTTTGAGTATATAAGTTCTTATGTTTCGTGATGGAAAGAGTTCGTGCTTGCCACGGAAGGGTGCCATCACGAAACTTTAGAACTTGTACGAAAAAAACAAGGACAAAGTCGATGAACGGCAATTTTAGTTTACTTTTGCCGTATCACTTTGTAACACATGCTTTATAGTCTGTGCACGACAAGAAGACACATGATTTACTTTACACTGTATTTGCACCTACGCAAAATACAACATAAAGATCATGTGTCTCTACATTCAATTTTTTGTATATTAAATTACCTCTAGATGCTCCTCTCTCTCTCTCTCTCTCTCTCTCTCTCTACAGTATCAAGGGTTCTAGCGTTCATTTTGATTTTTTTCACTTACATTTTTCCCTTTCATAAAAATTTTGTACTCAACTTCAGTGTATCCTTATTTTACATTTTTCATTCTCTTTTGTCAACATTTTTTTCACATTTCATTGGCAGTGTGAAATCAGCAATTGTTACAATTCATAGCTGTAAATTTTATAAGAAACCCTAATTACGTTAAATTAAAACAGCACACCAAAAAAGATGTGCTGTCTGAATTGCTGGACAACGGGCAACGGAAATTAAGATACTCACTAGGCTAATACTACACGCAGTGTAGTATTGAACCTAGGATGCCTGTAGCAGGCTTCCCACTCCCCTTGTTTTTTAGTACTCACAATAGAAAAGACTCTACTGCGAATACAGGTTTCTACCTTAAGGAGTCGGTGCTTCCTTATGGTGTGAGGGAGTTCTATTTTCGCTTCAAAAACAGCCTCCCTATTTTCTAAGAACTCATCGAACGGCATCACAGCCGTGACGAGCACTTTCAGTTCCTGCCTAGGTGCTAATAGAGGAACCAACTTCACTAAGAAGTTAGCTTCTATCAGCTCAGGATTATACTCTTCAGCATAATCCTGAAGATCTGGATAAACTCCGTAGAGTGTACCCAAATCTACCATTTTGCGATGAAACGCCCAATTCCCTGAGGCTGGGGTGTTTTGCTTCTTTTCTTGAGGCTGAGACTTTGTATTATTCTCCTTCAAAGCCTCAAGAAGTACCTCGCGACACTCTGTTACAAGTGTTGCGAGGGCAGCAGTTCCTCCCGCATCTGGGTGAACTGCTTTGATTGCCTTACGATAAGCTGCATTTACCGCTGACTCATCGTAAGCCTGCCCCTCTGTTAACTCGAGAATTTCCCGAGCTAACATTACATCAACTTTCATTCCTATACTCCTCTCTTATTTGATATTTATATTATATCACATTTTACTATAATTTTCAATCTTTTATGTTTACATAAAATGTTGCAACTTATTTTATATTCTAAAAATAATTTGTTTAAAATGGATTCATAAATACTAAACAATCAATCTAAATGAAAATCACTTCACTCAATATACTAATAAATAGCAACGCCAAGTGAATAGAAAAACAACTATTTTACATTCACTTGGTGTTTCAATTAATTAGAAGAACGACAGTATTTATCATATATCCTCTTCAAATTCTTTTTTGAAATAACCTCATCTATACCTTTCTTACTTATTTCAGTAAAAACTTCAGTAAAAAATTCCTTAATCTTATCATTTGCAATAGCATTTTTATACTCATGTTCAAGCCAATATTTAAGCTCAGATTCCTTAGTCCAGTTACTTCCTTCGTATACCATGGAAGCAGAAAGCTTATCACAAACCATTTCTACACAATACTTAAAAGGAATTATTGGTTGTTCCTTCAAAGTATAATCATACCAATACTCAAAATGATGTTTATTATTATTTTTATGATGTATCCATGCTTTAGAATATCCTTGCTCCATTTTGGCTTTTGTTATTGGACTTCTTTTACCTCCTTGATAAAATTTAGCAGACTCCCAAAATTCTACTGGAGAAAATTTAGAAATATCGTGAAAAAAACCCCTAATTGGTATTCCAGCCTTAATGGACAATTTAAACACAAGCCACTTATGCTTCAAAACCGTTTTTAAATGTCCAAATATATTTGATAATTTCATATCAACTTCTTCCCTTCTCTATGTCTGCAATCAGTTCTCTCCAAGCTTTTTCTCTGTGTGTTGTTCCCATCTCTTCCTGTGTTAAATCATTCATTACTTTACCATATCCTTTGGGCATAAAAACAGGACCAAAAGTAAGTTTACCCAAAGTACCGGATTTTAGTTGCAATCTGTCCTTCAGTTATTCCTTTTTTTACTATCCTTTTTCCATTTTGAAGTATTGCAGTTAAAACACATACAAAACTTGCCGTCCTTTTTCCTTCCTCTACATCTTTCATTTCATCTAGCAATTTATTCAAAACTACTTCCTGTGGTGCATGATTTCCTGCATATCTTGCAGAATGCACTCCTGGTCTTCCACCCAAGGCATCTACAACAAGCCCAGCATCATCTGCAACAATTATTTTATCGATTCCTTTTTCATTGCAAAACTTTTTTACTGCCTCTGCCTTAATCAAAGAATTTTCTTCAAATGTCTCTCCATTTTCTTCTATATCTTCTGTAAAACCAATATCTTTTAATGTTATAAGTTCTACATCATATTTATTATATTTCAAAAAATTTTGTACTTCATCTCTTTTTCCTTTATTATTTGTTGCATAAATTATTTGCATATTTACTTATCATTCCTTTCAAATATACGAATCAATTTTCATTTTCCATAATGATATTAACATATATTCATATATTTTTCAAGATTATCTTTTTCAAAAAACTCTAGCTATTTACATAGCTAGAGTTTTTTGAATATGCTTATAGTGTTTCTATTACATCATTTGTACCCGTTTCATTAACTTCAGTATATTCTTTAATTTTCTTTGGAATTTCTACCTTTGGTGGGATTATTGAATTGAAATTCTCCCCATCAAATACTTGTAAATCAATAGTTCTTGTCAAAACATCTGTATAACTGTATGTTACATTTCCTTCTTCTTTGTCAAATTTTACAACAAATAAGTTCGGATATGCTTTTTCTAATGTTGCCTGTTTTTCATAAAATCTACTTCTTCCATATGTTCCTTTTACTATTATCTTTTGTCCTTCTTTTTCTTCAATTCCTTCTCTTAAGCTTGTAATATCATCCCTATAAATCATGTAACCACCCATTTCTTCAAGATGATGAAATTATACCATTTTTAGCATAAAATGTCAAAAAAGAATATAATTTGTAGTTTTTTAAAGTACCAGTATTTTCAATGCTTTCCAGTCTTTTTTTCTTAATATTACAATTTTGTTACATTTGTGTGACAATGGTTAATTTTGATTATATGGGAATGAATTTTTAACACTATTATGGTGTCATTTTTTTCAACTTCTTTTTGCATTCTTATCTTTTCCCTCTTGCAAATCTTCCTCCTACTCTTCTTCCTCCATCACGTAATTCTTGACTAATATCTTGTGCAGTTACAAGTTTATTTTTATCCGTTGTTGCAATTTTTTCTGCAACTATAATTGGATCAACAAAATCTATTAATACTCTCGCTGGTGATGATGCAAAATTTGCTCCGTACCTTCATTATCGCTTCAAAAAAACTTTGACAGGCTCCAGCAAATATAACTACATCTTTATTTTGACTACTAGCTCTCTTTGCTTCAACTACAGCTTGTATAAAATATCTCGAATTTCTATAATTATATATATCATTATAATTTTCATTATTTTTTATCATTCCGGTCATGCCCAGTTATTACAACTATATCTGGGTTATATTTTTTAATTAAGGCACCGTATCACTTGTGGTTGCTTATATTCAGGTACATTTCTTACAACTGCTTTTAGCCCAAGTTTATTATAATATCTTTCTGATTTTCTTGCATATTTTTTATCTCCATCTAAGTGTAATATTAGTGCACTTGTTACTCCTCTATTTTGAAATATTGTTGATGTGGTTTTTGTAAACTTTTTTGTTATCTTTTGTTCAATTCCTCTTGTTTGATTTTCTATTTTTTCTTTGCTTATTTTTTCTAAGTCTTCTATTGGACTATCCGCTTCTATTCTGTAATTTACTCCCTTAAGAATTGCATATGATTTTCCATTTTTTACTTTTATGATTCTGTCTACAAAAAACAATATATCTTTTCCATACGATTTTCTTCCAACTATGTCCCCTTTTTTTATTTCCACATTTTCCACCTCATTTCTACATTTTATGCACTTGAGGTGAAAATTGTGAAAAGTCAAGATATTCTTATACCTTGACTTTCATTATTTGTATTAAATTAAATATTTTCATTTCTTAATACTTCAACAATATTATTATTCTCTATTTTCTTTTTAGCACTATGTAATGCAGAGAAAATCATTATATATACTACAACTATTGATATTGCATAGTCAACCCACGGTATTGCAAATACCTGCATATTTCTTGCATACTCATCTGACAAATATCTAAGGTACAGTAAAACAGTACTTATCAAGAACCCATAAATGATTGCATCTAGCCCATAAAATATTCCTTCTAAAAATAGCATTTTACCTATTTTTTTCTCATCCATGCCTAATGATTTTAGCATAGCAAATTCTCTTTTTCTCAAAATAACACTTGATGTAATCGTATTAAATATATTTACAGCACTAAATAAAGCAATAAAAGTTATAAACGAATATACTACAGTTTCCTCAATTTTATTAAAATTCTTTATAGACATAAAGCCATCATAAAAATTATAGCAATAGATTTTAACATCATCTCCCATTCTCTCATTCATTGCATTAAGCTCATCCTCCGCCTCATAAGGAGTATCAGAACTTGCATCAACACTATAATATGTAGAATTAACATTTTCTGTATTTAAACCTTTCATATTTTCTTTATATATTTTTTCAAAAGTATTTTTATTAACTAATATCTCAATTTGCCCATATGATACACCAACCTCATCATTAGATTTATTAATAACTGATTTAACTTTAAAATTATATTCAGCATCTTCTAATTCTATACTATTTTGCGTTTTCTCAACATTTGTATTTGTAATGCCTGCCTCTGCCATTATACTATTTAACATTTCTTGTTCCTTTTTTAATTGTTCCTCATCAATATTTGAAACCACTTCATTCCTTAAATCTCTGCTTGTTACAATTATCTTCAAATCATCTCCCTGATTATAATCAGCAATCTGTGAATTTTTCTTGTTTTTTGTTCCTTGTATATTATTTAAAACTATACATTCTCCATCTTCTAGTTTATCAATTTCACCTTTATCCAAAATATCATATCCTCTACCAAATTCATAAACAATAGTCACATTCATATATACTTCTTCACCTAATTCATAATATTGTGAAGAATAACCTGTTTTAGCTATTTTTTTTGTTTCTTCCGTTAATTTACCTTTTGGCATAACAATCATAACCTCTCGCGTTCCTCCAGGCGATGTTACAGAAGTAGTTGTCATACTTGCGACATATTTATCAATCAACTTCTTATCCTTCAATTCATTCATAACCTTCAATAGATTTTCTTCATATTTATTTTCATCAACTGAGCTGACGCTAATACTCAAGTCGTTAATTGGTTCATTCATCTTATTCATACTTAATAACACATTATCTACCATTATAAATAAAATAATACTTACAACCATTGATAATACTATTGTTTTATATCTTGATTTATCTTTTCTAATATTTTTATAAGCAAGTACACCTTCTTGTCCAAATATTTTCTTTACTATTTTAGGTGCTTTCATCTGTTTTGCCTTAATATGACTATTTTCATTTTGTTTTATCGCATCTATTGGTGATATTTTATTTAATTTTCTCATTGGAAGCATAGCAGATATAACTGAGATAATGTAAGCTATTCCTATTGCAAGCGCCAAACCTAAAATCGAAATTTTCATATATAATTTAACATTTGGATTAATAATTAATGTTACTCCTGTCATTTCTGTCGACCTACTTATAAAATAATCTAATATCTGCACTTCAAAATATGACAAAATAATTCCAACTAAAATGCCAAGCACAATTCCTATTGTTGCTATAACTAGAGTTTCTTTCAAGAGCATGTTTCTTCTCTGTTTTTTATTCATTCCAATCGAAGATAACATGCCTAGTTCTCTTACTCTTTCTTGATATGACATTTTAAAAGTTGTATAAATAGTTAAAATAGATGCAATAGTTATAACACTAATGAGTGCTATTGCAACATTTCGCATATTTGTTCCAAACTCTTCTGCTTGTTTCTCACCGAACCTGAAAAATTCTGTTTTCCTCTTGATTTTTTTCCATTTTAACTAATGAATAATTTAAAAGCTTTTTATAATACACAAGATTCTCATTTTGCTCTTCTTCTGTCTCATATAACTTTAAATTCGTAGCTAAGTTTTGAGTTGTTTCAAAAATTTTATTTATATTTTTAGTCAAAATAGATACATCAACAATTGTATCATCAGTCATTTTACTTTCATCATAATATGTAATAGCTGGATTTATAAATTGAAACGAAAATCCACCTTCTTTTCCTGGTAATTCTGTACTTGTTAAGCCTACTACTGTATATTTCCTTTTTTCTCCATTTAATGTAAGTTCAACTACATCTCCAACACTTGAATGTGCAGAAATATCTCCGTCATGTATAACAATTTCTCCCTCTCTTTCTGGTAGTCTACCTTCTGTTAAAACAACATGACAATTTTTTATAGCATTTTCATCATAAGCAGAAACCAATATTCTTAATGAAGCTCCTGATGTTTGTGAATCACCAAAAAAGTTTTCCTCACATATTCCCAATCTTTGAATTATAGATATTTCTTTTACATTTTCATCTTTTGCAATTTCTAACGCATCTGAATATTTTATGTTTTTAAATTCCGCTTCCCAGTTTCTTGAAGAACGCATAATATTTGTTTCATATTCCTGATAACTCGTTAAAATTATAAAAGTCGCCACAACTAAAATCGTAGATAGCATAATTCCGTATTATTGATATTGCATTTCTTCTTTTGTTTTTACTAAAATGCCTAAAACTTAACCTATTTTCAACATTCATCATATTTCTCCTTTTATTTTTTTATAATTTTTTTTATTATATCACATCCATTTTGATATACATATAATTTTTATAATTTTTTAATAATTAATCTTATTTTTTATTGCTTTTTCTACACTTTAATGTTATGATATAAATATATACAAAGGAAAAATTTGATTTGTTCCTTTTGGAAGGAATGGTAAAAATATGCTAAGGAAACAAGATATTGAATTTTATAGTTCAACAACTTTAAAATCATATAATTTAGATAAATCAATGCGTTATCAGTTAAATATGCTTGGTAATTTGGATATTATGACAAGAAAGCATTGTGAAAACGTTGCAAACTTAACTTGTAGAATGTGTGAATACCTACATGCAAAAGAATTATTTACGATTCATGCTACTACATGTGCATATTTACATGATATAGGTAAAATCTTTATTCCTCTTGAAATATTGCAAAAACCTGGTCCTTTAACTGATGAAGAATATGAAATAATGAAAACTCATACTACAATTGGCTATAATATGTGCATGAATGATTTAAAACTTCGCCCATACGCTGGTGGCCCTTTATATCATCATGAATGCTTAGATGGTTCCGGTTACCCTCATGGACTAACCAAAAAAGATATACCATATTATGCTCAAATCATTCATATTGCCGATGTTTTTGATGCTATTGTTAGTAAACGCCATTATAAATCACATATTAATATTTCAGATACTTTACGTATTCTTTTAAAAGATGCTATGCCATCCAGACAATCAATCGCACTAGATGTTTTATCACGTGATTCTAAGGTTGGCAAAATAAGCATGAGTATTTTAAAAGTTTTATTCAAGGTTGTCATCGACGATACTTTATATGAAATTAGCTGTGTTATGGAATATGAAAACTATTTAAAAGAACAATTAAAAAGACTTGATAAAATTGCTCAATATGGTGAAAAAGCTGAACGTGCTAAAAAAGAATCTCAAAAAGAATACTATCAAAGTGGTATGATTGCAATGTTTGAAAAAGGTGAAAATTTTGATAATTATAAACAAGTAATTGCCGATTATAAAGAAGCATTAGAAGCCAAACAAAATATTATAAAATCATTGTATCATGAAATTGAAATAATAAAAAAATTGAAGAAATGATCTAACTTTTAGTTTATACTTTAAGTTACAAAACTAGCCTTCATCTTTTTTCTATAAATTATATTTTAAGATATCCTAATAAATTAGGATATCTTTTTTTAATCAAATTATTCCTCTAATCCAAAACTTACTCCGTATCGCATTATTTATTTGATTGATTATTTCTCCATCATCAATATGCCCTATTTTCTCTTTTAATCTACTTTTATCTATTGTTCTAATTTGCTCTGTAAGAACTATTGAATCAGCTTTAAGCCCATTATTTTGTGAACCAATTTCTATATGAGTAGGAAGTTTTGTTTTTCCCATTTGTGACGTTATTGCAGCTGCAATAACTGTTGGACTATACTTATTTCCGGTATCATTTTGTATTATTAATACTGGTCTTATTCCACCTTGTTCTGAACCAACTACTGGACTTAAATCTGCATAAAACATATCTCCTCTTTTTATTACCATATTGTTTCACTCCTATTATTACATGTATTTTCAGATATATTTTAACTATTAGCCAAGATATTTTTTCTAAATATTATTTATTTAGTTTTATCTCGTTATATAATATGTAAACCGTTATATTTTTGTTAATATCTAAAATCTCCATTTTTATTGGTAAATTTGTATTTTTATCTATATATAAATTTTGATACATTTGATAGTTGTTTTGACTTTTGGGTATTTTTGTCATCATTATTTTTTCATTTACAGTTTCTTGTATTTCAGTTTCTCCACTATTTTTATAATGATCAATAAAACTCATTAAACTTAAATTTGATATATCTCCTGCAAAATTTTCATATAAAGTTTTTAAATCTAATTTTTTATTATCCAGTGTAACGCTTGTTCCATCACTTCTTATTGTTAACCCAGCAAAATTATCTGGTTCAACGACTTCTTCATAAAATGAATTGGGTTGTTTATACTCTTGTTTCATAATATATTTATTGGTATTCTTGTTACTATATACTTCAATTTGAACTATTGCCTTATATGAACTAATATTTAAAATATCTGTGTCATTTATATTATTACCACTTTTTTTATTTTTATATCCACTTTTAAATAAAATCACGCCTAAAATTATAAAAATAATTATAATTATAATTAAAATTTTTTTCATTTATTGTCCCCTTTCTTTTCAATGTGCAAAAGTTACGAGTTCATTTCAAAACAAGTAATTTCAAACTTTAAAAAATTTTCTTAAGTGTTTAATATTTTTTGTAAAATAACAAAAAAATATATAAGTAGTTTCTTCTACTTATATATTCATAAACTATTAAAGTATTCAATTAAAGCATTTATCAGTTCATCTTTATATTCAATCGTATTAATTATATTTCTAGCAAATGAGCTATTTTTTAATCCTTTTGTATAATATGCAAGATGCTTTCTCATTTCTCTAATTCCTGTATACTCGCCTTTTTCCTCTACTTCCAGCTCTATATGTTTTATCATAGTTTCTAGCAATTCTTGATTTGAAATTTCTTCTATTTCTTTTTTATTTTGCAAATAATTTGTTATTTTTTTAAATATAAAAGGATTTCCGTATTGCACCTCTTGCAACCATAATACCATCAGCTTTAGTATATTCCAACATTTGCTTTGCATCATTTACTGATTTTATATTTCCATTTCCAATTACCGGAATGTTTACAATTTCTTTCAATCTTTTTATACTGTCTAAATCACACTCTCCTGAAAAATATTCTTCCCTTGTTCTACCATGCAAAGTAATTGCAGACACCCCGTACTTCTTCTAGCCTTTTCCCTAATTCCTCATATACAATATTTTTACTATCCCAACCTTTTCTAATTTTCACAGTAACCGGTTTATTTACTGTTTTTACTACTTCTTCTGCTATTTTAACTGCTAAATCTATATTTAATAAAAGTTTACTACCATCACCATTTTTTATTACTTTTGGTGCAGGACATCCCATATTTATATCAATAATATCTGCAATTGGTTCTACGATTTTTGCTCCTTCTCTCATTGCGACAATATCACTTCCAAAAATTTGTACAATAATTGGCCTTTTTTCTCCTTTGGTGTTTAAAAGAAGCTTTGTTTTTTCATCACCATACATTAGAGCTTTGCTACTTACCATTTCTGTACAAACAGCTCCTGCTCCATATTCTTTACAAATAGTTCTAAATGCACGATCTGTAATTCCTGCCATTGGTGCTAATATAATGTTATTATCAAGTATGACATTTCCAATTTTTAGTGTATGTAATAAGTTCATTTCAATTCATTCCTTTTTAAGACTTAGCTAATTAATCAACAAATAGTGCTTTTTTTCGTCTAACACTGATATTAAGCAAAAGTCCAATACAAATAAAGTTTGTTACAAGTGAACTTCCTCCATAACTTACAAATGGAAGTGGTACTCCTGTAATTGGCAAAAGCCCCATTGTCATGCCTATATTTTCTATCATATGAAAAGCAAAAACTCCCGCAATACCAATTGCAATATATCCTCCCAAATCGTCTTTTGCTGTTTTTGCAATATATATAGCTTTTGTAATCATTATAACATAAAGTACTATAACAACAGCAGCTACAACAAATCCCATTTCTTCTCCTATTACAGAAAATATAAAATCCGTTGATTTAGGGTATAAATAGCCTAGTTGTGTTTGATTACCCATGAGTATTCCCATTCCTAGAAGTTTTCCTGAACCAATCGCAAGTTTTGATTGAATTAGGTTATATCCAGCTCCTCTTGGATCTAACTCTGGATTCAAAAATACATTTATTCTTTCTATTGCATGTTCTGGTAAGACATAAAAATATAGCAAAGGTATTGATACACCTACGATTAGCAATATTAATATAACATATTTTTTATCTATTCCAGATGCAAAAAGCATAAATGCCACTGCTACAACAAATGACGCAACAGTCCCATAATCAGGTTGCATTATAATAAGTAAAACTGGTACCCCTACAATTAATGCAACTATAGCAAGTTTCCATATTTTATTTATTTTAGTTTTTTTATCTTTTTGCAATTTTGTTATTATATATGCCAAAAAAATTATTAATATAAACTTAGCAAATTCACTTGGTTGAAAAGTTATGTTTTCTGTAATTTTAAACCAACTTGTTGCTCCATTTATCGGTTCCGTAAACAGGACTCCAACTAATGCTATTATCGCCAGCCCATATAGTACTGGTGATATTTTTGCAATAAAATTATAATCTATAAAAATTACCACTATCATTACTGGAATGCTTATTCCTGCCCATAATAGCTGCTTGTTAAATTCTTCGTTTTGGCTATCATGTGTTGCAGAATACAACGCAATCATTCCAATGCAAAGCAAAACAATAGAGCAAATTACAAGACTCCATTCCATATTTTTAAGCATTTTTCTATTCATTAATAAACCTCTATTTTTTTAATTTTGTGAAGTAACAGTTTCTTCCTTTTTCTCCTCAGGTTCATTCTCATCTTTTGTAACTTCTTCTTTTACTTCTTCATTCGTTTCAACGTCCTTTTTTTCATCTTCTTTTTCTTTATTATTTTCTATTTCTTCTTTCTTTTCTCCTTCTGCTTCCTCTTTTGTTTCCTTTTTCACTTCTGCAATTACGTCGTTTCTAATATTCATAATTGGAATATTAGCATACAACGCTGGAGCACCACTTGTTCCATCATCATTTTGCTTATTCGTCATTCTAACATCTATTGATGACTCATCTATATCCACATATTTCTTTATTACCTCTATTATTTCTTGTCTCATTAACTCTAAGAAATCAGCAGATACATTTGCTCTATCCTGCATTAAAACAAGATGCAACCTTTCTTTTGCTGTGTCTTTGGAATTATTTATTTTTTTATCTGATTTACCTAAATTTTTAAAAAAGTTTATTATGTTCTCAAACATGTTTATTCCACCTATCTATTGTTTTTTCAATTGTAATATTTATTTTCTACTAAATATTCCCTTTATCTTCGCAAATAATCCCCTATCTCTGCCTGGTATTGTTACTTCAATATTTTCACCTAAAATTCTCTTAGCAATTTCTCTATATGCCTTTCCTGAAGGTGCTTTTTTATTTGATACTACTGGTTCTCCTTTGTTTGTTTGCGTTATTACATATTCATCATCTGGAACAACTCCAGTTAAGTCAATTGAAAGTAAATCTACAATATCTTCAACATCCATCATTTCACCTTTTTTTACCATGTTTGGTCTTAACCTATTTATTACTAGTTCAGAATTTTTAAGTTCAGATGACTCTAAAAGTCCTATTATTCTGTCTGCATCTCTTATTGCAGATATTTCTGCTGTTGTTACTACAATTGCACGGTTTGCTCCTGCTATGGCATTTTTAAATCCTTGTTCTATTCCAGCTGGACAGTCTATTAATATGTAATCAAATTCTTCTTTTAATCTTTCAACTAAATTTCTCATTTGTTCTTCATTTACTGCACTTTTATCTCTTGTTTGTGCTGCTGGTAATAGATATAGTTCATTATATCTTTTATCCTTTATCAATGCTTGTCTTAATTTGCACCTGCCTTCAACTACATCCACTATGTCATATACTATTCTATTTTCTAGTCCCATAACAACATCTAGATTTCTAAGCCCTATATCTGTATCTATTAATGCTACTTTTTTACCTTCTAATGCAAGTGATGCTCCTAAATTTGCTGTTGTAGTTGTTTTTCCGACTCCTCCTTTTCCAGACGTTATTACTATAACTTCTCCCATGTTTGTTTCCTCCATCCTTATAGTATTAACTTAAAAAGCAAAACATATTAAATGCCATACATTTTAAGTTAATTTATATGCTTCTTTTAATATATTTTGCTTTTGTTTCTTATTTTATTATACCTCTTCTTCTTTCATTGAGCTTATCATTTGGTGTATTTCATCTTTTCTTTCTACTTCATTACCGTATATGTCTTTTATACGTTGTTCTCCCTGTGCAGCCATAATTTGATAATTGGTATTTGACCAATATATACTTATTAATACAGTCATACAAAATATGAATGCAATTATTACAAATACGGATATTGAACCTTTTTCGGATTTTATTTTTTTCATATGTTTTTCCTTTCTGGAATTTTCAAATTTTGCCGTCTTTCATTTATACATGTTATTATATCCTATATATAATTTTTATTCAAGTTTTTTGAAAATATTTTTAAAAAAATTGTTACAGGATAATGGTTTTAAACAACAAAAAAACCGAAAGTCAGTAGTTGTAATAGTTTTGTAATGAAAATTTAA
>CANQKB010000038.1 GCA_947624405.1 uncultured Clostridia bacterium
ATTTAACTAACAAATATTGGAACATTTTTACTAATATTTCAATATTAAAAACTGAACATTATTACTAAGAATTCACAGTTTTTTCAAAAACATAGATAAAAGGCTACACAAAAACAAAAAAGTGTGATACAATATTACATATTAATTTAATTTAGAAGAGGGGGAAAAGTCATGTCAGGACATTCAAAATGGCATAATATTCAAGCCAAAAAGGGAAAAGCAGATGCAGCACGTGGTAAAATATTTACAAAACTAGGAAGAGAATTACTAATTGCAGTAAAGCAAGGAGGACCTGACCCCGCTGGTAATTCAAAATTAAAAGATGTAATTGCAAAATGTAAAGCTGCCAATATGCCAAATGATACAATTAATAGTGCAATAAAGAGAGCGTCTGGAGCAGGAAACAACGAAAACTATGAAGAAATTACATATGAAGGATATGGACCAAATGGTGTAGCAATTATTGTTAATGCTACAACAGATAATAGGAATAGAACAGCAGCAGACGTAAGGCACGTTTTTGATAAGGCAGGAGGAAGTTTAGGAACTACAGGTTGCGTTTCATATATGTTTAATAGAAAAGGCGTAATAATAATAGAAAAAGAAGCAACAAATCTTTCAGAAGATGATTTAATGATGCTTGCTTTAGATTGTGGAGCAGAAGATTTTTCAGGAGAAGATGAATATTATGAAATAACAACATCACCTGATGATTTTAGTAAAGTTTGCGAAAAATTACAAGAAAATGGATTAACATTTGTTGAGGCTGATATACAAATGGTACCTACAACATATGTAGATCTTGACGAAAAAAGTGCAGAAAAAATGGAAAGATTAATTGAAAGACTAGATGAATTAGATGATGTATCAGAAGTTTTCCATAACTGGAATGAATAATTTTTACGGAGGATAGAAATGAGTAGAATTAGAGGATTTGAAATAGCCAAAGGATTTGAAAATGCAGGGATAAATTTGCCAGAACGTAAAACAAAATATTCAGCAGGATATGATATAGAAGCAGCAGAAGATGTTGTTATACCTTCATTTAAAAAAGGAGGAAATCCTACACTTGTAAAAACAGGGCTAAAGGCATATATGCTAGAAGATGAATATCTAAAATTATGCAATAGAAGCTCAAACCCAAAGAAAAAAGGATTAATACTAGCCAATAGTATTGGGGTTATAGATGCAGATTATTATGGAAATATAGATAATGATGGACATATTATGTTTGCCTTCTATAATGTAAAAGAAGATGATGTAGAAATAAAAAAAGGAGAAATTATACGGACAAGCTATTTTTGAAAAATTTTTAATTGCAGATAATGATAAAGCAGAAGGAGAACGTCAAGGTGGATTTGGTTCAACTTCAGTTTAAAATATATAGAAAGGAAAATTAGTTTGAAAGAAAACCTTTCATTACTATGCGTGCTTTCTAAGTAAAACAAGAAAGGAATGGAATTTAAAATGACAGCTTTAGAAATAAGAAATAAATTTTTAAATTACTTTAAAGCACACGGACATAGCATAATTCCGAGTGCACCATTAATTCCAGAAAATGACCCATCAGTATTATTTACAACTGCTGGAATGCATCCGCTTGTACCATATCTTTTAGGAGAAAAACATCCAAATGGTACAAAACTTGCTGATTATCAAAAATGTTTAAGAACAGTAGATATTGATGAAGTAGGAGATAATAGACACTTAACATTTTTCGAAATGTTAGGAAATTGGTCTCTTGGTGATTATTTTAAGGAACAATCTATAAAATATAGTATGGAATTTCTAACAAAAGAACTTAATATTCCAATAGAGAAATTATCTGTTACATGTTTTAAAGGAGATGCAGATGCTCCAAGAGACGAGGAAACTGCAAAAATATGGAAAGAAAATGGAATGCCAGAAGAGAGAATATATTATTTTGGTAAAGACGATAATTGGTGGATAGCAGGAGAAACAGGACCATGTGGACCAGATACAGAAATCTTCTATGATACAGGTAAAGAACCTTGTGGAGATAAATGTGACCCATCTTGTGGTTGTGGAAAATATGTAGAAATTTGGAATAATGTATTTATGGAATATTATAAAAATCCAGATGGAACATATAGCAAATTGAAACAAAAAAATGTAGATACTGGGCTTGGCTTGGAAAGAATAAATATGTTATTACAGGGTAAAGAAACCCCATTTGATACAGAAATTTTTGCTCCAATTATGGAAAGATTGCAGGAACTTGCAACTAATGATAATATTGCAAGTAGAAGAATAGTAGCAGAACATTTGAGATCTAGTATGATGATAATTGCAGATGGTGGTAAACCAAGCAATATTGATAGAGGATATATTTTAAGAAGATTAATTAGAAGAATGATAAGACATTTGAATAAACTCGGAATAGATTTAAATAATCTTGAGGAGTTAATAACTCTAAATGTGCAAATCTTAGGAGAAATGTATCATGAGCTTATAAATAATAAAGATAATATAATAAAGACAATATTAGAAGAAAAAGACAAATTTATTAAAACTCTTGAAAATGGTGAAAAAGAGCTTTTAAAAGAGTTAAATAAATTAAAAGAAAAAGGAGTAGATACCTTATCAGCAGAAGCTGTATTTAAATTATATGAGACTTATGGTTTCCCACAAGAAGTTACTAAGGAGATTGCTGAAGAAAACGGTTTCAAAATTGATTTGACAGGGTTTGACAAATTATTTAAAGAACATCAAGAAAAATCAAGAATGGGATCAGAGCAAAAATTTAAAGGTGGACTTGCAGAGCAAAACGAGCAAACTATAGCATATCATACTGCAACACACTTATTACACAAGGCACTTCAAATAGTATTAGGAGAACATGCAACACAAAAAGGTTCTAATATTACAACAGAAAGACTTAGATTTGATTTCGCGCATCCTCAAAAGGTAACTAAAGAAGAACTTGAACAAGTTGAAAAAATAGTTAATGATCAAATTCAAAGAGATTTAGTTGTTACATGTGAAGAAATGTCATATGATGAAGCAAAAGCTTCCGGAGCAATAGGTTTATTTGAAAATAAATATGGAGATAGAGTAAAGGTTTATACTATAGGAGATTTCAGTAAGGAAATCTGTGGTGGACCTCATGTAAAACATACTGGAGAACTTGGAAGATTTAAAATAAAAAAAGAAGAAGCATCTTCAGCTGGGGTAAGACGTATTAAAGCAGTTCTCGAAAAATAAATATATAGTAGCAATAGGTTTATAGGTAAATCCTTTATTAAAAAACCTAAATATATTATACAAGGAAGAATATAATTTATGGATTGTATATTTTGCAAAATTGTAAATCACGAGATTCCTTCAGAAATTGTATATGAAGATGATGAAGTTTTAGCTTTTAAAGACATAAATCCACAAACACCAATACACATATTGGTAATACCAAAAACACATATAGAATCGATTTTAGAGCTTGATGAAGAAGCAAAACCAATATGTGGAAAAATTTTTACAGCTATACAAAAAATAGCTAAAGAGCAGAAAATTGAAAAAGCAGGTTTTAGAGTTATATCAAATTGTGGAGAAGATGCAGGGCAAGAGGTTAAACACCTACATTTTCATATACTTGCAGGACAAAAATTAGGAACGAAAATTGTCTAAAAAACTGTACAAATACTGAAAAATGTGCTATAATAAAGTTAGGTATACAAAGAAAGAAGGGATTTGTATGTTTAATAGTAAATTTAATGGACTTTTAACTGGATTATTAATCGCAGCTATAATAGGAATAATAGTATTAATAGCATATTTTGGCTGGTCGATATATAATAAATATTATTTGAATTCTCAGGCAGAAGAGGGAGTAGATGCTTTTGAACAATATGTTAGTGATAATAAGGAGAAAGAAGAACCAAATACAGATAATGAAGTTATTGGAGATACTGTAATTGGAGAAGTTGAAGAAACTCCAACACAACAAAATACTCCAACACAAACAACTAATAAAAATACAAAGCCACAGTATAAAGGACATAATATGATAGGAACTATTAGAATCCCAAAAATAAAAATAGAATATCCAATACTTGAAAAGGCAACTCCACAGGCAATAAAAGTAGCAGTTGCATATTTGAGTGGTGTGGGAATAAATAAAGTTGGTAATACAGTTATTCAGGGACATAATTATAGAAATGGTTTATTTTTCTCAGATTTGGATAAATTATCTAATGGAGATAAAATATATATAAAAGATATAAGTGGTACAGAAATTACATATGAAGTTTATCAAGTATTTCAAGCAGAAGCATCAGATAGCTCTTTCTATAAAAGAGATACAAATGGTTTAAGAGAAATAACATTGTCAACATGTACTGATGATGGTAAACTAAGAGTAATTGTGCTTGCAAAAGAGGTTGTAACACAATAAGATTAATTTAACTAAATTCATGTAATAGTTGCGAAGCAATTTCGCATGGGCGGGCGTCGAAGTCTTCGATTTCGCTAACGACCAATTTTATTTTGTAAAACTTTAAAGTTTAGTATTATTTCTTATTATATAAATTTAAATAGAGCTTTGAGGCTCAGATAGGAGGAGTTTATGGAGTATAGATATAGACCAGAAGGCGTTTGTTCAAGTGAAATGGTAATTGAGGTTGATGGAGATACAATAAAAAAAGTAAGAATTATTGGAGGATGTCCAGGTAATACAATAGGAGTTAGTAAACTTGCAGAGGGTAGAAAAATAGACGAAGTAATAGGAATGTTAAAAGGAATACCTTGTGGAGGACGTGGTACATCTTGTCCAGACCAACTTTCTAGAGCTTTAGAAAAAATAAAAAGTGAAAGAGCATAATATGAGTTTACAATCAATTTCTGCTAAGTTACTACAAAAAATACCCTTACAATATACTAAGTGTTGTATATTGTGAGGGTAAAATATAAATGGAAAAATTATTCTATGATATTTACAATTTATTCATATAATCAGAAACTAATTCTTCTAAAGGAACATTAAAAACTTTTGCAAAACCACAAAGTTCATAATCAACTACAGTTCTAATTCCTTTTTCAATTTTATAAATTTCTTGTTTATTAATATCGATTCCGTAAAGCATTAACATATCTGATAATTTAGGACATGAGTAATTATTTTTTAGGCGGTAATATTTTATTTTCTTTTTAACAATATTTAAATCACCACCGACATCTGTGTTCCTTTTAGCCATAGTTTTTCTCCTTGTACAATTTGTTTTATAAATTGTATATCATTTTTCTGTAAACTCATAACCTAAGGAGGTTATAAAGTGTAATTTATACAAAATATTATATGTAAATTGGCACAAAAAGATACATTCATATTTTTATCTATATATGATGATTTTGTTATAAAATTTCCCAAAACTATTGACACTAAAGGTATTTATGATTATAATATAATTTGAAAGCAATCATGCAGGAGGAAATAGATGGAGGAAGCTATCAAGTTTTTTCAAATCAATGATGATTTAAATCAAATGTCAGACGAAGAATTAATTACGTTGTTTAAAAATAATAACAGAGAAGCATTAGATTTTCTTCTTAATAAATACAAGGAACTTGTTTATATGAAATCAAGCAAGTATTTTATTGTTGGGGCTGAAAAAGACGATATATTTCAAGAAGGAATGATTGGATTATATAAAGCAATCTTAAATTATAAAGAAGATAAACATAATTCATTTAGAACATTTGCCAATATGTGTATTGAAAGACAATTAATAACAGCGATTAAAAGTTCAAATAGGCAAAAGCATATGCCACTTAATTCTTATTTGTCTATAAATATGACATCTTATGAAGAAGATGATAATGAAAAAACTTTATTAGATGTTCTTGATAATAAAATGGCTGAGGATCCATTAGATACAATTACCAAAAAAGAATATTATTCTAATATAGAGGATACTATAGATAAATCTTTGAGTAATTTTGAAAAGCAAGTTTTAAAAAAATTTGTCAAAGGGGAAAGCTATATCAAAATTGCTGAAGAACTTGATGCACCAGTTAAATCAGTTGATAATGCTATTCAAAGAATACGAAAAAAAGCAATGAAAAATATTACTGAAGATTAAAAAATATAAGCTTAAGTATTATACTTAAGCTTTGAAAATGCTTCTATAGCTCAGTAGGTAGAGCACTTCCATGGTAAGGAAGGGGTCGGCGGTTCGATTCCGCCTGGAAGCTCCATAATGAACTTAGAAAAATTAATTTTTTTTATAAAGGAAAAATGGCTATTATAAACTCCAATCATCAATCTTCTTTTGAACATCTTGAGCATTCAATTTTTTAGCATAATAGTCATCAATAAGTCCAGTTATAAAATTATAATCATCTTCTGGAAATTCTTGCTGTACAATATCTTTATAACCTTCATTAATTAACATAAGCATTATTTCTGCCTGAGCTTTTTTGTTCTCTTTATCTTTATTTAGTAAATTTACTAATTTATCATATCTTTTCATGTAAAAAGCTTGTCTTTTTTGCTCCTCATAATAAACCGAGTTTAATTCTGTATAAATTGGTTCAATTTGTTTCATCTTAGATTTCTTTTGATCATAAGGAGAATTGTTTATATCCTGTAATAATTGCATATATTCTGTTTGTTTTTCAATATTTGTTGACAATTTACGAGGTTGCATTTGCACATAATAATTTATAAAAACTTTTTTAATTACATCTCTTAGTTCATCACTCATACTTGAAAAAATGGTTTTTATTTGTTTTTGCTTATTAGGCTTATTTTTTTGTTTTGAGCTAGTATCTTTTTCATGTTTTGTACTAGAAGATATTGAAAATATTTTCATTGAAGAAGCTTTAGGTGAAATCTTAGAGACTTTATCATTAAGTGATACTTCATCTTCATTATTCTCTTGAGAAAGATTTTCTGTTTCAACATTCTTCTCATGAGTTGTTGGCTCATTATCTTGCATTTGTAATTCAGCTATATATTTAGGAGTATATTCTGTATTCCATTCTATAATTTCATCATATTTAGATAAATCAAATCGTATTTTTTTCTTTGATTTTAATCTATCTCTAATATAATTTATTCCTTTTATTTCAATATCCTCTTCTTTTATTTGTTTAATAACTTCTAATGCATTGTTTTTCTGGTTGAAACTTTCATATATAGCAATAAGTGCAAGATAATATTGTTTCACATCAAGGTTATCTTTGTGCATTTTTAAGTTTTCGATATCCTCAGGAGCTATTGTTT
This sequence comes from uncultured Clostridia bacterium, assembly GCA_947624405.1. Classification (GTDB taxonomy): domain Bacteria; phylum Bacillota; class Clostridia; order TANB77; family CAG-508; genus JAAWPK01. Next base: position 7,241 of record CANQKB010000038.1, read on the forward strand.
TTGTATATAATTTTGCTCTTATAAGAGACAGAATATCAATATTTTCAGTTTCATTAATAGGATTTGAGTCCTCATCAGTTAAAGTATTTTCACTAGTAGAAGTATCATAATTTTCCCAAATTTTTGGAACACTATTATTATTATCAAACTTATTGGCAACAATAATAGCTTTTCTTAAATCGTTATCTTCTTCTTTGCTATGGTAAATACCTTTTAGCTGAGTTTGAATGTGAGCATTATCAGTGAATTTTTTAGCAATCTCGATAGATTCATCTAAATCTTCAGGATTATTACGTCTTGAATAGACAGACATAAGTTGAGATTGAATATGCTCATTATCAGGGAATCTTTTAGCAATTTCGATAGCTTTATCTAAATACTCCGTTTTCTTACATTTTAAGTAAATAGCTATAAGTTGAGAGTTTATGTATACATTGTCTGGAAATTTTTCAGCAATTTCAATAGCTTTATCTAAATTTTCTACTTTCCAACGTTTCAATAAAATAGACATATGCTGAGTTTGAATGCAGTCATAGTCTGGAAATCTTTTAGCAATTTCAGTAGCTTTATCTAAATCTTCAGGTTTACCTTGTTTCAAGTAGATAGACATAATCTGTGCTTGAATAGGCGCATAATCAGGAAAGGCTTCGGCAATTTTGATAGCTTTCTCTAAATCTTCAGGATTATTACGTTTTAAATAAATAGACATAAGTTGAGATTGCATATATTTATCATTAGGAAAATTTTTAGCAATTTCAATAGCTTTATCTAAATCTTCAGCTTTCCAGCGTTTCAAATATATTGATATAAGTTGAGCTTGAATATTTTTATTATTAGGAAACCTTTTAGCAATTTCTACAGCATGGTCTAAATATTTAGATTTATTACTTTTTCTGTAGAAAGATATAATTTGAGCCTGAATAGGTATATAGTTAGGAAACTTTTTGGAAATTTCGATAGCTTTATTTAAATCTTTAGGATTATTACTCTTTAAGTAAATAGATATAAGGTGAGCTTGAATAATTTCACTATCAGGAAATTTCTTAGTAATTTCGATAACTTTATCTAAATTTTCAGGTTTGTTACTCTTTAAGTAAATAGATATAAGATGAGTTTGAATAAGCTCATGATTAGGAAATCTATTAGCAATTTCAATGGCTTTATCCAAATCTTTAGGATCATCGCTAATCATACAAGTTTCCATAAGTCTAAGTTGAATTACGGAATCTGTTGGAAATTGTTGAGCTATGTTGAAAAGTTCTTCCTTTTTCCAGTTATATAATGTAGAAGGAGAAATTCCAGTATCATTTACAATATCTGTAAATTTTTCCGTTTTCATACGTTTTAATATTTCATTTTGATATTCAGTAGAGTATGTCATTCTTGTAATCATTCCTTTCAAAAAATTCTTTCCATATTATATCATTATATCACTAAAGTAGACATAAGTCAAACAAAACGTAAACTAAAATAATTGCCAAATCAATTTTTTGGTTGATGTTCAGTGATTTTTCACAATAAAAATATAAATACATATAATAAAATAAAAAGTGAATTATTTAAGAGGGATAAAATGAGAAAAAAACTGAAATTGATTTTAAGACGTAAATCAACACTAATAATTTGTAGTATTTTATTATTGTTATTTATTTTTATGTCTAGTGGATATGCAGTATTAAAAACAAAATTTGATATAAAAGGGCAAACATACATTAAAGAGGAAGAAAAGTGGCAGCCAAGGCTAAGTTTTATAGAAATAAGTCAATTAGAAGATGTCTTTTTTTATCAAATTATTATTGAGAATAATTCAAATCAAAATTGTTATGCATGGCAGTTGAGAATACACGATACAGGAGTTATTAGTTTCCCATTTGGAATTGATGCTGAAAAACAACAAGATAATTGGATAATAAATAATAAGCCATGGGACGGAAGAATAGAAGCTGGTGGAAGACTTATTGTAAATATTACATTTAGAATTTCACTAGATGAAAATGAAACTATGACAACAAAAGAATATGCAGAATATTTTGTTAAAAATCATATTAAAATATCAGCAGATACTGAAGAACGACCAGGAAAACAAGGAAACATTATCACAAGTGGAAAAGCAACTCTAACATTAGATGATAGAGAAGAAGAAATAAAAGATTATATATTTGAAGAAAATAAATTATACAATTCGGAAAATTCAAATGAAAAGCAATATATTTTAACAGTTTATAATAAAACAGGAAAGATATATTCAGATATTAGAGCAAATATGTATATTGGAGAAGCCATGTTATTAGATGTATCTCCTAGTGAAGTGATTTGTGATAATATTGATAATATCACATTTGAAACTCCATTTGAGGTACAATTAGGAGATGAAGAAGGTGTATCAGTTTATATTACACTAAAATTAGAGGATACTAAATTTGCACCAGATATAATAGTAGCAGCATTATTAGAATGAAAGATATTATATTTCAAACGCAGACATAAGCCGATTGAAAAGGTAAGCTAAAATGATATAAAGTGGAAAGTTTTACTATAAGATAGTAACATAAAAAATAGAAAAATCATAATATATAAAAAAAGTTTTTTGAAAAAGTAGGAGATACGATTATGGATAATTTATTATTATTACTATTTGCACTTCCAGTTGCTACAATAATAATCGCGAGTGTATTAGAAACAGTTTTAAAAAGTCCAGCACAAGTTGCAGCATTAGCATTTGCCATCTACTTAATAGTTGCATTTGCAGTATTTGATACAATGTTTTTGATATATGTATTTGTATACACAATATTAGCCTTAATATCAGCAATAATAACAAGAGTAATTATAAATTACATTGATGATAATGATGATGATATAATAAATGGAAATAACAATGGGAACAATAATGGAAATGGTCAAAACAATGGTTGTGGATGTCAAAACAGGTATATGTATATGCGGAAGACGTTAAGGTATATCAAAATTTAAAGGCAAAAAATTGCTAATTAAAACATATGTATAAAGAGCTGCAAATACTCCTTGTAGAAATTTTCCAATAATATATGGTTTAATCGAAATATCAGAAGTGGATGTTATACTTAAAACTTGAAGCAAAATTGAGATTCCACCGAAACCAAGTAAAAATGCTGTGATAATAATATTTACTGAGATTGCTTTAAAAGGTATAAGTGCAATTTGTGAAACGCCATTAGTAAGCTCAATAAATCCAGCTAATAGCCCTTTTGCAAAAGAAACAGGGAGTCCTACATAATTTAGCAAAGGCGAGAGAATGATAGTAAAAAAGTCAAATATTTTTGTATTATTTAAAATAGAAATAATCACACTAAAAAGCATAACAAAACCACCAATCATAATGATTGTGTTAATTGAACTCATAATACTGTTTTGTAAAATTGTTCCTAAGTTATTGAAACTTGGGAGCGTTTTTTTATCTTTAGAAAAAGCTTTTGAAGGAAGACTTTTTTTTGAATTAAATTTCCAGAATCTAAAGATAATTCCAACAGTTAGACTAGATAAGAGATGAGTTATAAATAAAAGCAAACCAATAGTGGTATTACCAAAAAGGGAAATACCAACAGTACCAATTATGAAAAGTGGACCAGAATTATTAGTAAAAGTAATAAGTCTTTCAGCTTCTTCTTTAGTACAAATTCCATTTTTCCTAAAATTAGTTACAATTTTAGCACCTACAGGATAGCCACTTATAATTCCCATAATAAGAGGGAAAGCACCTTCACCAGGAACATTAAATAAAGGTCTCATTATTTTGCCAAGACTTTTTCCAAAAACATCTATAATATCTGTATAAGTTAGAAGCTCACATGCAATAAAAAATGGCAAAAGAGCAGGAACAACAGAAGTCATCCAAAGAGATAAACCATCTTTTGCAGCGGTTAAATTACTCCTAGAAAATAGTACAAGACCTATTGCAAATAGGACGAAAAGAATAGATAATAGGTGTTTTTTCAATGGAATTATTATGAAATTAGTTTTTATACTTTTTCTTACCATATTACATTATATGAACGAATGTCCAAAAATAGAATGAAAAAATCATAACATAAAAATAAATTTATGGAATATATTGATAAAAACAAAAGTTAAAAGGAGGTAATAAACAAATGGAACATATGATGTCTAAAGAAGAGGTAAGGCAAAAATTAAAGACAAACTTTGAAAGAGGTTTAAAAGAAGAGGAGGCGAAAGCAAGGCTTGAAGTATTTGGAAAAAATACTTTAACAAGTAAGAAAAAAGAAAGTATATTTGTAAAGTTTATTAAACAATTTAATGATTTTATGATAATCATTTTAATAGTTGCAGCAATAATTTCGACAGTTTTAGCGAAGATAGATGGGACAGGCGATTATGTTGAACCAATTATAATAATAGCAATAGTAGTGCTTAATGCAATAATGGGATTAGTGCAAGAAAGTAAAGCAGAAAAATCACTAGAAGCTTTAAAGAAAATGTCAGCACCAGTTACGAAAGTAATTAGAGAAGGGAGACAAGAAACAATTGCAGGAGAAGATGTTGTACCAGGAGATATTGTTGTATTAGAAGCTGGAAACTATGTGCCAGCTGATTTAAGGCTGATACAAGATTTTAATTTAAAAATTGATGAATCAGCATTAACTGGTGAAGCAGTTCCAGTTTTAAAAGATTCCAATTGTGAACTAGGTAGCGATACAGCGGATGCTGATATGAAGAATATGGCATTTGCAACAACAATAGTAACAGCTGGGCATGCTAAAGGGGTAGTAATAAAAACGGGAATGGAAACAAAAGTTGGAGGAATAGCAAAAGCAATTACTGAAGAGAAAAATGAGCAGACACCTATACAAAGAAAACTAGAGGAAGTACGGTAGAATGCTTGGAACGGTTTGCTTAATTATATGTGCATTAATATTTTTTGTTGGTGTATTCAAACACATATCAATTAAAGAAATGTTTATGACATCAGTTCGGCTTAGCAGTAGCAGCAATACCCGAAGGATTACCAGCAATAGTTACAATAATGCTTTCAATAGGTGTTACAAAAATGGCAAGGAAGAATGCTATTATTAGAAGATTATCAGCTGTTGAAACATTAGGAAGTAGCAGTATTATTTGCTCAGATAAAACAGGTACTTTAACGCAAAATAAAATGCAGATTGTGGAAATATATGGAGATACAGCATTTACATTAGAGCTTGGCACAATGTGTACAGATACAGAAATTGGTTCACATGGAGAAGTAATAGGAGATCCAACGGAAAATGCAATAGTTAATAAGGCTTTAGAATATGGAATAAATAAAAATATGCTATATGATAAAATGGAAAGAGTGGGAGAAATACCATTTGAATCAGAGAGAAAGCTAATGACTACAATTCATAAATTAGGTAATAAATACAGAATAATCACTAAAGGAGCTGTTGACAATCTTTTAAATAAATGTAATAAGATTTGTAAAAATGGAGAAATAAGAAATATGGAGGAAATGGATAGAAGAAATATATTTGATAAAAACTTGAATATGGCAGATAAGGCTTTGCGTGTGCTTGCAGTTGCATATTTGGATGTTGATAGGATAGATAAAATGACGGATGAAGAGATAGAACAAAACTTGATATTTACAGGTTTAGTTGGAATGATAGACCCACCAAGAGATGGAGTAAAAGAGGCTATTGCAACATGTAAAAAGGCTGGAATAAAAACAGTTATGATAACCGGTGATCATATTGCAACTGCAAAGGCAATAGCGAAGGATTTGGGGATTTTAACTAATAATTCTCTTGCGATAACTGGCAAAGAACTCGATAAAATTCCACAAAATATTCTCGAAAGAGATATTATGAAATATAGTGTATTTGCAAGAGTTTCTCCAGAACATAAAGTAAGGATTGTAAATGCTTTTAAGCAAACGGGAAAAACAGTTGCGATGACTGGCGATGGAGTGAATGATGCTCCTGCTTTAAAAAAGGCCGATATTGGAATTTCTATGGGGTTAAATCGGAACTGATGTTGCTAAGTCAGCTTCTGATATGATTTTGACAGATGATAATTTTGTGACCATTGTTGAAGCAGTTAAACAAGGAAGAAATATATATGATAACATACGAAAGGCTATACATTTCTTAATATCAACTAATATTGGAGAAATTGTAACTATTTTTATGGGGCTACTTTTAGGAATGAGTACACCTCTTATTGCAATTCAGCTTTTATGGATAAATTTAGTGACCGATTCTTTTCCAGCTATTGCATTAGGACTTGAGAAACCTAGTAAAAATATCATGAATAAGAAACCAAGGGATAACAGAAAGGGAATTTTTGCAG
>CANQKB010000039.1 GCA_947624405.1 uncultured Clostridia bacterium
GAATTCTTAGTAATAAACTGAACATTATTACTAAGAATTCACATACAATACATAAATTTTGAAAAAAATATTGACAAAAGAAAATGAAAAAGGTAAAATAAGAATATATTAAATTTGAGGACAAAATTTTTCTGAAAGGTAAAAAATTAAAGGGGACAAAACTGAAGAAAATGCTAAAGTCCTTGATACTGTAAAGAAAAAATCTAAAGGTGATTTAATATACAAAAAATAGAATGTAAGGACAGATAGGCTTTATACTGTTTTTTGAGTTGGTACAAAAACAGTATAAAATTTGCGATATGTCTTTCTTATTTTGCACAAACAATAAGAGAGGTTTAGCAATTTATTTTCGCTAAACTACCTGAGAAAATGATAAAATAAAACAGATATTAAAATTAATATAAATAAAAGAAAGGAATGGTACAAATGAAAAAAGAAGAAGGAATAACGTTAGTTGCGTTAATAATCACAATAATAGTATTAATCATATTAGCAGCTGTAACGTTACAAACATTAGTAGTAGATGGAGTTTTAAATTTAGCGATGCAAGGCAGTATAAATTATGCACAAGCTCAAAGTAATGAGATAAGTATGCTAAATGAGATGAATGATAAATTGTACGATGTAACAAAAGAATTAGGCAATGATGGAGAAGAGCCAGACCCACCAGGTCCAACAGAACCAAGTGTAACTCCTACACCAGTTGATCCAAATCAACCACCAACAGATCAAAATAAAAAAATAGTTAATTTACAAAATGATGCAAATATAACAGAATGGGTACCTTATTATAATGATGGTACAAATATATATATAATAAGTTGGGATAGTATACCAAAAGATACAGTAAGTGATGACATACAATCTAACAAGAATAGTGAAGGAACAGAAGTTACATGGGATATGAATGAAGCTTCAGGAGCTGGACAAGAAGTAGTTGAAAGTGACTTTTGGAGAAAATATTTATATAAGACACCTTTAGATCATGAAAACTCTATTTGGTGCGAAAAACTTTTGAATACGTCTTATTGGACTAAGTTTTATAATAATAATTATGGAGTGGAGGCGATAGGAGCACCAACTTTAGAAATGTTCGAAGTCGCATATGATGCCAGATATGGAACTGAAGAAAAAGTAAGCTACAAGTGGACTTTTTTTGAAGGAGAAGGGAATGGATATTCCGTTGGAATGCTAGGCGATGGAAAATTAACACATACAGAAGATAGAGCATTTTTTTTGGATGATAAAAACTATTTATTAGCATCACCTGATATTGCAACAGAATACTTCTTTGGCGATGGACCTCACTATACACGTTTTATTGGTGTTAGTCGTGATGGAGAACCAACAGAATGCTTAGGAAAAGGAAATCTTAGACCTGTAATCAAACTTAAAAGTAATATAGGAATAAGAGATAATGGAACAAATTTAGAGTTATATGATACAACCACTGGAAAAACTGTAAACTAAAAATTATGAATAATATGAAAGAAACCAATATAACAAAAAATCAGAAGAATATATATAATAGATAAAAGACCAGATATAGTCCATTTAAATATACAGGAGGTAAGGTTGAAAGATAATATAAGTATGAAAAAGAAGTTAAAAGTTATAGTTATTTGTGGGTTAATAATATTTTTGGTATTTTTAGTGATTATATATATTAAGAAAGCTACTTATTTAGAGGCAGAGGTGGTAAGACTTGAAGCAGATGCATTAAAAGTATTTAATACTCAATTTAGATATTACAATGGTAAGAATTTGAAAGGAACTGAAATAAAGGATTTAATTAAAGTTATAATTTTATCAAATGAAGTGCATCCATATAACATTGTACAAGTGCAATGGGATGGGGGAACTTATGATAAAGATTATATAAATGAACTTGAAAATCAAATAAATGAAGAAAAAAAATATAATGTTGAATGTGTATATGATGCAGGTAGAATATATCAAATTAATATATATGAAAAATGATATGCCTTATATTGTTAAGTAAAAAACATAGAAGAGGGTTCCTATTTCAGGAAACCCTCTTTTATACTACAACTTATTTGTTTTCTACGCTTCTATTTGCTATTTCTATTGCTTTAGATACTACTTGTCCACAAACTTTTGAAGATACGTTTTTCCATCCGCCATCTCTTTTTACTTCGTCATATACACCAAGTTCTTTTGCAATTTCTTCCTTCAAATTATCAGACATTAAAACAGATTTCTTAGACATTTTTTAACCTCCTTAGCATGTGTTTAGTTTATTATTTGTAAAATTCATTAATTTATTACATGTATTATTTGTAAAAAAAGTTAAAATTTGAAAAATAGGTATCTATATTAATTTTTTAAGGATGTTAAGATAACTAAAATAAAGCTTGAAAATAGTTGCTTTTAAATGAATGTGTAATCAACTTAGTAGGAGTAAATCGAGTACAAATGGAGTAATTGGCATCTTAAAATACAGAAATGGAGATTTAAAACACCAAATGACCGTAAAACAACTATTTTCAGGCTTTTAGAAAAATTGCAAAATTATTAAAAGTGATTAGTAAAGTATATTTCTTGAAGTTTATTAAAAAATCAAATTCCAAATTCCATTAGTAAATAAACAAATTATAATACCACACATTGTAGGAAGAAGGAATGAAACTATAGTCCATTTTATACTTTTTGTTTCTTTATATATTGAAATTAAAGTAGTGCTACAAGGAAAATGTAAGAGTGTAAATAACATTACATTTAATCCAGTAATAAAAGTCCATCCGTTTGCAATTAAAATATTAGAAATAGCCATAGTGTCGTTTAAATCAATAAGAGAGCTTGCAGACATATAGCACATCAAAATAATAGGAAGTACAATTTCATTTGCAGGTATGCCTAAAATAAATGCTGTTAAAATATATCCATCAAGTCCCATAAGCTTAGCGAATGGATCTAAGAAATTAGCAATGTATGTTAAAACACTAGAACCACCAATAGATACATTTGCAAATAGCCAAATAACAATTCCAATAGGAGCTGCAACTGATGCTGCTCTACCTAAAACAAATAATGTTCTGTCAAATATTGATCTTACAATAATCTTGCCAATTTGAGGTTTCCTATAAGGAGGAAGCTCAAGTATGAAAGAGGAAGGTGTACCTTTTAGAAGTGTTGCCGATATTAATTTTGACATCCATAAAGTTAAAAGTATTCCAAGTAATATAACTAAAACAACTGCAAGGGTTGAGAATATTGAAGCAAGCAAACCTGTAAAATAGCAACCGATGAAAATTGTTGAAACTGTTATAAGAAATGGAAAACGACCATTACATGGTACAAAGGCATTTGTTATAATAGCGAGTATTCTTTCCCTTTTTGAATCTATGATCCTTGTTCCAATTACTCCAGCAGCATTACAACCAAAACCCATGCACATGGGAGTAACAAGTAGGTAGCTTTTAGGAAAGTATTGATAATTTATAGTATTTGTGATATTATTTTTAATAACAGTTAAAAAGGAGAGATTTTTTGTGGAAAGATATGAAGAAATAGAAAGGTCTATTATTACAAAATATCGTAAAAAAATATGGAATAAATTTACTGAGGGAATAAAAGAATACAATATGATACAAGAAGGCGATAAAATAGCAGTTTGCATGTCAGGTGGAAAAGATTCAATGCTTATGGCAAAGTGTTTGCAAGAGCTTCAAAAACATGGCAAAATAAATTTTGAATTAGTTTTTTTATGTATGAATCCAGGATATAATGAAATAAATAAACAAAAAATAATTTCAAATGCTAAACTTTTAAATATACCAATTACAATGTTTGAAACAGATATATTTGATAGAGTAGCAGGGATATCTTTTCATCCTTGCTATGTATGTGCTAGAATGAGGAGAGGGCATTTATATGAAAAAGCTAAAGAACTAGGATGTAACAAAATAGCTCTTGGTCATCATTTTGATGATGTAATTGAAACAATACTTATGGGAATGTTTTATGGCGCTCAAATGCAAACAATGATGCCTAAAGTTAAGAGTACATCACATCCAGGAATGGAGCTTATTAGGCCATTATATCTTGTAAAGGAAGCGAATATTATTAGTTGGAAAGAAAAAAATGATTTACAATTTATACAGTGTGCTTGCAAAGTAACAGAGCGTTGTACAACGTATGATAATGGTGCTGTGAGCTCAAAAAGAGCAGAGATGAAAGAGCTTATAAAAAAGTTAAGGCAGATTTATTCAGATATTGATGTGAATATTTTTAGAAGTGCCCAAAATGTTAATCTTGATACACTTATTTCTTATCGAAAAGGAGAGTATACGCATTATTTTTTAGACGATTACGATAAAAAATAGTTATAAAAAGATTTGATAATTTTTGTGTTTTATGATATTATTTAGAAGAAAAATTCAAGAAAAGAGGAAAAAATTTGAAAACCATATATTTTGATTGTAGCAGTGGAATAAGTGGAAATATGGCACTTGGAGCATTAACAGAAATAGTTGGAGATGAAAAATATTTAAAAAATGAATTGAAAAAATTAAATGTAGAAGGATATCAAATTGAAATTTCCAAAAAAGTAAAAAATGGAATAACAGGAACTTTTGTAGATGTGATTTTGGAAAATGAGCATCACCATCATGAGAATGAAGTACAGAGTCATGAGCATCACCATGAACACAGAAATTTGAATGATGTAAATAAGATTATAGACGAAAGTTCATTAGAACAAAAAGTTAAAGATTTAGCAAAACGAATATTTTTAAGAGTGGCAAATGCAGAGGCAAAAGTTCACAATAAGTCTTTAGAAGAAGTACATTTTCATGAAGTTGGAGCAATAGATTCAATTGTGGATATTGTAGGAACAGCAATATTAATCAATAAAATTAATCCAGATAAAATTATTTCAAGTGTGGTAAATGACGGATATGGATTTATTGAATGTGCTCATGGAACAATGAGTGTACCAGTTCCTGCAACAAGTGAAATTTTTGCAAATTCTAATGTAAAATTTAAACAAATAGATATAGATACAGAATTAGTAACACCAACAGGAGCAGCAATTATAGCTGAATTAGCAGACGAATTTGAGTTGCTTCCAGAAATGCAAAATGCTAAAATTGGTTGGGGAGTAGGTTCAAAAGATTTGAAAATACCAAATGTATTGAAGGCATATTATGGAGAAATAAAAAAAGAAGATGAAAGCATCGCTATAATGGAAACTAATATTGATGATTGTCAAGGAGAAGTTTTAGGTTATACTCAAGAAATTTTATTAAAAGAGGGAGCATTGGATGTATTTTATACACCAATATTTATGAAGAAAAATAGACCAGCATATAAATTGACAGTTGCTTGCAAAAAAGAAGATGTATTTAAATTGCAGGACATAATCTTTAGAGAAACAACTACAATAGGAATTAGATATCGTTATGAATACAAAACAGAACTTGAAAGAAATTTAAGTGAAATTGACACAAAATATGGTAAGTTAAAAGTAAAAATAGTGAATAATCAGGGTAATATTTTTACTTATCCAGAATATGAAAGCATGAAGAAGGTAGCAGAAAAAAATGGAATCCCGTTAAAAGAATTATATAAATTAGATGAACTTAAATTTGAAAAATAATGCTAAAATGAAAGGCATGATAAATGATGGAAGTAAAACAAATATTAGAAAAGTTAAAAAATGATAAAATAACTCTCGAAGAAGCCGAAAATGAAATAAAAAATAATCAATTTGAAGATTTAGGTTATGCTAAAATTGATCATAATAGAAAAGAAAGAAGCGGACAAGCTGAGGTTATATTTTGTCAAGGAAAACCTAATGATTTTTTATGTAAAATCTATTCTACAATTTATAAAGAAAACGGTGAAGTATTAGGAACAAGAGCGAGTAATGAACAGTATGAATTAGTAAAAAAGGAAATACCAAATGTAGTATATGATCCTATTTCCAGAATTTTAAAAATTGAAAAGTCAAAAGAAAAAATAGGGAATATTGCAATTTGTACAGGTGGCACAGCAGATATTCCAGTTGCAGAAGAATCGGCTCAAACGGCCGAATTTTTTGGAAATTACGTTGAAAGAATTTATGATGTGGGAGTAGCAGGAATCCACAGAGTTTTATCTCAAAGAGAGAAGTTAGAAAAAGCCAATTGTATTATTGCTATAGCAGGAATGGAAGGTGCTCTTGCATCTGTTATAGCAGGATTAGCAAAAGTACCAGTTATTGCAGTTCCTACATCTGTAGGATATGGAGCAAATTTTGGTGGAATGGCAGCACTTTTAAGTATGATTAATTCTTGTAGTAATGGAATTAGTGTTGTAAATATTGATAATGGATATGGAGCAGGATATATAGCAAGTCAAATTAATAAATTAGCAATGAAGGGGAAGTAATTATGAACGAAATTAAAGAAAAGGAAAAGAAGTTAGAAGAATACTTAGCAAATCTTGAAAGTGTTGCTGTTGCATTTTCAGCAGGTGTTGACTCTACATTTTTGTTAAAAAAAGCAAAACAAGTTTTGAAAGACAAAGTAATAGCGATTACTGCTAAATCGTGTTCTTTTCCAAAAAGAGAAGTAGATGAGGCAATAAGGTTTTGTAAAGGAGAAAATATAAAACACATTATTGTGGAAAGTGAAGAATTGCAAATAGAAGGATTTGCAAGAAATCCAAAAAATAGATGTTACCTTTGCAAGAAGGAACTATTTACAAAAATGAAAAATGTAGCAAAAGACAATGGAATTGAGAATATTGTAGAAGGGTCAAATATGGATGACAATGCAGATTATAGACCAGGATTGCAAGCTATAGATGAACTTGGAATAAAAAGTCCATTAAGATATGCACGGATTATATAAGCAAGAAATAAGAGAGCTTTCGAAAGAATTAGGACTTGATACATGGGATAAACAGTCATTTGCTTGTCTTTCTAGTAGATTTGTGTATGGAGAAACCATAACTAAAGAAAAGCTTGCAATGGTAGATAAAGCAGAGCAATTGCTTTTAGATATGGGATTTAATCAAATTAGGGTTAGAATTCATGGTGAAAGTTTAGCTAGGATAGAGGTTGAAAGTCATGAAATAGAAAAATTAGTTAGAGAAGATGTAAGAGACAAGATTGTTGATGAGTTTAAAAAAATTGGCTTTAAGTATATATCCTTGGATTTGCAAGGATATAGAACAGGAAGCATGAATGAAATGATGAGTGATAAATAAAAGGGGGAAAAAATGTGGAAAAAATATCTTCAAAAAAAGGCATAGAGCTTATAGTATTATTGATAATAGCATTATTATCTGTATTTGTATTTTCAAATATAGCAAGTTCAACACAAACACATGCAAAAACAATAAAGGCACTAGATGACAAAAAAATCACTGTAATGGAGTTAACAGTTGCAACAGCAGGAACAGCAACAGCACTTGCTTTAATACCAGGAGATGCCACGACACCAATAGCTAATCAAATTGCACAATTAAGTACTTATTTGATTATTGTGATTGGAGCAATTTTTTTAGAAAAGATCTTAATTACAATAACAGGATATGCAACATTTACATTCCTTATACCTATAGCATGTGTATTATATGCAATTTATTTATTTGTTCCAAAGGAGGCATTTAAAAATTTAGCTATTAAATTAAGTTTATTTGGAATAGTTATATTTATAGTTGTACCTGTTAGTGTAAAAGTTAGTACTTTAATAGAAAACACATATCAAGAGACAATTAATCAAACAATAGAAGAAGCAAAAAATATAGAAGGCGAAACATCAAATGTAACTGAAGGAGTAACTGAAGAAGAAAATGAAGATGAAGGCTGGTGGGGAACAATTACATCTAAAGTAGAAGAAGGAATAGCTAATATAGGAAATACAGTTTCTGGATGGGTTGAAAAGGGAAAAAGTATACTTAGCAAGTTTATAGATGCGATAGCAGTATTATTAATTACATCTTGCATAATTCCTATTGCTGTATTGATATTCTTTATATGGATAGCTAAAATTATTTTTGGTATTAATATACCATCTACAAGTATAAAGAAAATAAAATTTAATAATAACCAAAAACAACAGTTAGAGAGCACGGTAGATGATTCTGAAAGTGATTAAAAAATGATAGGTATAAAGTTAAAAACTAATTGTTTTTACATTTAGAAAAACATAAAAGTAACTTGTATGAATAGTACAAGTTATTTTTTTATAAAATTTATAGGTGAAAATATTTTGTGGATAAATATATAAAATTAAAGATTGAGGCAATTGTAAATAAAAAGCTCTATCAAGAAAAAATAATTGATAAAATTACTTATGATAAGGTGGCAAAAAGAATCGATAAATTGCTATTTGAACTTCGGAAAGGAAAGCGAGTAAAAATGACAATATATGAAATGAAGAATTTTTTTGCAAACCGGAAAAACAATTTTTGATTTAGATTTATTAGTTACATATTATGCAAGAGTATCTAGTGAAAAGGAAGAACAGATTAATTCTTTAGAAAATCAAGTCGCTTTTTTTGAAGATTATATTAAAAAAAACACCCATTGGACTTTTGTTTGTGGGTATGTAGATGAGGGAATAACTCGGCACAACATCACTAAAAAGGGAAAATTTTATGAGAATGATTGATGATGGAAAGTCAAAAAAGTTTGATTTGATTGTAACAAAAGAAGTATCAAGATTTTCACGTGATACAATAGATAGTTTATTTTATACTAGAAAATTACTAGAGTATGATGTATGTGTATATTTTTTGTCTGACAATATTATTACAGCATCAAATGATGGAGAATTAAGGCTAACTATAATGTCTAGTATGGCACAAGATGAAGTACGAAAGATATCAGAAAGAACAAAATTTGGATTTAAAAGGGCAATAGACAAAGGAACTGTATTAGGGACAGATAATATTTGGGGATATAAGAAAGATAAAGGAAGGCTTGTTATAGATGAAGAAGAAGCCAAATTAGTTAAATTAATTTTTGAAAGATATGCAAATGATAGCAAAATTGGACTAAAAAAGCTATCAACTATTTTACAACAAGAAGGATATTATAATAGAAAACGGAAATCCTATTCATCAAAATACTTTAAGGCGAATTATACAAAATCAAAAGTATAAGGGATATTATACAGGAGGTATATCAACAATTATAGATTACAAAAGTAAAAAAAGAAATTTTAATGAACAAGATAAATGGAAAATTTTCAAGGATTATGAAAAAGTACCACCCATTGTTACAGAAGAATTATGGGAAAAGGCAAATCAAAAGTTATTGCGGAAGAAGTAAGCAAGCTAAAATGTATCAAAAGCATCAAAATAAATATTCTTTATCTGGGAAAATATATTGTGCTAAGCATCAGTGTGGATATGTTAGAAAGATTAGACATTATGCTAATAAAGAAGATGTAGTATTTTGGTATTGTGCAGATTTTCACAAGACAGGTAAGAAAAATTGTATGCCTGCTTATTTTAAAGAAGATGATTTATATGATATTTTTTTATCTATATTTAAAGATTATGATAAGTATAAAGATGAAGTATTAAATGAATTGCTTTCGCTCTATAAGAAGTTTTCAATGATAGATGGAGATAATGAAAAAATAAAATTACAAAATGAGATAAGTATATTAACCAAGAAAAAAGAGAGGGTATTAGATTTGGCTTTAGATGGCATTTTAAGCAAAGAAGAATTATATATAAAGAAATTAGCTATTGATGAACAAATTTCAAAAATAAGAGCAAATTTGAGCAAATTAGAGGGTAAAGAGAAAAAAGTAGATTATGAAAAATCGAATATGAATATTTTAAAACATCTGGTTATTACAATGGATAATATAGATAGTTATATAGAGGAACTGTTGGATAAAGTTATTGTAGTAGAAGAAGATGGGAAAATTAAATTGAGAGTTATTTTTGAGGGAGGAACAGAAGAACAAATAATAATTTAGTGCTTTTTTTAGAAGCCTGAAAATAGTTGCTTTGAAATGAACGCGTAAGCGAGTGCGATTATGCTACAAAACTCCCCCAAAAAATGGGGGAGTTTAAAAACTAATTCATTCTGTATTGAGCTAAATTTTTTGTTACAGTTCACACCCTAACTAGCTAAGCGTGGAGGAATGTTTTAAAAATCGAAGTGAGTTCGACCTACAATTTTTTTTGCTTGCACAGTTTCAAATTCGTATTTATCACTTAACAGCCCCAAATAGCTTAAACGCCTTGTAGAACGCAACGACGCATTTTTAAAATCATTTCCTCAGGTAGCTTAGCGAAAATCTGCTGTGAATTGTAACGATTTTTTTAATCAACCATAACTATTTTCTCTATAACTGGTTGATTTTCTTTTAAAACTGTTCCATTATCATCTTCTACTTGTGTATCTTCACATATCTTGTCAACTATTTCTATTCCACTTGTAACTTTTCCAAATCCTGCATATTGTCCATCTAAAAATGTACTATCTTCATGAACTATAAAAAACTGCGAACTTGCACTATTATATGATTGTGATCTTGCCATTGAAATTGTACCTCTTACATGAGAAATGGTATTTTTTACTCCATTAGCTGAAAATTCTCCTTTAATATTATCCTTACTTCCTCCACTTCCAGTTCCTTCAGGATCTCCTCCTTGAATCATGAATCCTTCCATGATTCTATGGAATGTTAATCCATTATAAAATCCTTCATTAACTAATTTTGCAAAATTAGCAACTGTTATTGGAGCTATATCTGCATCTAACTCTAACTCAATTGTACCATAATTTTTTACTTCTATTTTTGCATGATGTTTTCCTGTGCTATACATGTTTTTTTCCTCCTCATCATTATTGTTTTGTTTTGCATTTTCGTTTTTTGTAGTATTAGCTACTTGTTTAGAATTATTTTCACTATTGTTTGATAATCCTTTTATAACAAAGAATCCAACTAATAGTATTAAAACTACAATGATAATAATTGCAATTATTATTGTTACTTTTTTACTCATAAGCTATACCTCCATTTATTCTCTTTTCCCTTTATATTCTTTTAGGAAAATCATAACAAAAAAAGGTATAATTGTCAATGTTAACTTTTTTTTAAGTTTCGGTTTTTTGCAAACGTTTCATAAGAAACAGAAAAAGTACGGCAAATTTTAAATAATTTAATATTTAAAATTTGCCTATATATTTTTTGCGTGCATTTAATAAACCCCACTAATTAGGTTTCAAAAGTTATGTAATGAATCTTATTTATAGCAGAGACAATTGCCCATTAAATATTTTTGATTTTCTAATGTTTTGCCAATCCTTTATTCCTGTTTTTGCCACTTTAAGAATATTAAATATTCCTCGCGAAAACCTATAAAACCACAGATATACTTTCTCTTTTAGTTGATTTGCTCTATTTATTATTATTTGCACAAATTTTCTCTTGCCAATCTTATCACTTAAAATCGCAATAAGACCAATTGCATATGTAAGCATTTTATTTAAATTATTTATTGATTTTAAATTTCTTACCCTAAAATTTTCAAAATTATATTCTTGTTTTTTAAATTTAAAATATTCTTCGATTCTCCACCTATCTAAATAATATCTTGAAATCTTAATTAAATCATCTTTACTCTTAATATTAAGATTAGTAACAAGCATCATAGGTGTTTTTCCTAGTCCATAAACTAATACTAGATTGAGCCATTTCTTTTTTGCTGTAATTTGAACCCTTAGTACACTTACAAAACATTCTTTTTCTTCTCCTTGGAACATTACTTTGATTTTAACTTTTCCTTTTCTAGAATCTCTTATAGTTGTTATTGGATACCATTTATGCTTAAAGTATACTTTTCTATTTTCTTTTAATCTTATTACAAAATATTGTTTTTTCTTGAAGTAGTAGTTATATACTTTATTATCATCATAGCCTCTATCATTTACAAAAATGCCTTTCAAATTTCTTTCATCAAGTAAAGTACAAACACTGTTAATTGCTTCAAAAGTCACAGCATTACTAGATACATAATCTTTTGATTTAGAAGAATGAATTTTAGAAAAAATACTAATTGGTTGTTTCATATTTTCAGTTAAACCAACAATTTCTGTTATATGATATCCCTTTTCGTAAGATTTCTTTAAACTTGAACCATCTCTTACAATTCCTAAATCTTCAAACTTTTTTCCTAAAGGTTTAATTATATCACTATCATCCACTAAAAATACAGGATTATTGCCTAAAGTATCCATTGCTAGATTTCTATAATTAGTATCAATATTCTCAGATAAATCTAAGGCCAAATTATTACTTAATCTATCAATGGGTATTATGTTTTTAATTTTTTTCTAAAAGAGCATCAGCAATACTAGAAAGCAGAATGTCTTTAGATTTCAAGATTCCATAAATCATGTCATTAGTAAATTTAGATTGCATTTTATTAGTATTTTTACAAATTTTTTTAGAAAAATTACAAATTTCTCTTTTCATTTCATATGTATTTGTGGTAAAATTATTCATAGAAAAACCTCCGATTTTTTTGTTTAGTAATTTATTTTTAGGTCAATTAAATTATATCAAAAAAGCGAAGGCTTTTCACTATTTTTTTAATTTTTTATTTCAAATTTTCTTAGATTTTCAAAAAACACCGAAACTTAAAAAAAATAAATATGTATTGATAAAAAATTTGCATGTGATATAATTAAAAAAATCAGTAAAGGAAAAATATATTAAAATGTAAACATATATTTAAGGAAATAGAAAGGAAAGAGAATGGAAAATAATAGAAAAGAAAAATCTTCTATTAAGATACTAAATAAAAAATGGGGGGTTATACTTTTTATATTTATACTTATGCCTATTATTATTAATTTAGCATTAGAGATAAATAAGATAATAGAAATGAAAAAAGAATATGAAGATACGAGGTTAAGTAAGTATGAAAAGATTACTCCTGGTACGTATAAGGTTGGTATTGCAGTATTTGAAGGACAGGTTATTAAAGGAAATAGCATAAAAAATACACTTATTCAACAGATAGCTGAATTTAATAGACTATATGACAATCATTTAATTCAAATTGAATATAATGATAAAATATATGTATTAAATGAGATAGAAGAAGTAAAAGAGCAAATAAAAGATGAAAATTACTATAGTATTAAATGTTTATATGATGAAGATGAGTGGGTATATCAAGTAAATATAATTGAAAATGGAGAAAACACTTAGGAGGTTAATATAT
>CANQKB010000040.1 GCA_947624405.1 uncultured Clostridia bacterium
GGTGGAAGATGGGACTCGAACCCACGGTCTCCAGTGCCACAAACTGGCGCGTTAACCAACTACGCTACATCCACCATATAGCACTGTTCAACACAGATACTATATTATTTTACTATCTTTTTAACTCTTTGTCAACATATTTTGAAAAATTTATTTAAAATCATAATCAATTGGTTACAGTTCTTTCTATATCTTTTTTTAACCTCATTGTATATTATTATTTTCTATATAATCTATATTAATCTGATAAATTCTATTATATACTGTTTCATCACGCAAATACTCTACAGAATATAATTTTTCACTAATTATTTCTTTTCTAATATTCATCAATGTATTATCAGCACACACCATTCCATTATATTTTATTTGTATATCAGTATCTTCATCATAATTAATTTTTAACGCAATAATTTCATTCAATAAATCTTTTACAACACTTCCTTTTACATTTTCGCCTTCATAATCTCCAATTCTTAATTCAAGCGAAGCAACCCTTTCTTCTATAGTTGGATCCATGTACACGCCCGTAGTTTCATTATTTTTTTTATTTCTAATAACACTAAAAATTATTAATAATATAAATATAATTATAATTATAAATATTATAACAGCAATTTTATTTGAATTACAATTAATTTTTCTTATTATTTTTTTCATTATTAACTAACTCTTTCCTATATTAACTTAATTTAGAGAGCTGAATACACATAATAAATATTTCAGCATCAGAAAATATATACATACATTTTAATCAATTATACCATTCAAACTGCCAATCTAGAATTTTAACAGTATCCCCCTCTCTTATGCCTAATTTACGTAACTCAGTAAAAATCCCACTTGTTTCCAAACGCTTTTGTAAATAATGCATCGATTCTCTATCTTGTATATTAACTCTTCTCATAATTCTCTCTACAGCAGGACCTTCTACTATATATTCATTTCCTTTTACTTTTATTTCAAAATCCTTTTCATCAGTTTCCAAAGTATAAACCTTCTTCTCTTCTACCTTAATCAAATCATCCTTTGGTAAATCCTTCAAAATCTTTGAAACATAAGTCATAAGCTCTTTTACACCCTCGCCAGAAACAGCTGATATTTTAAAAATCTCCATATTTTCTTTTTTAGCAAGTTCCTCAAGTTTTTTATATAAAGTCTCATCTTGTGCTACATCTGCCTTAGTTGCAACAATAATTTGTTTTCTTTTACTCAATTTTTCGTTATATTTTTTTAACTCTTTTTGTATTGTATAAAAATCATCTACTGGATCTCTTCCTTCTACTCCTGATATATCTATAAAATGAAGCAATAGCCTTGTTCTCTCAATATGCCTTAAGAATTGTATTCCAAGACCTACCCCTTCACTTGCACCTTCTATAATTCCTGGTATATCTGCAATTACAAAACTATCTCCATAATCTAACTTAACAACACCCAAATTTGGTATTATTGTAGTAAAGTGGTAATCTGCAATTTTAGGTGTTGCAGATGTTACTGTTCCTAGGAAAGTCGATTTACCTACATTTGGAAATCCTATTAATCCAACATCTGCTAAAAGTTTTAGCTCAAGTATAACCTCTAATTCTGTCCCTTTTTCTCCATCTTCAGCAAATCTTGGGGCTTGCCTTGTTGAAGTTGCAAAATGTGCATTGCCCTTTCCTCCTTTTCCTCCTTTTAAAATCATTTCTTTTTGATTTTCTTCAGAAAGGTCTGCAAGTACTTTTCCATTTTCTGCATTTTTAACAACAGTACCTCTTGGCACCTTTATATACAAATCTTTACCAGATTTCCCATAGCAACGATTTCCGCTTCCATTTTGTCCATTTTCTGCCTTAAACTTTCTTTTATATCTAAAATCCACAAGTGTATTAGAATCTGGATCTACAATAAAATATATGCTTCCACCATTTCCGCCATCTCCACCATCTGGTCCTCCTGCAGCAACATATTTTTCACGCCTAAATGTGATTGCACCATTTCCACCATCACCTGATTTTATTAAAATTTTCGCATAGTCTGTAAACATGTGTCCCCCTTAATCTTCAAAATAATCAAGCATCATTGCTTTTTTTACTTTCTTCATAGTTCTCTTAGCTTCTTCTCTTGCTTTTGCTGTACCCTCTTTTAAAATCTTATCTACTATTTCAGGATGTTCTTCATAATATTTTCTTTTTTCTCTAATTGGGTTTAATTCTTTATTTATATTCTGTGCTAATTGCTTTTTGCAGGCTACACAGCCTCTTTTACCTTCTTTACATTCACTACATACAGTTTTACATTCTTCATCTGTGCTAAATAATTTATGATAATAATAAACCATACATATATCAGGGTTTCCCAAATCATCTTTTTTTATTCTATTAGGATCTGTTACAGCACTCATAACTTTTCTATTAACTTCATCTTCTGGATCAGATAAATATATTGCATTACCTAAGGATTTTCCCATTTTTTCATTTCCATCTAATCCTTTTATTCTCTTTGTATTTGATAAAACAGCTTCTGGCTCTTTTAAAACTTCACCATATATACTATTAAATTTCCTTACAATTTCACGACATTGTTCAATTAATGGAAGTTGATCTTCTCCAACTGGTACAAGTTCTCCATTAAAAGCTGTAATATCTGCAGCTTGACTTACTGGGTAACCTAAAAAACCATAAGTTACACTTTCACCAAATATATCTCTTTTTTGTGCTATCTCCGTTTTTACAGTAGGATTTCTTTCTAATCTTGCTATTGTAACCAAGTTTGCATAAAATACTGTAAGTTCTGCTGTCTCTGGTACAAGTGATTGTATATATATTGTAGTTTTCTCAGGATCTATTCCAACAGACAAATAGTCCATTGCAACTTCTCTTACATTTTTTCTAACTTTTTCAGGATTATTAAAATTATCCGTTAAAGCCTGCACATCTGCAATTAATATAAATGGATCATATATTCCTTCATTTTGCATTTTAACTCTATTTTTTAAAGAGCCAAAATAATGACCTATATGTAAACGTCCTGTAGGACGATCTCCAGTTAAAATTCTTTTTTTTTCCATTACAATTTCTCCCTCTTTAAGATGCTAATTATTACCACACCAAATTTCAAACAAGAATTAGTATATTGCTAGGCGTTCGAGGCAAAATTTCGCAGATTGACCTTGAAGGTCATCGAGGACATTTTGTCCGATGAACAACGACGCAAGATGCTGATTATTGTTTGAAGTTTTCCTCCTCTATTTTAGAAATTAGCCTAACTCTCTCCTCGTGTCTTCCACCTTCAAAAGGAGTAGCTATAAATTGCCTCAAAATACATATTGCTTCATTTACAGTAATATAATCTGCTCCTAATGCAAGCACATTAGCATTATTGTGCATTCTAGCAAATTTTGCTGTTTGTTCTTGATAACATGGTGCACATCTAACATTCTTAAACTTATTTGCACATATTGCCATTCCAATTCCAGATCTGCAAATTAAAATTCCCATCTCTGCTTTTCCAACTGATACATCTTTTGCAACTTCTTTTGCAATATTAGGATAATCAACACTTTCTTCCGAAAAACATCCCTTATCTTCACATTCAATTTCTTTCTCTGCTAAATATCTTTTTATTTCTTCTTTTAATTTATATCCTCCATGATCTGCACCTAATACTATTTTCATTTTCTATTCCTTCCTTTCAAAGATTCAATTTTAGTTTGCATTTTAAAGCTATAACATTTTGAATTACTATACATAATTCATTGCAAATTTTTCAAGAATTCATTTATCTATAGCTTTTAGTCAGCAACATAATTTTTTATTTCTTCATCAATCTTTTTAACAAATTCTTGTATCTTCATTTGACCAATGTCTCCACCTTTTCTCGAACGTACACTCGCCAAATTATTAGTAACTTCTTTTTCTCCTACAACCAACATATATGGTACTTTTTCTAACTGTGCTTCTCTTATTTTATAGCCTATTTTTTCATTTCTATCATCTACTTCGCATCTTACACCTATTTCGTCTAATTCTTTTTTAATACCATTTGCATATTCAATTTGATTATCAGAAATTGGAAGTACTTTTACCTGTACTGGTGCAAGCCAAGTTGGGAATGCACCTTTTGTTTCTTCAATTAAGAATGATAAAAATCTATCAAATGTTCCAAGTATTGCCCTATGGATTACAACTGGTCTATGTGCCACACCATCTTCTCCAATATACTCTAATTCAAATCTTTGTGGTAACAAGAAGTCTAATTGGCATGTTGATATTGTTACATCATGTCCTATTGCAGTTTTTATTTGCACATCCAATTTTGGACCATAAAATGCTGCTTCACCTTCTGCTTCATAAAAGTCTAATCCATACTCTGTGAGTATTTCACGAAGTTGTTTTTCTGCATTTTCCCACATTTCATCATCATCAAAATATTTTTCTTTATTATTTTTATCCCTTAATGATAATCTAAACGAGTAATCTGTAAATCCAAAATCTTTATACACCGAAAGAATTAAATCAACAACCTTTCCAAACTCTTCCTTTATTTGATCTGGTCTTACAAATAAATGTGCATCATTTTGGCACATTTCACGTACTCTTTCTAGTCCACATACACTTCCACTGTCTTCAAACCTAAAATCATGTGCTAATTCCCCAATTCTTATTGGAAGTTCTCTATATGAGTGCATTTTATTTTTATATATAAGCATATGATGTGGACAATTCATTGGTCTTAATACTAGTTCTTCTGTATCCATCTTTATTACTGGAAACATATCTTCTTTATAATGGTCCCAATGTCCACTTGTTTTATATAAATCTACATTTGCCATTGAAGGTGTATATACATGTTTGTATCCTAACTTTATTTCTTTATCTTGTATATATCTTTCAAGCAATCTTCTAACAGTTGCCCCATTTGGTAAATACATTGGAAGCCCTGAACCAACTAATGGGTGAGTCATAAATAATTCTAATTCTTTTCCAATTCTTCTATGATCTCTTTGTTTTGCCTCTTCTAATTTTTGTAAATATTCATCAAGTTCACTTTGTTTTGGGAATGAAATTGCATAAATTCTCTGCAACATTTTATTTTTTTCACTACCTCTCCAATATGCTCCTGATGATGATAAGATTTTAACCTTTTTTATTTTTCCTGTACTTTCCAAGTGTGGACCTGCACAAAGATCAGTAAATTCACCTTGTTTATAAAATGATATTTCTTCTCCTTCCGGTAATTCCTCAATTAGTTCTACTTTATAAGGTTCATCCTTCATCAATTCAATTGCTTCTTTCTTAGGAAGTGAAAATCTTTCTATTTTTAAATCTTCTTTTATAATTTTATTCATTTCTTCTTCAATCTTAGCTTTATCTTCATCGGTAAATGGGGTATCTACATCAAAATCGTAATAAAATCCATTTTCTATTGCAGGACCTATTGCAAGTTTTGT
This sequence comes from uncultured Clostridia bacterium, assembly GCA_947624405.1. Classification (GTDB taxonomy): domain Bacteria; phylum Bacillota; class Clostridia; order TANB77; family CAG-508; genus JAAWPK01. The sequence continues at coordinate 5,435 of CANQKB010000040.1, forward strand.
TTTTGGGAATAACCTTTTTACTGCTTGTGCCATTATATGTGATGTGGTATGCCAATATGCTTTTTTCCCTTCTAAACTATTTTCAAATGTAAGTATTTCAACCTCTGCATTTTTTTCAAGTACATATCTCAAATCATGCACTTTTCCATCAACTAAGCTAGCTGTCATGTTTCTTGCTAAACCCTCACTTATACTTTTAGCAAGTTCTAAACATGAACTTCCCTTGTTTACTTCTTTTTTGCTACCATCTTTTAATGTTATTTCCATAATTCAAATCATCCCTTTCTAAGACTCCCTTTTCTTATTGTATTACTCAATTATACTACATTATTTTATTAAAATCAACATAAATTTATTTATATATATAACTATAGAATTAACACTTTACAAAATTGGCTAAAGTACGCAATTTTCTTGCTTTACGCAGTTAAATATCTAAGTCAAACTTTATATACTTGTTTACCTTTACTTTATTGTTTCTTAAATTTTATTAGATTTCGTGGTAAGATAATTGTGTTATGGTAATTATGAATACTAATTGTAACATTATGAGGAGGTAAATTATGGCATTAGATTATAAACTAATGGGTGAAAGACTAAAAAAGGCAAGAATTAACAAAGGATATACTCAAGAAAAACTAGCAGAAATCATGAAAGTATCTGTAGCATATATAAGTAGAATTGAAACCGGCAATACTCATATTAATTTAAAAAGATTAAACACTCTATGCTTAGCACTTGATACCACTGAATCTTACATATTAGAAGGTACATCTGATGAATCTTCTACATATTTAACAAGTGAAATTGATTCAATTTTGAAGGATTGTTCTGCAAGCGATAAAGAATTGATTTACCAAATAGCTAATATAATAAAATCGAAAAACAATAAATAGAAAAAATGAAAATTATTTTGAAAGTGTTAGCTTATACAAAATTACTTTGTAATTATTAAACATTTACATAAATTTTCAAGAATAGTACAAAAAAGTGAAAACTTACGTTTTCACTTTTTTGTTATATAATTTTTCCAACTAATGCATCATTATCTATACCATTTATTTTAACTTTAATTATTTTATTATGTATATCATCTTTGCAATTTTCAACTTCAACAAGCATATAATTTGATGTATGCCCTATATACTTGTCATATTCCTTTTCCTCTATGAGCACATCTACTATATTTCTAATGCACATTTCATTGTATTCCTTCTGTACTCTTGCAGAAAGATTTATAACTTTCTTACTTCTTTGCTCTTTTATTTCTGGTAATACTTGATTTGGAAACTTTTCTGCTCTTGTTCCCTTTCTCACAGAATATTTAAATACATGTATTTTGTATAATCTTATTTCTTCTAAAAATTTATATGTATCCTCAAACTCCAATTCAGTTTCACCTGGGAAACCAACTATGATATCAGCTGTTAGAATAGTATCTGCAAAATTTTCTCTTAATTTCATTGCAATTTTTCGTATATCCTCTTTTGTATATTTCCTATTCATACGTTCTAATATACTATTGCAACCACTTTGCAAAGACAAATGAAATTGATGACATATTTTATTTAACTTCACTAATCTATTTATAAATTCATCAGTAATTATATTAGGCTCTAATGATCCCAGTCTTATCCTTTCAATTCCATTAATTTCGTTTATTTTTTCTAATAAATCAATTAATCCAATATTATTTTCAAAATCCTTACCATATGAAGCAATATGTATTCCTGTTAAAACTACTTCTTTTATTCCTGTTTTTGCTATTTTCTCAATTTCACATATTATATTATCAATATCTCTACTTCTTACTCTACCTCTTGCATATGGAATAATACAATATGTGCAAAAATTATCACAACCATCTTGTATTTTAATAACTGCTCTTGTTTTTTCTGTATAAGTTGTCGTCCCAAACTCTTCATATGCAGTTTTTTTCATAATATCTTTAACCGATTTTTCTTTATCATTTCTATAATTTTCTACAAATTTAACTATATCTTTCTTTTCATTATTCCCAATAATTATATCAATTTCTTCAATTTCTTCCAAAGCTTTTTCTGCAACTTGAGCATAACATCCAGTTGCAACTAATATTGCATTTTTATTCTTTTGCTTAGCTTTCCTTAAAATTTGCCTAGATTTTCTATCAGAAATATTTGTTACAGTACATGTATTTACAATATATACATCTGCTTCTTCATCAAAATTTACAACTTCATATCCACTTTTTATAAATTCCTGAATAATAGCATTTGACTCATATTGATTTGTTTTACATCCCAAAGTATATATTGCAACTTTTTTAGTACTCAAATTTTTTTCCATAATTATGCTTCATTCCTTACGAAATGCCTTCCTTATTTTTTTCTTCTAACATTGTCTAGATTATCTAAATTATCAAGTGCCTTACCCGTTCCAAGTGCCACACAAGATACTGTATCATTAGCAATCATAACATTAATCCCTGTTTTCTCTTGCAACAATTTATCTAATCCATCAACCAAAGAGCCACCACCTGTCATATATATTCCCTTATCACTTATATCTGCTGTAAGCTCTGGTGGAGTTCTCTCCAAGACTGAATGTACTGCATCTACAACTTGCAAAGCAGGTTCAATAAGTGCTTCTAACATTTCACTAGAATGTATCGTAATTGTTTTTGGAAGTCCTGAATTTAAATCTCTTCCTCTTATATCCATTTCAGTATCTTGTATTTTAGGATAAACACAACCAATATTTATCTTTAAATCTTCTGCAGTTCTTTCACCGATTATTATATTATGTTTTCTTCTAATAAATTTAACAACTGCCTCATCAAATTTATCTCCTGCAACCTTCAATGAAGTACTTACAACAGAACCGCCAAGAGCTATTACAGCCACATCTGTAGTTCCTCCTCCAATATCTACTACCATATTGCCATGTGCTTTTGATATATCTATTCCAGCACCTATAGCTGCTGCTATTGGTTCTTCAATCAAGTATACCTTTCTTGCTCCTGCTTGTGTTGCTGCATCTATAACAGCTTTTTTCTCTACTTCTGTTACCTGCGAAGGTATACATATCATTATTCTGGGAGAAAATATAGTTCTTCCACATATTTTGTTTATGAAATATTTAAGCATTTTCTCTGTTACCGTATAATCAGAAATAACACCATCCTTCAATGGTCTTGTAGCAACTATATTACCTGGTGTTCTTCCAAGCATACGTCTAGCTTCTTGCCCAACAGCAAGAACATCTCCGCTATATTTATCTATAGCTACAACTGATGGTTCTTTTAAAACTATTCCTTTTCCTTTGACATATGCTAAAACCGTTGCAGTTCCTAAATCAATTCCTATATCTTGTCCAAACGAAAACATGTATCTTCTCCTAATAAAAAAATATAATAGATTTGTTTCATCTATGTTACAAATCTATTACAATTATATTACATATATGCGTTTTTTTCAATACATTTTAAGGATTTTTTAAAAATTTTTACATAGCTCCATCTTTTTTAAAAACTGAAAAAATTGTTTTAAAAATTATCTTAATATCATACCAAAAACCTCTATTGTTGTAATATTCTAAATCAAGTTGCAATCTTTCTTTAAATGTATTTCGATTTCTTCCAGACACTTGCCAAAGTCCTGTTATTCCTGGCTTACACTTTATTATGTATTTATAGTATTCACCCATATCCTTTTTTTCTCTATTTAAATACGGTCTAGGGCCAACAAAGCTCATATCTCCTTTTAGAACATTTATAAATTGTGGAAATTCATCTAAGCTTGTTTTTCTTAAGATATTTCCTATTTTAGTTATTCTTTCATCATCTTCTACTTTTCTATAACTTAAATATTTTTCTCTAAATTCTTTGTCAGCTTTAAGTTTCTTCATTAATATCCTATCTGCATTTACTACCATAGTTCTAAATTTGTATAATCTAAATAATTTACCATCTTGCCCAATTCTTTTTTGTATAAAAAACACAGGTCCATTATCATGGCTCACTTTATTTGCAATAAAAACAATTACAATAAGTGGACACAATACTACTATGCCCACTATTGCAATTATTATATCAATTATTCTTTTACCTATCATATATGCATTTACTTTTTTCTTTTCTTGTATCATTACATTCATCTTTATATTCTTTACATTTTCTCCCATTATTTGTATTATTGTATGCTTTTAATAGTATCACAAATTGACAAAAAATGCAAGTATTAAGTCAAACTTCTAATATGTGTTTTTTATATTAATTATTATCCTCACTTGCTTGTTTTGCTTGTCTAGCCTCTTCTTCTGCACGAGCAGCACGAGCTTTATTTTGATCAACATAATCCACTACTTCAACATTATATGCTTTTTGATCTTCACCATTTGAAGCAAAAGTTGAAGAGATTTTTGTTGATTCACCATTTTTTATTGCTCCTATTGAACCTCCACATGCATTCAAAATTTTTCCTTCTTTATCTAATACATTTATAGTCATCCATTTATCTTCAGTCATATCTTTTCCTGTATTGTTAACTACATTAGCTGTAATATCTATTAAAGAATCTGGTCTTACTTCGAATTTTACATCTGTAATTTCAAAGCCTGCATATTGTTTTGGTTGAGACATTTTTTCACTAGATATAACCTTTTTTTCACCGATTTGTTCTATTTGCTGTCCACCAAGTTCTGTTTGTTCTTCCCCTTTCTTTCTACCAACAACTGAAAAAATCACAATCAATATTACTGCAGCTATAATAAATAGCATTACTCTATTATTTGATGTCTTTGCCTTTGTTTTTGTACTCATTATATATCATTCCTTTCATAAACTGTGTTTCATGTAATCTTTAGTTACTTCAAATTTTTATTATATCTTATATTAAATTTCCCTTGATGTCAAGATTTATTCATATAATTTCATTTTAATTTTTGAATTATTTTGTTTATGAATTGTTGTAACCAATTTTCACCTGTTTCTACTGATTTTACTTCTTCCGAATTTGTTTCAACATGCTCTTTTTTAGGAAGTGTTAATACTACTACTTGTTCTCCTTTTAATTTCTGCATTCCCAACATTTCTTTTGCTTCTTGCTCTATTTTTTCTAAATTTATACTACTCTCAATATTTGCTTCAAGTTGTGTTGTTTCTTTCTCAATTAATGCAAGCTCTTCTTTTTTTACTTTTAATTGTGCATATGTATCATCTATTTGTGAATACCTTAAACTTATAAATAAGAGAGCTGAGAAACACACAGCAATATAAAAAATCACTTTTACCTTTGTTTTCTTGTTTATCCTTTTACTTTCTTTAGGTTTCATTTTTTTTGCTGTACTTTTTTTAGAATACTCTTTTTTTATTGTTTCATACTCTGGTTTTAATTTTCTTGGACTTGTTTCATATTGATATGATTTATACGCCATGTTTTTCTCACCTCCTTCTTTTGTTTACAATCATTCTCAAGCAAAATTTTAAATTTTTTCAAAAATTCTTAATTTTGCACTTTTGGCTCTTGTATTTTCTTTTTCTTCTTTTTCACTTGGTATTATTGGTTTTTTTGTTATTATCTTTCCATTTATTTTTGCTCCACAAACACAATATGGTAATTCCTTTGGACATGTACAAACACCGTGTTTCTTTTATAAAAGCCTGTTTTACTGCTCTATCTTCTAATGAATGAAATGTTATTACACATAATCTACCTTGTGGCTTTAAAACACTTATTGAATTTATTATCGTATTATACAATGGCTCTATTTCATTATTAACTTCTATTCTAATTGCTTGAAATGTCCTTTTTGCAGGATGCCCATCTGTTTGAAATTTTATTGGAATTGATCTTTTTATAATTTCTGCAAGTTCTCCAGTTGATTCTATTTGTTTTTCTTTTCGTTTTTCACATATATTCCTTGCAATTTTTTTAGCAAATTTTTCTTCTCCATATTTGCTAATAATTTCATATAATTTTTCTTCGGTATATTCATTTATAACTTTTTTAGCTGTAAGTTCTGCTTCCTTATCCATTCTCATATCTAATTCACTATCTGCCATATAACTAAAGCCACGTTCTTCATTGTCTATTTGATATGAAGACACTCCCAAATCTAATAATATTCCATCTACCTTATCAATACCTAATTTTTCCAAAATGTTAATTATTTCATCATGATTACCATGTACTAATTTAACATTTTCATATTTATCAAGTCTTTTTCTTGCGGTTTCCAAAGCCTCTTCATCTCTATCTATGCCAATTAGCAGGCCACTTTCATCTAGTTTTTTTACTATTTCTAGACTATGCCCTGCTCCTCCAATTGTACCATCTACATATATGCCATTTTTTTTAATATTCAATCCTTGTATGCATTCTTCTAGCATTACAGGCTTATGTTTAAATTCCAATTTTTTCTCCTTTGGCAAATAGATATGACATTACAGTTGGTAAAGTTTCTAACCACCAACTGTAATGGAATCTTACGACTTTTTCGTATTTTTATCTTATGTTTGCTTATGGTCTTTTGTATTTATAAATCTTTTGTACTTTTAAAATCTTTTGAACCTTAACTAATTTTATCTTTTGTTTTTTCTGTTTTTATCTTTTGCTAGCATCATCTTTTGTTTTTTTATATAAACTTTTGCAAGTTATATACCTAGTAATTTGTCCATATTTTCTGCAATTTCATCTGCTGAAATATTTTCTGCATCTTTTTGCCATGCTTCTTTATTCCAAATTTCTATCCTAGTGCCTACACCAAGTATTACTATTTCTTTGTCTAATTTAGCATATTCTCTCAAATTACTTGGTATTAAAAATCTTCCTTGTTTATCAATTTCACATTCAATTGCACCTGATAAGAAAAATCTAACAAAATCTCTGGCATTTTTTACTGTAAGTGGAAGTGCTTTTAATTTTTCTTCAAAATTTGCCCATTCAGTTTGAGAATAAGCAAATAAACATCCATCTAAACCTTTTGTTACTATGAAAGTTTCACCGATATCAGCCCTAAGCTTTGATGGCATTATTACTCTGCCTTTAGCATCTACAGAATGTTCATATTCTCCTATAAACACTGGCTGACACCTCCAATCATTTTTGTGACACTTTCTACCACTTCTCTCCACTTCATCTCAATTTTAATATAACTTTTTATAAATTGCAATAGTTTTTTGAAATTTTTTTTATTTTTATTGTATTTTATTTTTTTATATGTTATTATAATTTAAAGTTGTTAATAGAGTTTTACTCAGATGGAGGTTATAATGGGTACTGATAAACGTTCAAAGAAAAAAATTGAAGTTGTTTCAGGTAATGGGGAAAATCTTGAAATTTCACCAGTTTATACTCATCTTCCTATTACTAAACCAAAAACTGATAAAAAATCAGATAAAAAAATTGTTATTCCAAATGAAACAAAAGAAACAAAAAATGATTGATTTAGATTGTGAATTGTAACAACAGTTACATTTAACTAGCTAAGCGTGGAGGAATGTTTTAAAAATCGAAGTGAGTTCGACCTACGAATTTTTTTGCTTGCACAGTTTCAAATTCGTATTTATCATCTAACAGCCCAAAATAGTTTAAACGCCTTGGAGAACGCAACGACGCATTTTAAAAATCATTTCCTCAGGTAGCTTAGCGGAAATCAACTGTGAATTGTAAATAATTGCCAAGCCTGAAAATAGTTGTTTTTACATTCACTTGGTGTCGCAATCTCCAAATTATATTTTAATATGTCGATTGCTCCA
>CANQKB010000041.1 GCA_947624405.1 uncultured Clostridia bacterium
ACATCAAAAGCTGTTATTTCATTTTCTGCAGATGGTATCATTACTTTAAATTTTTCTCCATTTTCAAAAGTTGTTTTCTCGACACCTGATTCACTTGTTATTTTTGTTCCAAGTGGTAAGTTCTTTTCAACTAAAGATACAGTATATGTTTCAAAATCACAATTTCCTTCTACTTCAAAAGTTTGAGATTTGTATCTTCCATCTAAACTATCAAGAGTTGTAGTTTCTGTTGTTGGTGTAACAGTTAGCTCTGGCTCTTGATATGTATCTTCTCCATTAAGACCTTCTTCGTATAAATTTTTAATAGCTTTAATCATATTTTCGCCTTCTGAATTTAAACTACTATAGTTATCAATACTCTCATCATCAAGAGTTCTGTATATAGCTTGTTTTGTTGCGAAAAATGCCTCTCGGTCTCCATTTACTCCCATTTGTGATGGAGTTTTATAAGGATAACCATTTGTAACAACTCTCCAAAGTCTTTCTTCTGTTACTTTATCTCTAATAGTATAATTTCCATAAGCAATATCGTGTGAGCCTACACCTTGAAATGATGGCTCTTCGCAATATGCTGGGTATTCTTTACCATCATCGCCTTCGTACACAACATACATTGCCTGTATTTCTTCGCCGTTGTAGTTCAAATATCTGCCACAAGTTCCTTTATCAACTAATAATATTTGTGAGTCGATAAAATCATCTGTCATTGCAGCATAACTAATATTTGTTCCAAAAATGCCAAATAAGGTATTGAACATAGTAATTACTGCACATACTAAACTAACAAATCTATTTAAATATTTTTTCATTATTTATTTCCTCCTATCTATATAATTTCGAGTGCTTGGATACAAAGTCTTTTTTCTGGCACTCCTTTTACGCAAGTAATAAGCGTAATTCTATTGTCATTGGTATTACCAAGCATTGACCAATCAGTATCAGCAATTTCAATTATTTGAGAAACCTCATAAGTTCTTGTTCCATATTCAGTTGTATAATAAATTTTATCTCCAATAATCAATTTTGTAAGATTTTTAAAATATCCTGCGTTACCACTGTTATGTCCTAAAATACCAATATTGCCTTGCCAGTACGCAGTATCATCAAAGTGTCCTAATGTCTTTTTTAGAACTTCTAATGAATGACCATCTCTTACAGATGTTTTTAGCGATATTTTAGGAATACTTAATACTCCTATACTGTCATCTGGTATTACTACATTATCAATTACTGTTTCAATATTTTGCTCATTATCTATATTGGTATTATTTTGAGTAATGCTTTGATTGTTATCAACACTTTGTTCTACATTAGTGGATTGTTTAATTACTAAATTAGGATCATCGTTAGTAAAATTATTATCATCAACAAAATTTTCATCTGTTTGAATATTTGTTGAATTAAGTTCATCTCCAGATATAAATTCATTTTTTTCTCCACTAGTATATTGTTCTTCTTGATTATCAACTAGAATATCTCCAGATGATTTTTCAATATTATTATTTTGTGTATTTTTTGGTAATAAAAAAATAGTAGCTGATGTAATCATAAGCATCAAAGCTACTATTCCAACTGTAATTCCCATTTTCACTGTTTTTCCTCCTTTTAAATAGTAATATCAAAACTATATTCAGAGTCATAACCATTAACTAAATGTTGAATGCTCCTATTATTTAATACAATTTTTACTTTCATTCCTGATAATTTTTTAGTTAAACTTTTACTGAATACAATTTTATACATATTACTCATACTTTTATTTACAAGATTATTTAAAGATATAATTGGATTTATATAATTGATATTTCTTTTATCAATTAAAACATATTCATCATTTTGCAAATTATATATTTTTACTTTTTTTACGAGTAAGAAATAAAGAGCAATGCCAATAAGTAATAAAGATAGTAAAGAAATACAGACTACTTTAAAAGTAGAATTGCTCACTTCAACATATCGAATTAAATATGTAATAGGTTGTTCAACTTCTTTTTGAATTTCTCCTTTGTATTCTGCACTTGAAGAAAATTTTGACTCATTTTCAACAGTCATTGTTCCTGTATCACCATAGTATGCAATGCCACTATATAATACAGGCACTTGACTTCCTGCAACATATTCCATTGTTTGAGGTTGCCATTCAACATTTAATAATTTTAATGTTACACCATTTTTTGTTTTACTTTTTGGAATGTCATATAAATCATTTGCAGAATAATTCGAAAATTCAACTTCATCTTTTAATGTATAACTTTTTTTAGTAGTTCCACCAGATACTTTTGTTGTAATTATAGAATTAACATCTAATTGTAATTCTCCTGTATATCCATCATCCCCAGTATAAGAAATACTTGAAGGTAGAGAAGACAAGATAGTGTCAAAATTATCGGTATTTGTTTCGACAATTTTAATTTGAGTTTCATTTTTCTTCAAGGATAAATTTCCACCTTTAGTTTCAATATTTTCTAATTCAAATTTACTATTGCCTTGATTAAATTCCTTTGAAATTCCTGCTTTAAATAAAGCATCATTTTCCTCATCAACTTCATATATTTTTGTTATATAAGTTTTATTATTTTCCTTTGTTTCTTTAATATCAAATGGCTCAAAACTTACTGCAAAAGATGTTATATTAAAAGAAAAAATTGTTATTATCATAAGTAGTAATATTTTAAATATATGTTTTTTCATTTTATCATCCTTTCTACAAAAATAAAAAAGCTACTTAATTATTTATAAGTAACTTAATAAATTCATTTCTTAAATATTCGTCTGTAATAACTAAAACACCTATCAATGATAATATAATAACTATTATAGCTATAATTATTTTGAATATATGTTTTAGATAATATGAAATAAAATTTCTTATATAATCTGGACTTCGTATCTTTGGTATTTCTTGTTCTATTATTTTTGACTGACTTTTTTTAAGTTGTCTATCGTTATATAATTCATAGAAACTTTTTTTCATTTACTTATTCCTCCTTTCCATAAGATTAGTTAAAAATCCTTTCTTTTTTTGAATAGGAATAACTTCCGTTTTTATCGATTTTTCTGCAATGTAATCACTCAATATTTTTTGATATTCTGTTTCATTTTCAACAATAAAAGGGTCTGGTATGTAATTAGAAAAGAAAGTCTTTATTCCAAGTTTGCCCATATTTTCTGTTATTTCATTTTTTTGAAGTTCTGGTGCAAAATTAAAAATATAATTTATATCATTTACAATTTCTAACTTATCGAATATTAGCATTAAATTATCTTGTTCCCAGCTTTTAGTTCCAGATACAATTATTTTTACATCTTTTGTTATAAAATTATCTATATCAGATATATCATTAAAATTGCCCATATCATAGATGTAAAAATCATAACCATATTCAATAGCATTTACAGTTTTATCTTTTGTATAAAAATCAATTCCATTGAAAGTAATAAAACCCTCTTTGACTTCTACATCAAAAAGGGATTCTAAAGTTTCAATATCTTGCTTTTGATTAGCTTGAATATAACACGCATTCATTTGTAAGTTGTTTAAAAATTTCGTAATCGCAATAGCTTGTGTTGTTACACCGATGTGATTTTCTGTTCCTGCTATTGCAATGGTTACACATTGTTTCAACTTTTTATATTCTTTTTTTATAATAATTTTATCTCCAGAAGAAATATTTTCAGTATTTCTATATCTAACAGAGTCTTTGTATTGTTTTCCATTTCCATCAATACATTGTATTAGTTCTTTTTCTTGCTCTCTAATATCGATAGTAGTTACAAAATTATATATTCCTTCATTAAATAATTTGGCTAATAAAGAATTTCCATATTGATAACCTGCTGCTATAATTGTAATTCTAATACTATACATAGACTTTAGTGCAACTACTGCATCAACAATATCTTCTTCTGTATCAGATAATCCTATTAAATCAATTATGATATTAGAATAATTGTTTAAGTTTCGCATTTCTTGAATAGCAAATCTTTTTAGATTAGTTACACCAGTTATAATTTGAACATCTAAACCTAATGTGTTACATACAGAATTTATTAAGTTTTCGTTATCTCTTGTAATTGCAATAATCACTTTTTCGCCTCCTTTCATTTCTACATTATATATTCTTTTGGATCAACATCATTTTTGCCACTACTTGTCCTAATTTCAAAATGAAGATGATGTCCTGTTGATGTTCCTGCATTTGGATCTTTTTTAGGGTCGCCACCCTCAATTCCAATTACTTCGCCTTGTCGCACTTGCATTCCTTCAACTACATCTATTCGACTTAAATGAGCATAAAAGCTATAAAATATTTCTGTATTCTCAACTACAGTTGTATTTCCATCTTCATCTGTTACAGTATCATAAGTTATTATTTCGTGTTTTAGTTCAATACAATTTCCATATCCTTTTTGAATTTCAGCAATAGTAACAATACCATCACAAATTGCTATAACATTATCTCTATGAATTCCAGATATATCTATACCTGTATGTTTAGATGGTATCTTTGTAATTGGATGTATTCGCATACCGTAATCAGAAGTAATTACTCCATTTATAGGCATTGGAAATCTTCCAGAATAGTTTTCAGTTCCAGTTTCAAGTATATATGGATAGTCGGATTGCAAATCAACTACATCATTATATTCATTACCACTAAAAAACAAACCTAATGTTTTTAATGGATATAAGATTAAGAATAGGGGAAGGAGAATAATAAAAAAAATAATAGCAATTAAAACTACTATTGCCATTATCACATAAGTTCTTTTTTCTTCATCAGCAACTGTTTTTAATGCACCAAGTATTAAAGCAGTATTTATAGCCATTGTAAACTCCTTTCTTTTAAATTTCTAATTCATCTTGTTTTATTTCTTGCTCATTATTTATTTCCTTACAAAATTTTTCTCTTAAATTAACATTTGTATTGCCAATTACATTTTTTAATTTTTCGAGAGCTTGTTCCTTTGAATTATATTTATCGTACAATTTTTCATACTTATAATAAGCATATTGTAAGTCTTTAAAAAGTTTATTATATTTATATCCAAATTCGTTTTTATCATAACTAAATATTGTATGCTTACTTGCATCTGGTAATAAGTTAGCAATTTTTTCTGCCTCATTATAAGAAAAACCTCTTGATAAAAATTCTCCAACAGGATATATATTTTGTTTTACATACAATGAATGATTATGATATAGTTCGCTATACAAATATTTTAATGTATCATAAGAAAATTTATTTTCGTTAATTTTATCTTTTAAATAATCTGTAAGGTTTACAAAGAAATCGCTATTTTCAAATTTAGAGTAGAGTAATAGCATTTTTAAATTCATAAATTAAGCACCCTCTTTTTTCTTTGTAAAATAATCAAATTCGTATGGAAATATATCAAATTTTACACTTAATCTGCTTGTCCCTGCCATAAATAAAGCGACTCCCATTTGTCTTGCATAAATTAAATCTTCTTCAGCCTCTGTTAGTTTATAAAGTGTTTTCATTTCTTCCAAGTTTTGTCCATCTGCACCCATTAGAACCTTATAACAAGCCATATCCAAAATTGCTTGTCCATACATTTTAACTGACGGATCCAAAAAGTCTACAACGGAATGAGATATGATAATAATTCCACCAGAATACTTTCTACATCTTTTAGCGATGTTACGCAAAAAAACAAGACTTTGTGGAACTTGAGGGTCTATCATAAGATAGCTTTCATCACAAGCTAATAAAATTTTTTCATCTCTGTTCTTGGCTATTTGTTCCCAACAATATGTAAGAATATTATAATATTGAGCTTTTTTAATTCTTTCATCACTATTTTGCAAATTAAATGTATCAAGAACGACACATTTTGAATCAGCTTTTACAGTTGTATATCCATTAAAAATATCTGCATCAGCTCCAATAGCAACATCACGAAGTAATCCTTGAACTGTCTTATAATCAGATAAATCAACTTTTTTCTTTTCTAATATTTCTATTTTTTGGGAAATATGTTCATATAAGTCTTTCATTATTGGAAATTTATTATTAGGAATATTTGAAATGTCAGTATCCCAATAAATATTAAAATTGTTATACACTTCTTCTAAACAAGATGTTAGTATTGATATTTGATTATGAGTTATCTCTGGAAAAAGTAGCTTAAAGAATGGTCTAATACTTTGTATATGTAAAGCCATAGCACCAAGTCCGTTGCCCTCATCTTTAATACCAACAATTTCTTCTTCATCATCATCAAGAGGCAAAGGTCTAATTTGTAACGGATTAATCATTTGACCACTTTTTCCAACAACATTTATCCAGTCACCATTAAGATTTTGGCATAATGTTTTATATTCTCGTTCTGGATCAATCACAAGTATTTTAGTTCCACGCATATATTCATTTAACAAAATGTGCTTTACAGCAGTTGATTTTCCAACACCAGAAGTACCCATTACTACATAATTACTATTTGTTCTGTCTAAACCTCTTTTCCAAGTGTCCAATATTACAATTCCTCCGTTTGTATCTTTGGCAAGATAAAACCCTTTGCCATCATTTAAACCACCACCTGCAAATGGAAATCCACCAATGAAATCTGATAATAAAATATTTCTTCTTGCAATATTTAAAATATCTTCATTACCAGTTTGAAAAGGTGAAACAGTTTGAAATGCTTGTCTTATACAATATGCTAAACTTCTAATTTTTAATTGCATTCCACAAATTAGACTTTCAACTCTTTTACATCTTTTGTTAAGAGTTTCCTCATCTTCTGCAATAACCATAATCATATTGGTCATATACCCAACAGTTTCTCCGTTAACTTCAACTTTTTCAAGAATTTCTTGACCATCATCAATTTCTCTTAAAGCTCTTTTTCTTTCAAGAGCATCCTTGCTACTATCATAGATTATTTCACTTTGTTTTATACCTCTAGACATATTTTCAATTAGCAGTGTATTATCGGATGGCTCAAATAATTGAATTGATATGGTATTCGGAATATTTGATAGTTTGGAAAGCCAACCAATTTTTACATTTTTAGGATACTTAATTATTGTATAAATCTTTGCATAATTATCTCCAATTCGCATTTTATTTTGTTTATATTCAAGACCAGTAATAGGTGTAATTATATTTAATAAACTCTGATTTTGTTGTATTTTTTTAATCTCCGTTTTTTTCATTTAATCACACTCCATTTCTTCAGATAAATTTATATCTTTTTCAATTTCATCTTTATTTTCAATATACCAATTATCCAGTTCTTTAACTTTTTCTTTATCATTTGCAAATGAAATTTCATCTTCTGATGCCCAAAATGGTCTATCTTCTAAATAAATATCTTTAAATATCACGCCATAAGGATATTCAGAATTTCTGTTAATATCAATTATTTTTCCATAATCATTATTTTCATATTTAACTACATCATTGATATTATATATAGGTGTATTTAATGGAATATCATATACTTCATTTTCTTTAATATCTAGTTTTTCGAGTTTGTTTAAAATTCTTTGTAATTGCTTATCTGTCATATTAGGAATAGTAATTTCGGTACTTCTAAAATGATTACTTCCAAAGAACTTTCCGAGTGTATTATCTTTTCTAATATCATCATACAAAGCTATATCAATACATTTATCATTAGTATTGATAGAATAAGTTGCTAATTCCATATTCTTATAATATCTTTCGATAGTTTTAACTAAATCATTTACATTTTTCTCTAATATCATAACTCTCCCTCCAATCTTATCATTGGTAAGTAATCATCATAATCACTGTCTTCTTTGTAGGCATAATTCATATTAGTAAAACTACTGCATAACTGTATTATTTGATGTTCTTCCAATATTTCGGCTTTTATATTGCAAACAGAAAATTTATTAGTTAAATCCATTGCTCGTTTTAATAAATCTTTTTCTGCATAATCGTTCATATCTTGCCAAATGATTAAATAATTTTGTCTTTCAACTCTATCTCCTGTAAGAGTTAGTCTTAATATTTCATTTATTTGTAATCTAATCAAAACTTTTTGAATTTGATTATTTGCATTATTTTGTAGTTCTCTTAAATCATCTAAAACTGTTGAAACTTCTACTGGTCTTGCTATTGAAAAAAATTTCATAGGCTTTGTTTCACTTGATAGTTCAGCAGATAATTGTTTTATAATTGAAACTCTTTCTTTATTGGATAGAAGATATAAGTTCAAAGGATGTATTTTTATATAGCACATAACTTTGTTATCATTTGTATATAAAAAATTATTGCGTATATCTCTAATATTTATTTCATCATTGCAAGTTTTGTTTTTTTCTGTATTGCCAAACAAGTTTTTTATTATATTCATTTAATTTGCCTCCTTTTATCGTAGTAAAAATATTTATATTGTTTTTGCATATTCTGATTCTTAATCATAAAACCTACCTGCTTTAATACACAAAGATTATTGTCATCTTTTACTACTGAAACAATAGTTGCAGCAACTATTACAAATAAGAATATTATTGCTACTAATGTACCTTTGAATTTATATAAAATTAAGGCAATAGGTATAGAAAAAGCCATTACCATTAAAGTAATGACTAATTCTTTTACACCATATCCTTTAAAAAATTCCAATCGAGTTTTTACATTCGTTGGGATATATAATTCATTTTGTTTTTCTTCCAAATTTTATCTACCTCCTAATAATAGAAAAAGAGTAGGGGAAAACTACTCTTTTATCTATGCAATATTAAATTGAATTCTTAATATAATTTTTTGCTTAAATAATCATACAAATTGTAATTTATTTTTTAAATATAAAAGATGGTGGAATTAAACCACCATCCATTGAGTTCTACACAAATTACTTATTATCTGTTTTTAAATTTTCTTTGATTTTTTTCTGGCTAGATTGCATAAGCCCACCAAATATGAAAGCCCATAACATCGGAATAACGGCATAACCTGCATTATCTACTTTTTTCAAGAAAACTAATATTGCCCCCACAAATGTTAATATTGTGAATATTATTTGTAATGTTAAAAAAATATTTCTTTTAATTTTTTCTTTTTTCATATTCATAATATCTGTTCTCCTTTTCATTATTATTGAACAAAGGATATCGCTATCAAAATGCTAGTGATAATTATTACTGCGCTTTCCATAAAGCAAACTAAAGCAAATGACTTTTGGGTAAATTTATGCTTTTTGTAGTCTTTATATACAAAAAACAATGTTAATACCGAAAATGTTAATATAATCATATATAACCAAGTCATATAACCACCACCTTTACTATATAATAGGTTTACTTATTGTTTTCAATGGAATCAAGTATAAACGCTCCCATTGTAATAATCACAAAGATAATTGATAGTACAGGGGAAAATGTAAAAGTCGAACCACCAAAGGTTTCGTCAAGGAATACCCCTATAACCAATCCCACAAATCCCATAAATAGAGATGTTAATATTGCACTCAATATCTTTTTCATACGATCACACTCCTTTGTCAAATTTTTATTTACAGAATGCCTATCATTGAAAGGATTGCACAAGCACAGGCGAAAACTCCTATGCACAAAGATGCAATTGTCCATTTATTTTTTTGCTGCCTGTGGTATTCGATTGCATTCCAAAATTCCTTTATACCAAAACCTAATACCACAAATTGAAGTAATGTAATCATATTCATATAATTTCCTCCTTTATTCTATGGATCAAACTATGTTTTCGGCTTGGAACATTTCCATACCACAACTGTGATAATAGAGAAGATATTTAAAGCTCTTTACCACAATGTGAACAATATTTTCCATTTATTAGTACTATTTTTTTGCAATTCGGACATCTATTGGTAAATCTCAAATAAATGATGCTAGAAAAGATTACGATAAAGCAAACAAGAGCTATATATGCTTCAGTTTGAAAATCATAATTGCCATCATATATTTTTAGACCAATAACTCCCCAGGAAATTACAAAAACGCAAATTGATATAACAAGTATCCAGGTTACAATTTTTTTCATGCAAGCGCCCCCCTTTATAAAATGTGTAAACTCTTTGATAAAATCTTTATCCTCTCTTATTATACCATATTTTTCTATAAAATAATATATGGCATTGTAATATCGGTTAAAAAGCTTTATATCATTTTTCTAATAATGTTCCTTTTTTGTATCTTTCTGAATAATCAAGTATTGATTCTTTATCAAGCATAGGTTCAGAACTCACACCTTGAAAAATAATCTTATCATCTCTATAAGTGAACCAGAATAAAATATCAGGTTCTTTTTTAAATTCTACAGATATTCTCCATTCATTATAACTAAGAATTTTATTTAAATAAGAGTGATTTATTTTTATTTCACTAACATCTTGTGCTATATAACCTCTGTTTTCAAGTTCTGTATAAGTATAGGTTTTGATAAATTTTCGTTGGATCAAAACATTCAGACAAAGCCCAACTATAAATACTAATAGAATTATTATAATTGTTCCAATTAAAACTTTCTTCTTCATATTCCCTCCTAATAATTAGTTTTATAATGTGTAAACTCTTTGATAAAATCTTTATCCTCTCTTATTATACCATATTTTTCTATAAAATAATATATGGCATTGTAATATCGGTTAAAAAGCTTTATATCATTTTTCTAATAATGTTCCTTTTTTGTATCTTTCTGAATAATCAAGTATTGATTCTTTATCAAGCATAGGTTCAGAACTCACACCTTGAAAAATAATCTTATCATCTCTATAAGTGAACCAGAATAAAATATCAGGTTCTTTTTTAAATTCTACAGATATTCTCCATTCATTATAACTAAGAATTTTATTTAAATAAGAGTGATTTATTTTTATTTCACTAACATCTTGTGCTATATAACCTCTGTTTTCAAGTTCTGTATAAGTATAGGTTTTGATAAATTTTCGTTGGATCAAAACATTCAGACAAAGCCCAACTATAAATACTAATAGAATTATTATAATTGTTCCAATTAAAACTTTCTTCTTCATATTCCCTCCTAATAATTAGTTTTATTTGGTCTTTCCCATTCTCCAGTTATTTCATTTTTTTGTAAAACTAATTCATAACCTCCACCTGTTCTATTAAAATATATCTCTGTATCATCTTCGTCGAGTTCAAGTGTAAATTCAAATTTTGCTCCCCAATTACTATTTATTACTCCAAATGTATTATAAAAATTAAGATAATGTGATTTTACTCCACCACCTTTATTTTTGTATCCTCTTGTATATCCTATTGAATCAGGAATACCAATAGTAAAGTTTAATACACTTCTATCTTTATTCAATGTGTAATTTATAATTTCTACCTTCGGATTTTTAGTGAATCCTGTTCCTATAAAAAATGCAACTAATAATGTAATTATTATACCGATTACTATTCCAACTATAATGAGAATTTTCTTTTTCATAATATATCTCTCCACCTACAAAGTATTATTTATTAAAATATTCTGCCACTTGTTTTTGTATATCTGCATTTAATTCTTCTATTGTTCCATCTGTATGTACTCTTTCCATATCTTCTCTTACACTTCTTGGGAAAATACTATTCATATCATCTCTATAATAACTTCCATCTCCTGGTGTTACTTTATCAGTAATTATAAATTCATTATCTTTTTTTAATACAACAAATTTATACGGAATAGACGAACCACCTTCTTGCTTTATTTCATCATTTTCAATATAATATTGTTCTTGTAATACCCAAGCATATATAGTATAAAGCTCATCCTTTTTTTCTTCTTCAATTAAATATACTTCCATACTTGCAAAAGTTTTTGCATTTGGATGATGTTTTTCACTATCTCCACTTTTTATTATGTTATTTATTATAGCAGCTTTTATTTCTTTTTCTGGCAAATTAATAGGTGGTACATAAGAATATCCCCAATTACTAAATATAAGAGGTTTATTGTTTTTCATTCTGTTCATGTCTATTAAATACATACCCAAGTGTGCAATTACTAATAAACATATAATTAAAACAACTATAAATATTTTCTTTTTCATAAAATCAACTTACTTTCAAATTATTCACTATAAGCACTCCCACTAACACCTGCATCTCTAAATTCAATCATACAATTATCTTTAATATATTTAATATACTTTGAACCTGTAGAGTTTGAAAATACTGTATAAATAAATTCTTCTTGCTTTGTTTTACTGTTATCAATTAATTCAACTACAACAACATCCTTTACTCTATCTATATAATTATTTTTAAAATTACTTCTATCCGCATTTTCTAGTTCAAAATATTCTTGAATTTTTACATTCACATCTTCAAGACTAATTGGCATTTCTACTGTATCAATCCATCCTAATTTATTTAATTCTTTAATAACTTTTTGTGGAATATCTGCAATTGTTCCATCACTAATTTTAAATATAGCATATACACCTGTTTGTCCTGGATAACTTTCTGCAATTCCTGTATGAATAACAAAAATCTTATCTCCTGTATCCAATTTATCATACAAATCCCA
>CANQKB010000042.1 GCA_947624405.1 uncultured Clostridia bacterium
CCGGCGCCGATGATTCCGAGGGTTTTTCCGTTCACCTCCACATGGGGAACCTGGAGATTTTTTGTGAAATTATCGTTGTAACAGTTGTTAAATCGTCAATATTTACAATAGCAATATTTTCAATATTTTCAGTTTTGCTAATTTCTATCAAATTTGCAATATCAATTCCTATTGGCGAAACATCTATTAATTTATATTTACTAAATAGCTCAAATTTATTTGTCAATTCTCCTTTTCCTGTAGAAATGTGTATAGCCCTTACCTTTTCAGAGTTTTCCAAATCATCAACCAGAACATATCTTGTTTCATATGCAGATGCTTTCAAATCTTTTTCAAAACATATAGATTCAAATTCTGTTTTTATATAGCTGTGCATATCCCTTTTGCTAAGTAAATTAAAGATGTGGAAATAATTATATACTTCATTTGAAAGATTAATACTTATTGGTGTTTTATAGCTATATGTTTCTTGTATAACTTGTTCAATAGCTTCTGTTAATCTATCATAGAATTTAATTCCGAATGAATCAATTTTAATTACATCGCTATCTTTGGTAACTTTTGCATATTTAATTATGTTTTCTTCAATATACAATCCTAAACAGCTTGCCATTTTCTTCTCCTTTGTTTTTTTATTATATTCTGCAATTATCAGCATTTCATACTTGTAATATTTGTTTTTTTTGCATTTTTTTACTTTTTTCCGCTTGTCCTTTTATAATCTTACATATTGTATTTATATTTTATAATTAATTTTTTAAAAGTCAATACATTTCTAAAAACTGTAACAAAATTGTAAAATTGATGTAATATATTTGTAAATTTATTAAGATTTCTTTAATTAGTTACAATTATTTCATTCTTTCGAACTTACTATTTTGCTTTTTTCTTCGTTTTTGTTGATTTTCTTCTTGTACGTTTCGGTTTGTTCTCTTGCCCTGGTTTATTCCATGATATATAATCACAACTTCCTCCATCATGATTATTTTCACACACATAAAACTTTCTTCCTTTTTTACTCTTACGAACCTGTACTGCCCCTCCACACTTTGGACAAGGCTCTTTTATGTTCTCGATAATAGGTTTTGCATTTTTACACTCAGGATATCCTGGACATGCCAAAAATTTTCCATATCTTCCATATTTTATAACCATCATACGCCCACACTTCTCGCATGGTACATCTGATACCTCTTCTTCTAATTTAAAATTTTCAAGTTCCTTTTGAGCCTTTTCAAGTTCCACTGAAAATGGTTTGTAAAATTCTCTTATTGTATCTTTCCATTCTTCTTTTCCGTCTGCAATATTATCAAATTCCTTCTCAATTTTAGCTGTAAAATCAACATTTACAATATCATTAAAACTGTTTATTAAAAGATTGTTAACAACCTTGCCAAGTTCTGTTGGTACTAATTGTTTCTTTTCTTTTTCAATATATCTTCTTTCTATTATTGTTGTTATTGTTGGAGAATAAGTACTTGGTCTACCTATTCCTTTTTCTTCAAGTGTTTTAACCAAACTTGCTTCAGTATATCTTGGTGGTGGCTCAGTAAAACTTTGTTTTGGTTCAATTTTTTCTTTATTTACTTCTTCATTCTCTTTTAATTCTGGTATTTCTTCATCTTTTTCATCTTCACCTTCAAAATATACAGCCATAAATCCCTTAAATTTTAATTTCTGTCCATTTGCTTTAAAATTATTATTTCCACAATCAATAGCCACAGAAACAGTATCAAATACTGCTTGTGCCATTTGACTTGCAATAAATCTATTGTATATTAACTTATATAATTTATATTGTTCTGCTGTTAAATCATTTTTTATACTATCTGGTGTTAGCTCAATATATGTTGGTCTAATTGCTTCATGTGCATCTTGTGAATCTGCCTTTGTTTTGTAATATCTATTTTCATAGTAATTTTTTCCAAATTTTTCTTCAATTTGCTTTTTTGCGGATGCTCTCGCCACTTCAGAAATTCTAGTAGAATCTGTTCTCATATAAGTAATTAATCCAATATGCCCTCTTCCTTCAATTTTTAATCCTTCATAAAGGCCTTGTGCCACTGACATTGTTTTTTTCAATGTAAAGCCAATTTTTCTCGAAGCTTCCTGTTGCATTGTACTTGTAGTAAATGGTGGAGCTGGTGTTCTTTTTTTATCACTCTTTTTTATTTCTTTTACAATAAATTTTTCTTTTTTCAATTCATTTAAAATTTCTTTTACTTGTTCTTCATTTTTTAATTCTACTTTTTTTCCATTTTTCCCAGTAAATTTTGCTTCAAATGGAGTTTTTGTTTCTTTATCAGAAAGTTTCGCATAAATATTCCAGTATTCCTCTGGCACAAATTTTTCTATTTCTTCTTCTCTATCAACAATAAGCTTAACAGCAACCGACTGAACTCTTCCTGCTGATAAACCTTTCCTTACTTTTTTCCAAAGAAGTGGGCTTATCTGATATCCTACAATTCTATCTAAAACTCTTCTAGCCTGTTGTGCATCAATCAAGTTTCTATCTAGTTTACGTGGCTTTTTTATTGCTTCTTGTACAGCATTTTTTGTAATTTCATTAAAAGTAACTCTATTTTCTGCATTTTCATCAATTTCTAATATATGTGCTAAATGCCATGCAATTGCCTCACCTTCACGATCAGGGTCAGTTGCAAGGTACACTTTTTTAGCACTATTTGCTTCCTTTTTTAAAGATTTGATAAGTTCTCCTTTCCCTCTAATATTTATATATTCTGGTTCAAAATCTTTTTCAATATTAACACCTAATTTAGATTTTGGAAGGTCTCTTATATGTCCCATTGAAGCAACAACTTTTGTACTCCCTCCCAAAAATTTCTTTATAGTATTTGCCTTTGCAGGTGATTCCACAATAATTAATTTATCTGCCATTTATAATATCATTCCTTTCCATAAGTCTACATCCTAGCATATTTTATATTATTTTAGTGATTAAGTCAACTTTTTTCTTTTTTTATAAGTCCAAATCTGCATAATTGCAAAACTTCCAATTCCGTACTCCACTTACTAAAGCAGAAATAGGAAAAATATTAGGGAAATATTCCATATATATTTCATGATTGCCTTTTCCAACTTTTACTGCAATAAGTGCATCAAATACTTTTTCAAGCGGTGCTTCTTTGCCATCTACGTATATCTTCCAACTTTCATCATAAGGTATAGTGAAAAGTACATATTGATTATCAGATTGTATATCTATTGTACCTTTATATTTTCTTCCTGATATTCTTTCTAAATCAACTTGCTCTTTACTTAAAACATCATAATATTTATTCAAAATGTTTTCATTCTCATAATATATTATTTCTTCATCAATTCCAATTTCTGTTCCTACTTCTGTTAATTCAACCTCTACTTTTAGACTCTCTCCTATTTGATATTTTCCTAAATAAAATAGCTTATTAGCATTTGTATAGAAATTGTAATCCTGTTTTTCTCCGTTTACATACAAATTTATACTTTGTATATTGCTTCCTTTTAAGTATAAATATACATCTTGATTTTTTTCAATTTCTATTTCATATATTATTTTTGACATTTCTTCTTCTATTCTTTTATTTTTTTCTTCTTCTGTTTCATTTTCATCAATTTCCTCTGTTTCTTCTGTTTCAGGTTTAATATAGATATTTCCTTCATTATAAACGTTTTGGAATTTTTTTGAGATTTTTCCTTCATGTTTTGTAAAAATATCCTCTTCTAACCCACTTATATTTTTCATCAACTCATTTTGATATTCAAATACGTTTTCATTACTTATTTGATCAAAAACGGAATTTTTCACAGCAAAGCCTAAACTTAAGGCTATTGGATTTTTATAAGTTGATATAATCTCATATTCTTCCTCTTCTTGTTCTTCTTCTGTTTCTTCTATAACTTCTTCTTTCTCTTGTTTTATTTTTTCATATTCATTCATTTCATATGCTTTTGCCTTCTCAAGCACGTATTTTTCCCCTAAAAACATATTTACAGTTTTAGTGTTACCTGCATCAGATGAAACAAGTACATGTCTTGTCTGATATCCAAGTTTTGACAAAAATGAATATACATCTTCATCATATGTCGAAGTTGAATTACCTATAGTATTAATTCCATATACCATTCCTTCATTTATAGAAAATATTGTATTTGTATCAATCCTATATATTCCATCTTCATTATTTGTTATTTGTGCGTATTTTTCATCCATAAATTTTAAAGAATTCAAATAGGACATTATATTAAAAAAGCTTCCATCTCTTTTTATAACTTTCATAAGGAATTCTGTGCTTATTCCAATATTAGCAATATTCACAAACACTAAACTATATGTTACAATTTTTTTCATTCGTTCTTCAACATTGCTAGCATAAAACATCAATAATACTCCAAGAACAGTAAAAATAGCTATATCTTTTAATATAAACTCATCATTTATAAGTTTTAAATTTAACTTATCAGTAATAATACACAAAGCAATCAAAATAAATGTTACTGCCAATATCTTCTTAGATTTATTTTTATTATCTATATTTTCAAATGATTTGTGTGCTATTATTATATACAAAAATATAAAACAAAATGTGTATCTATATGCATACCATGCTGGTGTGTTCCCCAAATACCAAAGCAAATTTATCCATTTGAAGTAAAAACTCAGTGCAAATACTCCAAATAAACAAAAAGTACAAATTTTTTCTCTTAATTTTATGTTACTATTAATAAAATAAAGCAAAACTAACATAGTAGTAAAAAGGCCACAAAATATTGGTGGTGTTGATACAGTTTTTATTTCATCAATATCAAATGTACCTGTAAAAAATTTAGGTATTATATTTTGCGCTTCGAAATTTTTATCTAAATTAAACTCAGATAAAGAAAATTTTGCTCTACCTTCTTGTATTCCAAAAAAAGATGGTATTAAAATAACTGCAGAAATTAAGCCTGCAATTATTGAAAAACCTGCAAATTTCAAAAATTTCTTTAATGTATCTTTTATTGGTCTTATTTTTCCAATTGCAATCTTATATATAAAATACAATGCTGAAAATATGCATATCATAAATCCTATATAATAATTTGTAATCAATGCAAGTGCAAGCGAAATTATATATAAAGCTCGTCCTCTATTTTCTATAACATCATCTAATCCAGCAATAACAAGTGGTAATAAAACCATTCCATCAAGCCACATTACATTAAAGCCATATGATATTGAATATTCAGACAATGCATACATACATGAGAAAATTAAGCTTGTTACATTAGGTCCTTTTCTTCTTGTAAGGTAATAATAACATGTACCACCTGCACAAGCTGTTTTTAATATTAAAATAATATCAAAAGCAAATGTTATATAAAATTTATTAAAAAATAATAGTATAAGGTTAAATGGACTAATTAAATAATATGTAAATAGTCCATACATTTCTCCTCCAATTGATTTTCCTAAGAAATAAAATATACTTTGTTTTCCCATTAATGCTTCTCTAAAATATTGCATGTAATTTGCATATTGATTATATGCATCCATTGGCACATATGTTCCTTCGCCAAATGGATATACTTTAAAATATATAAAAATTGAAAATATTATTAAAGCAGGTATGAAAAAAGATGCTGAATACAGCAATACTTTTTTCAATTTTTCATTATCTATCTCTATTTTTAAAATATTGTCTACTTTGTTCATTTTTTTACTTCCTTCTTTAGCATATATATCATGCGAAATTATTTTTTCTTTTTCACCACTTCTAAAATTTCTTTATATATTTTATCAGTAGTATTTTTAATTGCAATTTTTTTTGCATTTTCACCCATTTTCTCCAAATCTCCTTTAAGTAATATCTCTTCAATTTGCTTATTTAAAACTTCGGCATTTAATTCAGCATTTTTTATAATTCTTGCTGCATCTATATTTTCTAAAACTTCGGCATTATATTGTTGATGATTATGTGAAACATTTGGAAGTGGTATCAAAATTGACGGCTTACCAATATTGGCGATTTCAGTAATTGTAGTTGCTCCACTTCTACAAATAAGTAAATCTGATGCACTCATTACTTCTTGAAGTTCATAAATATATGGAACAATTTTTAATCCATCCAATTTTTCAATATTTTTTCCGTTTTTCTTTAGTTCATCTTTTATAATTTCATACTGTTTTTGTCCTGCAACCAATAGTATTTCATAATTTTTATTTAATTTTTTATCTTGTAAATCAAGTACCGTATCA
The DNA here is from genome assembly GCA_947624405.1 of uncultured Clostridia bacterium. Classification (GTDB taxonomy): domain Bacteria; phylum Bacillota; class Clostridia; order TANB77; family CAG-508; genus JAAWPK01. Next base: position 6,239 of record CANQKB010000042.1, read on the forward strand.
TTAATTGCTTTTGCTCCTTGGCTTCCTCCAAAAGCTAAAACAGTTGGTTTAGCAGGATTTAACTTATATTCTTCTTTCATACGTACTTTTTCTGCAAGTGATAGCTCTTTTTTTAAAGTTCTAATAGGCGTACCTGTAAGTACTATTTTTTTTGCCTTGGGAATTCTCGAAATAGCTTCTTCAAAACTTACCATTATTGTATCAGTTCTTTTAGCAAGCATTTTCACTGCCTTTCCTGGGAAACTGTTGCTCTCGTGCAACATTGTTGGTATCTTAAGTCTGCTTGCTGCAATTATAACAGCTCCACAAATATATCCTCCGGTTCCTATTACTACATCTGGCTTAAAATCTTTTATAATTCTTTTTGCCTGTGATACTCCCATTAATGTTTTAAACATTTTTTTGATATTATCTATCGAAATTTTTTTACTTAGCCCATATGCTTCTATTGTTCTTAAATCATATCCTGCCCTTGGAACCAAATCCTTTTCAAGACCTCTTTCCGTTCCAATAAAAAGTATGTCTGAATTTCTATCCATTTCTTTTATTTTATTTGCAATCGCAATCCCTGGATTAATGTGTCCTCCGGTTCCTGCACAGGCTATTATTGCTTTCATTACTAATCACATTCCTTCCTAAGATTACCTAAACTTTGTTTTTTTGCCTAGATATATTCAGTAAAACTCCGCACGGACGAAAGCATAATTAAGAGTGATGTACCACCATAACTAAAAAACGGTAGTTGCATACCAGTATTTGGTATAGAAGATGTAACAACCCCTATATTAATCATTGCTTGAAGCCCAATAATTGATGTAATACCGAACAGCAAGTAAACTGCCAAACATATCTGGAGCATGCATTGCAATCACTATGCCTCTCCAAACAAATATTACAAAAAGCATAATTACAATTAAGCAGCCAACAAATCCAAGCTCCTCAGCTATAATTGCAAATATGAAATCATTTTGAGGTTCAGGTATCCACAAATACTTTTGAGTACTATTTCCAAGTCCTACACCAAAAAGTCCTCCTGATCCAACTGCATAAAGTCCTTGTATAACTTGCCAACCAGAATTAGATACATCTGCCCATGGATTCAAAAAAGATGCAAAACGTTCAATTCTATATTCCTGAAAGTGAAAATATTTTGCAAGTATATATAAAGCACTTCCTCCGTATTCCTACACCTAAGGTTCCAAATATTGCAAAATACTTAAATTTACTTCCTGCTGCAATCATCATTATTGCAATTACACCCATTATAACAACTGTTGCACTCAAGTGTGATTGTACTCCAAGTAACACAAGTGCTATTGGTCCAAAATAAACTATTATAGGTTTGAAAAATCCATCCCATAATTTATCTAATTTATCTCTATTATTTGTTAAATATGAAGCAAAAAATAATACCACACCAAGCTTTGCAACCTCTGATGGTTGAAATGTCATATTACCAAGTGGTCGTAAAACAATCCATCTTGCTGCTCCACCTGCTTCCCAACGAACACCTGGTATTAATACTGCAAGTAAAAGTAATAAACATACCACATACACTATCTTATCAAATTTTTTATATATTTTATAATCAATCCTAGAAATTATGTACATAAAAACCAAACCAATAACAGCTGCACCTGCTTGAGTTTTTACATAAGAATAACTATCTCCGTCTTTAGATAAAGCTGAAGGAGAACTTGCAGATAGTACCATTACAATCCCAAGCGAAAGCATTATAAACACTGTTACAATTAATATAAAGTCAAATGACTTTTTCTTTTTATTTACGTTTTCTTTCTTAGGTTTAGGCACTTTCTTCCTCCTTTTTTGCTAAACTATAAAAATTGCTATTATACAAAATATAAGTGTTATAACACTAAATATTGAAACAATTTTTCCCTCTTTCCATCCGTGAAAGTTCAAAATGATGATGTAAAGGTGTCATTTTAAAAATTCTATTTCCAGTCTTTTTAAAATATAAAACCTGAAGTATAACTGACACTGTCTCTAGAACTGGAATTATTGCAACTAATATAAGAATCAACGGCATTTTCAAATATAAAGCCATAACTACAATTGCTCCTCCAAGCAATAAACTTCCTGTATCTCCCATAAATATTTTTGCTGGATGCAGATTAAACATCAAAAATCCAAGACACGCTCCAACAAGTATCACACCTAATAATGCAATATCATTTATTCCATATTTTACTGCAATTACCGAAAGGCATGCAATAATTATCATTGAAGTTGAACATGCTAGCCCATCTATACCATCTGTAAGATTTACTGCATTAGTTGCTGCTAACATTACAAAAATAACAAATGGTATATATAGTATAACTGGAATTATAATTTCCATTTTAAATATAGGTATTATTGTACCTGTTCCTATTCCCTCACTAATTAAATAAAGTGCATATATTACAGATATAACAAGTAATCCGTAACATTTTATAAGCTGGCTTTAATCCTTGTGTATCTTTTAATACCAATTTTTTAAAATCATCAACAAAACCAACTATTCCAAATCCTATTATAATTAATACAAGAGGAATAATATTTTTGCTTAATTTAAATAATGCAGCTACCATAATAATTAAAACAATAGCAATGATAATACCTCCCATTGTAGGAGTGCCCTGTTTTACTAAATGACTTCGTGGTCCATATTCTCTTTCTATTTGACCAACTTTTAGTTTTTTTAAAATCGGCAGTATAGCAAGAGATATGAACACTGAGATTATGAAGCTTATAGCTACAATGTTAATCTGCAGATTCATTTTTATTTCTCCATTTCCGCTATAATTTCTCTTACGATTACCCTTTCATCAAAAGGATGCTTTTCACCATTAATTTCTTGATATGGTTCATGCCCTTTTCCAGCAAGAACTATTAAATCAAATTTATTTGCCATTTTCATTGCCTTTTTTATAGCTTCTCTTCTATTCTCTATACATTCATATTTACCTTTTGTCTTTTTTATGCCATTTTCAATTTGATTTATTATTTTTTGTGGGTCTTCAGTTCTTGGATTATCTGATGTTATAATTGTGTAATTTGCTATTCTTCCTGAAATTTCGCCCATAATAGGTCTTTTACCAGAATCTCTATCTCCACCACAGCCGAAAACACTTATAACTTTGCCCTTCGTATATTCTTTAACTGCTGATAAAATATTTTCAAGGCTTTCGGGTGAATGAGCATAATCAATCATTATATTCAATCCCAATTTATTTTTAACAAGCTCTGATCTTCCTGGAACTCTTACTTCTTCTAACGCCTGTTTAATAATTTCTTTATCAATCCCTAAATTTAATGCAACACTTATTGCTACCAATGCATTATATACACTAAATCTACCAGGTATTCCTACCTTTACTCTTTCATTTCTATCTCCAAATCTAACTTTAAAATCAGCATATGTATTTGTAATTGTAATATCTTTTGCAATTAGAGTAGCATGATTATCTATACCATATGTTTTTATTGGACACTTAGCAAGTTTTTCTACTTTATTTCCCATCAAATCATCAACATTTGTATAACCCATCTTGCACATTTCAAATAATTTTAATTTTGAATTAAAATAATCTTCCATATCTGGATGTTCTTTTGGACTTATATGATCTTCTGAGAAATTTGTAAAAATCCCAATATCAAAGTTTAATCCATATACTCTATCAAGTTTCAAACTTTGTGAAGAAACTTCCATAATAACATACTCAACATTTTCTTCTACCATCTTTGCAAATATTTCTTGAAGCTCTATACTTTCTGGTGTAGTCCTAGATGCATCTTCAAGTTTCTTGCCATTTATGTATACTGCAATAGTACCAATAAGTCCTACTTTTTTTCCTGCTCTTTCTAAAATTTCTTTTATCATAAAAGTAGTTGTTGTCTTTCCTTTCGTACCAGTAATACCAATCAACTTTAATTTTTTTGCAGGATTTCCAAAAAAATTCTGTGCTGTAACTGCAAGTGCAATCCTTGTATTAGGTACAGCAATTAAAGTAACATTTTCATCTTTTACATTTTTCAATGCCTCTTCATCTTGTACCATAATTGTACTTGCCCCATTTTTAATTGCAGATTCAATAAACTTATGACCATCAACATCAAATCCCTTTATAGCAATAAATAAAGAGCCTTTTTTTACCTTTCTTGAATCATTAGCAATTCCAGTAACGTCAACATCTAAATTGCCTTTAACCTTAATTCCTTCTAGACCTTCCAAAAGCTTTTTAAGTTCCATATTAACCTCCATATTACATTAATGTAAACACCCTAATGTATTTAATTATATGTAATGAAAAACAAATATATTATTTTTCATATTTTTTCACAAAATATTATATAATTAAATTTATATTTTGTATAGCCATTTTTTAAAATTTTTCAAAAAAATTGTAACAACGTTTTAGCGATTTTTTAAGAAGCCTGAAAATAGTTGTTTTGAAATGAACGCGTAAGCGACCAAACGAGCGAAGCGAGTGCGAATTGGAGCAATCGACATACTAATATTTTAGATTGGAGATTGCGACACCAAGTGAATGTAAAAACAACTATTTTACAGGCTTTGCAATTATTTATATAAAAAATCACTGATTTATTACAAAAAAATTAAACGCGATAAATCGCGTTTAATTTTAAACTTCTTTATTTTTGTCTTCTAGCAATATATTTAGCTCTTTGATAGAAAACAACTATAGCAACTGCAGAAAGCACACAAATAGCAACACCGCACCATAAGAAATAATTTACACCTGTTTGTGGTAAAACACCAGGTTTTGTTGTTGTATCATTTCCACTTGGTTTACTATCAGTTTTACTTGTTTCACTTTGTACATCTGATGTAGCAGGTTTTTGTTCAGTTTGTGTATTTCCTGTATCTGTCTTATCTTCTGCTGGAGGGTTTTCACTTGCTGGTGGTGTATCCTCATTTGGATCTTCATCTTCTTTAACAGGTTCTGCGATGTTTATTTTTGTAGAAACATCACTAAAATTTCCATCATACATATCTACATTAACTATAGAAACTGTGGCTTCACCTGTTGCACCTTCTTTAACTTTGAAAGTTAAATCAAAAACTTTTGAATTAGCTCCCACTCCGTCATCATTATCAAGATTGAATTTTCCTGTTGATTTATTAAATCTACTATCACTACTCATATTTGACCATCCAGAAGCTGATGTTGCTGATACTAATTCTAATTTTTCAGTACTCCAAGCAACCTTTCCACGGAAAGTCATTTCCTGAGATGTAGCACTAAAATTTGATACACTAACCGAAACTGTAAATTCTTTTCCTGGTTCACATGTATCACTACTTTTTGACAATACTAATGAGCCTGTTGTAGCTGCATATGTAGTATTTGTCAATCCTAGTAATATTACAGCTAATACTACTATAAAAACATTCTTTAGTAACTTGTTCATTTCTTACTCCTTCCTTCATTTTTAAAATTTTATTTCAATTATAATAAGTCTGCTCTTCTCATTTCAACGTTATCTGCACTGCTTAATATTCCATCATGATTATAATCTGCTGCTTTTAATTCTGCACCTGTTAAAATTGCATCTTCTGCTAAATCATTTCTTCTCCAGTTTACGAAATCTTCAGATGACATTTCTCCATCACCAGTTAAATCACCCCAAATTACTATCTCGTACTCAACAACGTCTACATCTGGCTTATTAACAAAGTTTAAGTGAACTTTCATACCTGTTCCAAGGTTTCCAGTTGTTACATTATTTCCATTTTTATCCTTTATTGTAACATCTGTATACTCTGTATCTAAACTTGCAAGCATAGCTTCAACTGTTTCTCCCATAGGGACTCTATCTATATAGTTTACACCATTTTCTCCCTTATGCATTTCATACTTTGTAACTGGTGTTTCAACTTCAGTTTGACCATTATCTTTATCTACTTCTTCTATCTTTGCAG
>CANQKB010000043.1 GCA_947624405.1 uncultured Clostridia bacterium
ATGCAACCTGTGCTGCCTGAATCATCCAGCTGGCAACTGGGTCAGTTGCAACCTCTCCGTATGATGTTTACAGAACCATCGGTTTTTTTCTGAACGTCCAAACCTTCCTGTCCGTGATACCGTTTCTGTCTCTCTAAATGAAAGTATATTTCTGGTTGGGTAAATTTTTCTTAAGTGTAACTCGAAAGCTGTCTCTTGAACCCTTATATTCATTGTTTCATATATATTTTCTATCATTGCCATAAGCATTGTTGTTTTACCACAGCCCTGCTCACCTGTTAAGGATATAATCCTTGCTCCTTTTACAAGATATTTCAATAATTCAATTGCATCTTCTTTTCCGTCGCATGTAATGATTTGTTCAAGTGTAGCTCTTTTTACATCGAACTTTCTTACGAAGAATGCCCATGTTTCTGACATTGATGGACGAACAACTACGACACGAGAACCATCTTTCATTTCATTGATTTTGTAACCATTTGAATCTGATAACTGCCCTGGATTGTTATATTTATATATGTTTTGACAAACCCTTTTTAATTCACTTTCTGTTCCAAATGATAAAAATGCAAGTCTTATTGATTTACCTTGGAAGAATATCCATATACTATCGCATGCTCTTGGTACTTTGCTATCCATAATTTGATCTAGGTAATCACCATCTGTTTGTGCAACTTGACTTAAGAAACTTTCTGGTAAACCAGATACACCACCAGATACGCCATCTATGTTCATATCTCTTACTTCATCTATACTGCTGTATCCTTTGTATGATTGATAAATCCTTTGAGTAACTATATTTAATTTATCGTCAAAATTTAATGCTATATTCTCCTTTTCATATATATCACTTATTTCTTCGCTAGTTATAACATAACAAGGTTTTGCTTCTCCAGAAATGTATTTAAGTGATGCCAAGTTGTATTTTTTTATTAATTCTGTAAGTGCTTCATATCCAAATTCTTTCTTGTATATATATATTAATATATCAAATTTATCTTGTGCTGTAAGCAAAGATGGTATATCAAATGGAATTGCATGTGATATATTAGTTTCATCAGTACCATATTCTTTAGATAATAAGTCAAAGATTAATTCTTTAACGTATTTTTTATCATTTACGTCACCATATGTACAACCTTTTAATGCTTTTTTTAACTCATATTTCTTATTTTTTCTTCTTTTTAGCTCTTCTTCTGATAAACCTATATCATATAAATTTATTTTAGTTATTTCATCTAGTCTTCTTTTTACGAATGCTGTCATCATTTCTATAGTATATGTTTTATCATCATGTTCAATTTCATCTTCAACCTCTTCGTTTTTCTTAGAAGTCAGAACTTTAATAACAATAAATCCTGCTACAACTAAAACCATTAAAATTGCCAATATGTTTACCATATTACTCATATTAGGATTCCTCCTTCTTTTTGTTCATCTCTACATTCTCATCTGTAATTCTTGCATTTTGTATATTATCGCCTCTGTAGTTCTTTTTAATTCATGTATAAAAAACCCCGTTCTATCCTCTACATCATCTATTCTCTTAATTCTAGCATTTACAAAAAATTCAGCCGTGTTGCCTTCTTGCATAGCATCTGAAAATAAATCAGAGTACGGAACCGAACATATTTCTTCTTTTTCTCCCATTTCTCTAGACATATTTTTAGTATTATATTTTGATTTTCTATCACAATTATTTACAAGTACAAGTATTTTTTCTGGAGAAAATAAGTTTTTATTTTCTCTTATTTTTGCAATTTTTTCCATTTCTGACTTTTTTTGTTCCATATTTAGTATAATTATATTTGACATCTTTAATATTTCTTGTGTTGTTTTACTTGATAATCCATTATTAAGATCTACAAAAACAATATCAAAAAATTTATTTGCAGAATTTATAATTTCTTTACATGTACTATATACTCTTTCATAATCTACATCTGCTTTTTTACGTGGTCCTGACAATACTTCTAGTCTATTTCTAAATACTATCTTAGTATAATTTGTAATTAGGTCTGGTGTAAGTCGATTAGCACTAACTAGCTTTGCTAATCCTTCCATTCCAGATTCCAAATCCATTGTATTCATTCCTTTTGTCAATTTGCCTAATGTTTTGTTTCTGTTTTCTGCACCAAACGCATTCATTGCAACCTGATCATTATACCTTGTTGACATTAATAGAGTCTTATAGTTATGTTCAATACCCATAAATGAAGCAATTGCAGTTGCTGAATATGTTTGACCTATTTTACCTGTATTATCGTTCCAAAATGTTACAATCGCCATTTCTAACTTTCCTTTCTAGCTTTTTAGTCGTTATTTTTCCATACTTTTCATAATCTTCTTAATACTACTTGAAGAAATATCATTTTCAAATATCATAGAAACAAGGTACATTAAACTGTTCTTATAATGTTCACTGAGTTTCTTTATTTTTATTCTCGCAACTATCTGATCTTCTATCATAACTCCATAATTTCCAAGTTCAATAGGGAAATTAAATATTTCTTTATCCCAAGCCACTTTATATCCAAGTGTTAAAAAATCTAAATATTCATTTTCTTCTTTTAATGCATTTTTTGAAAATAATACTTTATATACTTTACTTGCTTTTTTAAAAGCTCCAAGTATTTCTACGCCTTTTTTTAATGAATATAAGTCAAATGCAGTCACGAAACAATTTTTATAGTTTTTTTCTATATCGAACTTTTCTGCAACTTCAAGTGAATCTATATCCAACAATGCTATGTCATAATCAAGTCCTTTATTTTCATAGCCCAAATATTGTTTTAACATTTCAGGACTTCTAAATCCAACAGCCACATCGAATCCTTCAAATTCTGTTACATAACTTTGAGTTGGTGTAATTGAAGGCACTACATATTTTGTTTTTTGTAATATAGTTGTATCTATTAATATTACTTTCTTTTGTGCTAATGTTAACATTCTTGCTATATACAGTAATAAGTCAGTCTTATCGTATCCCCCTAAAAAGCCTACCGTCCTCATTATTTTCGCAACCTTTCTATTATTTTATTATAATCCTGCAACATAGTCTGCTCTTGCAGTTTTTTGTTTTTCTATTGACTCTGAAACACCTGCTTCAATATTTGCCTTTGCATCATCTGTATATTTTCCCAAATCATTATTAATTGTACTTCTTTGTGCTCTTGTTTCATCTGAGTATCTTTGTGCTAATGCTGATTTTGCTTCAGCTGTTATATTTGGATCAACATTTAATAAGTTGATAACATCTTGACTTGCTACATATGTTAATGACGATGAAGATTGCATACCTGCATCAACATATGTTGTTGCATATAATTCAGCCCCTTCCATTATGTATGCTTCAACTATTGCATTACTCATTAGCAATATTTCATCATGTTTTTTAGACAATACTATATAGTCCACACCACTTGGTAGCCTTAATCTTATATCAACTGTTTCACCTTCTGTTAATTGTGATGGAAGGTTAACCATATTATATTCTTGTAATCTTTGATCAGATGATACCTCTGCTCCATCTGTAAGTATCATTTCATTTGTTAGAATTGTGCCTTTTCTTAATGAAATCTTAGCAGTTGTACTCTCTGATATAAAATCTGCATAATTACTTGCACCAATTGCATTATTTGGGCATGCATCGGCTCTAACTGTTTGTTTTTTTATTTTTCCATCTATATTATCTCCTGAAGAAACATCTTCATTAACAACATATGCATCTACATATTGAATAGCTGCCTCATCTTTTTTCATTTTTGATATTTGCATAAATAATAATGCTATTATTATTCCTGTAATAATTAATGTTACAAACATTCCTAATAAAAATGATGTTCTTGCTTTTTTTTGCATCGGATTCATTGCCATAAGTATTTCCTCCTTTATATTCTGCACCTTTCAGCGAATATGCAGAATACTAAATCTTAATATTAATTATAATATATATTGTCTTATTATGCAATATTTTTAATATTTTTGTAACAAATTTGTAGTCTTTTTGTAATATTTTGTATTTTTTAAAAAGCATACTTATTTATTGCTTCTGCTACTCCGTTTTTATCACAACTTTCAACTATTGTTCCTTCAATATTCTGATTAGCTAGTGCACCATTTCCAATTATTATACCCTTTCCGGCATTTTTTATCATTTCTAAATCGTTTTGATTATCACCTATTGCCATTATCTCACTTTTATCTATTCCTAATTTCTTCGCTAATTTAGCAATAGCATTCCATTTATCTACTTTATCATTTGTTATTTCTGTGTAAAAATATTTTATTTCTATTTTTTCTGTCCCAGATTTTATTATTTTCCTAGACATATTTGAAACATCAAGCACATTCAATTTTTTTATTTCTCTTATTTTTTTCATAATTCCATTGAATATTATTTTATCGCTATCACTTATCGTTATTTTAGCAATATATCCAACATCGTTTTCTTCTATATATTTTGAAATGTTTTCTACTATATTTATTTGAGTTTTTTGATTGTCTGATCTTTTTGCATTTTCATAATGATAATATAGTAAATTATTCTTTATCCTTTTTGAAATTATATATTTTTCAGTATTTACAGTATAATATATATTGTTTTCTTCACATATTTTTATAATTTTTAAAGTTTTCTCTTTTGAAATACAATCATTATATAATATTTCATTATTTTGCACATCAATTACAAGTGCTCCATTCCCAGCAATAATATAATTATTAGATTCTATTTCATTTGCAAAACTTTTAATGGAACTTGCCATTCTTCCTGATGCTAACACTACTTCTATTCCTTTTTCTCTTGCTTTTTTTATTGCTTTTTTATTTTCTTCTGATATTTCTCCATATGAATTTAAAAGTGTGCCATCTAAATCTATTGCTATTAGTTTATACATCATTTCACCTCACATTAACTATATAATTATATCATTATTTGAGCTTTTTTTACAATATTTTTTGAAAAATTTATAATAATACTAGCTAAGCGTTAAGTAAGTAAAAACAAAACCCCAATGTTTACACACTGGAGTTTTGTTAGTCTTTATTTAAAAAGACATTGTAGATTTATTCTGTCGCAGCCTCTGTTGTATCTTCTATAGTTTGGTCTGCTGTTTGGCTTTGATTTTGTGCATCATCAACTTTAATTATTCCTTGATCGATTAGTAATTGCATATTTATTTCATATATTACGAATGTTCCATCATTATATATCATATTATAGCTTATTCCTCTTTCCATTACCTGATTTAGATTTGAATTAACATAAGTTATAACGTGTGTTATATTATAGGTAAAGAATACATCCTCATACCATAATTGCAATGAAGAACCCAACATATATGCCAAGTAAGAATCATCACTTCTTCCATTAAAAACAGGATCATAAACATCTGCTCTACCATCAATGAAAACTGGTATTCCTCTATACAGTAAATAACTTCCATAGTTAAAATCATTAAATAATTTTATATTTTTTACATCTAGATTCTCGAGCATCCAATCTGCTGCTGCAACTGGATAATTTGATTTATCAATTAAGTCCGTACCTACAATATATCTATATCCCAAAAGTGATATTATTATAGTAATTAAAATTATATAAATAGAACCTTTAACTGTTAATATTTTTGATGGTATTTTGTTTATTATTTTTTTAGCACGTTCTAAACCATTTTTAGTTTGATTCTTTTTCCTTTTCTTTTCTGATACATCACTATCTGCTAATGTTTCAGCAATTTCGTCATAATTTGTATTTTCTAGTTCTTCTTTATTCAAATTAACTATATATTCTTTTTCTTGTGCTTTTTCTAGCTTTCTTGTGTCTCTCCACATAGTAATCATTTTATTAACTGGACACATTGCACATATAAAGAATATTGGAAACTGCTTATATGAAATCAACGATAAAACCGTCATTCCCATTAGCATGAATAAGTCCGATAATTTTAATTTAACCTTGTTCGAGAAAATAAATATAACTATTACTGCTAATATTATAAATAGGTTATAATCATTTATCAATACTACAGGTTGATGCTCAGAAATAAAATCCATTGTATTTCCTTCAATAGATTTCCACATATAAGTATATGGTATATCTTTTATTGGTGTAAGAAGTCCTGTAAATATGCAAATGACAAATATTACAATAAGCCATTTTAGATATTTATTTCTTTCTATTATTATTTTTCTGTCTTTATTTCTAAATTTATCTTTTACATTTTGTTTTTCTTCTGCCTCTTTATATTTTTCTTTAAGCTCTTTTAATATTGATTGTTGTATTGAAATTTTTGCTTCTAAAGCCCCTTTATCTCCACCTTTTTCAATTTTATATTGGAATTTTTCAATTTTTTTCTCTACTCTTTTGCATCTTTCTTCATAATAATTTTTCCTATTAAAAATGTATGCCCATACCCATTCTGCAATATATGGTAAAAATACCACAAAGTATATAGGAAATAGTGCTGCATGGCAGTTTGCAAGTAATATAGGGTCTAATATCAATCCAATTGCCCATCTTTTATGCCCTGTCTCTAAGAATTTCTCTATAAATAATATTTCCAGTACTAAGCATAAAAATGTGATTATTTGTGCACGGGCTGCAATAAATCCAGCTAGTGTAAATATAGCAACCAACGTAATAATCGCTGATATTAAATGATTTTTACATACCTTTAAATTTGTAAAATATATTAAAATATATGTAATTATTCCAATTAATAATGTAAAAATATATATTCCCATAAAATCAAATACTCTGTGTATTTGATAAAATGTAACATCTAATAGCCAATGAGGATAAGTATATATCAATCCATCTACCCATGCAAATGGCTCTATTCTCTCGTCTATAACATGCATGCCATTTTGGCAAATGTATTCTCCTACTTTTACCATATAAAATGTATCTTCTTGTAATGTTTTTGGCACTGTTGCTACTGTTAAGCATATTATTGCTAGTACCATTATTATATTAAATAATATTTTGCTCTGCTTACTCATTGCTATTTGCTCCTTCCTCGTTGCTTACATTTTCTTCTCCTTCATTTGTTCCTTCATTTCCCATGTTTTCAGAATTCTGTTGTTCCATATTTTGTTCACTATTTTCTTCATTGCTTGATTCTTCTTCGTTTTCTGAGCTATTTTCACTTCCTGGTGTCACTTCTTCAAAATATATATTATCTGCATATCCATAAATTCCTGTTTGTGTTGCTTGCCTTATTACTACAAACTGTTTATCATCTATTGTAACTAAAATTCTGCCATCTTCTTGATTTGGTTTAATTTCTCCTACTCCATCGATTTCTCTTAAGTATTCTTCAATTTCTCTAGCTCCTTGTTCTGATGTATATTTTTGAATTGCTGCCTCCAGTTTTTCTGCTGCATCTTTACGACCTAAGATGCCAAGTATGCCATTATCTGACTTTACTAAGTAGACTATAATAAAAATTAATAAAGCTAAAACAGCTAATTCAACAAGATTGATTATTATTTTGAAAATTGGTGATTTTGTATTTATTTTTTTCATTTTGTCTATCCATTCCTATCTAAAAAAAATCTATTATATCCCAAATTTCTTTGAAATATAATAGATTATAGCAAAATCTGTTAAAAAAAGCAATACTTCGGTAAAATTATTTTAATACATTCCTTCCATTCCTGCTCCCATTCCATTATCATGTGTTCCACATCCACATTTTTCTTCTTTTTTGTCTGTTACTATGCTTTCTGTAGTAAGTACCATTGAAGCAATACTTGCTGCATTTTGAAGAGCTGATCTTGTTACCTTTGTAGGATCAACAATTCCTGCTTTTTTCATATCAACATATTCTTCTGTACTTGCATCAAATCCAAATCCTTCTGCACTTGATTTTACCTTTTCTACTACAACAGCTGGTTCTAATCCTGCATTAGATACAATTTGCCTAATTGGCTCTTCTAATGCTCTTAATACAATCTTGCCACCTAATTTTTCATCTTCTTTTAATTCTTTTACTGCAAATTCTACTTTTGGAATTATATTGATATATGCTGTTCCTCCACCTGCAACAATTCCTTCTTCAACAGCTGCTTTTGTTGCTGCAAGAGCATCTTCTATTCTTAGTTTCTTTTCTTTCATTTCTACTTCTGTTGCTGCACCTACTTCTATAACTGCTACACCTCCTGCAAGTTTTGCAAGTCTTTCTTGTAATTTTTCTTTGTCAAATTCACTTAAATTATCGCTGATTTCTTTTTTGATATGAGCTATTCTTTCTGCTAACACTTTTTTATCTCCTGCTCCATCAACAATAACAGTATTTTCTTTTTGAACTTTTACTTGTCTTGCACGACCTAATTGTTCTACTGTAGTGTCTTTTAATTCTAATCCTAAATCAGATGTGATTACTTCTCCACCTGTAAGAATTGCTATATCTTCTAACATTTCTTTTCTTCTATCACCATATCCTGGTGCTTTTACTGCAACAACATTTAATACTCCTCTTAGTTTGTTTAAAACTAATGTAGATAAAGCTTCGCTTTCTATGTCATCTGCAATAATTACAAGTTTTCCTGACATTTGCATTAAGCTTTCAAGTAATGGTAATATTTCTTGAATATTGCTTATTTTCTTGTCAGTAATTAATATATATGGATTATCAAATATTGTTTCCATTTTTTCTGTGTCTGTTACCATGTATGGAGAAACATAACCTTTATCGAATTGCATTCCTTCTACAACATCTACTTTTGTTTCTGATGTTTTGCTTTCTTCTAGTGTAATAACTCCATCTTTAGAAACTTTTTCCATTGCATCTGCAATAAGTTCTCCAATTTCTAAATTATTAGCAGATATACTTGCTACTCTTGCTATATCCTCTTTTCCATTAACTGTTGAACTAACTTTTTTCAATTCATTTACTGCAACTTCAACAGTTTTATCAATTCCTCTTTTTATTGCCATAGGATCTCCACCTGCTGCAACGTTTTTTACACCTTCTTTTATCATTTTTTGAGCAAGTACTGTTGCTGTAGTTGTACCATCTCCTGCGACATCATTTGTCTTTGTAGACACTTCTTTTACTAATCTTGCTCCCATATTTTCATATGGATCATCTAATTCTATTTCTTTTGCTATTGTAACTCCATCATTTGTAATTAATGGAGCACCAAAGCTTTTATCTAAAACTACATTTCTACCTTTTGGTCCTAATGTAACTTTTACAGTATCTGCTAATTTATTGACACCTTCTAATAATTTTTTTCTAGCTTCTTCGCCATATAAAATAACTTTTGCCATTTCTTTACCCTCCTATTACTTTATTATTCAATTTTAGCAAGAATATCTGATTGTTTAACAATAATATATTCTTCGCCTTCATATTTTATTTCAGTTCCTGCATATTTACTAACTATAACTTTTTCTTTTTCTTTAATGTACATTTCTACTTCTTCTCCATCTACTTTTCCACCTGGTCCTACTGCAATTACCTCTGCAATTTGTGGTTTTTCTTTTGAATTTGCTGATAAAATAATCCCACTTTTGGTTGTATCTTCGCTTTCACACATTTTTATTAAAACTTTGTCACATAATGGTTTTATCATTTTTATCCCTCCTTTTTTAGCAATCTTTCTCATCGACTGCTAATATAATTTACACCTTTTTTATTAAAATGTCAATACCCTTTCACAAAAAATTCACATAAAATAAAGAAGCAATGTTACAGTTCACACCCTAACTAGCTAAGCGTGGAGGAATGTTTTAAAAATCGAAGTGAGTTCGACCCACGATTTTTTTTGCTTGCACAGTTTTAAATTCGTATCTATTATTTAACAGTCCAAATTATCTTAAACGCCTTGGAGAACGCAACGACGCATTTTTAAAATCATTTCCTCAGGTAGCTTAGCGGAAATCGGCTATAAATAGTAACCAATCATATTAAATATATGATTGGTTTTGTTAAATATACTACTATTTTTTTATCTTTTTAGCTGCCTTTATAAGCCCTACAAATAAAGGTTGAGGCTTATCTGGTCTTGACTTAAACTCTGGATGGAACTGACCAGCAATGAAAAATGGATGTTTTGTAAGTTCAACCATTTCAACTAATAAACCATCTGGTGAAGTTCCCGAAATTATAAGTCCATTTTGTTCAATAATGTCTCTGTACTTATTATTGAACTCATATCTATGCCTGTGTCTTTCTGTAATTTCATCTTTTCCATATAACTTTCTAGCTAAAGTACCTTCTTTTATTACACATGGATAAGCTCCAAGTCTCATTGTTCCACCTTTTCTTGAAATATTCTTTTGATTTTCCATTATATGTATAACTGGATTTTCACATCTTGGACTAAACTCCTCAGAATCTACATCTTCAAGTCCACATACATTGCGTATAAATTCTACAACTGCCATTTGCATTCCAAGGCAGATGCCCAAAAAAGGAATATTATTCTCTCTTACATATTTGATTGCAGTTATTTTACCTTCTATTCCTCTTGTTCCAAAACCTCCTGGTATAACTACTCCTTGAACATCAGCTAATTTCTCAGCTACATTTTGCTCTGTTATTGTTTCAGAATCTATGTATTTTATGTCTACTTTTATATTATTAGCATATCCACCATGTCTTAGACTCTCAGCAACAGAAAGATATGAATCTTCTAATCTTACATATTTTCCTACTATTGCAATTTTTACTGTTTCATCTCCTATATTTCTAATATTTTCTATCATTTTTTCCCATGCTTGATTATTTGGTTCACTATTTGCTAAGTTAAGATGTTTGCATACTACGTTAGCTAGTCCTTCTTCTTCTAACATTAATGGTACTGCATATAGATTATCTGCTGTTAAATTTTGTATTACACATTCTTTTTTCACATTACAAAATAGTGCTATTTTTTCTTTCATGTCATCTGTCATTTTATGTTCACTTCTGCATACTAATACATCTGGTTTTATTCCAAATGATTGTAGTTCTTTTACTGAATGCTGTGTAGGCTTTGATTTTAATTCATTTGAGCCATAAATGTATGGTAATAAAGTTACATGTATATATATTACTTCATCTTTTTCAAGTTCTAAGCCTATTTGACGTATTGCTTCAATAAATGCTAAGCTTTCCATATCTCCAACTGTTCCACCAAGCTCTGTTATTACTACATCAACATCTGTATTTTCAAAACTATATATTTTTTCTTTTATTTCATTTGTTATATGTGGAATTACTTGTACTGTTTTTCCAAGGTAATCTCCTCTTCTTTCTTTATCTATTACGCTTTGATAAATTTTTCCTGATGTTACAGATGAATTTTGTGTTAAGTTTTCATCTGTGAATCTTTCATAATGTCCTAAGTCAAGGTCTGTTTCTGCTCCATCTTCTGTGACAAATACTTCTCCATGTTCATAAGGACTCATTGTTCCTGGATCTACATTTATATAAGGATCAAATTTTTGGTTTGTTACTTTATACCCCCTATTTTTTAGTAGTCTTCCAAGCGATGCTGCTGTTATTCCTTTTCCTAGTCCTGATACTACTCCTCCTGTAACAAATACATATTTTTTACTCATAATTTTTAACCATTCCTTTCTATGGCTCTATCTTTTCTTTGCAACAAAAAAATAGATTAAATCTTAAACTCAAAATGAGTTTTTTTTTAATCTACTTTTTTATTGTACTACATTTTTAGACAAATTGCAAGCTAAATTGGAGATTTTGTCAAAATTTCGTTACAGGATAATGGTTTTTTTCAAAAAATTCATGAAATGATTGCTATAATTATATTTTTCTTGTATAATAGTA
>CANQKB010000044.1 GCA_947624405.1 uncultured Clostridia bacterium
CTATTTCCTAATAATCTTCCTTCTAAGTTCATAATTGATACCATTCCTTTCTAAATATAAACCCGATTTGGAAAAGAAACAAGCAATATCTGCTAGTTCTTTACTATAACTACTGTTATATTGTCTACTCCTCCAGCTTGATTTGCCATATCTATGAGTATTTTTTCGCTTTTTTCAAAATAATTTGTTACCACATCATAGATACTTGCATCGTCCACCATATTGGTTAATCCATCAGATGTCATAACTAATATATCGCCTTCTTGAAAGTTTTTTACCATTACATCTGGTTCAATTTCTTCCGAACATCCGAAGTGCTTTCATTAACATATTTTTCTTTGGATGATGTTTTGCCTCTTCCTTTGTAATTGTTCCATCTTTTACAAGTGTCTCTACATAACTATGATCTGTTGTAAGCTTTCTAATAAATTTTCCTCTTATTCTATATATACGACTATCTCCAATATGTCCAATATATGCTCTATTATTATATATTAAACATATCTCTAAAGTAGTACCCATCCCTTTTAATTCTTCTATATCTTCTGACTTATCGAATACTACATTATTTGCATATTCCATTGTTTTCTTTAAAAATTCTAAAATTGCTTCTTTTGAATGTTCTATTTTTTTGAAATTTTTTTCGATGTATTTCTTTGCAGCTTCTATTGCAAGTTTACTTGCTATTTCTCCACCATTGTATCCTCCCATTCCATCTGCTAGCATATATACATCAAAACCTTCAAATCCTTCTGAAACATAATAATAGTCTTCGTTTTGCTCTCTCACTTTTCCCTTGTCTGAATTTGCTAGAACTCTCATCCCTTTTCACCTCTTTTTCTCCTTAGTTGTCCGACACGCTGCATCTATATCACTTCCTAATTCTCTTCTTATAGTTGCAGTTATCCCATGTTCATTTAAATAATCTCTAAATTTCATCATGCTATCAACTGTACTTTTGGAGAATTTGCCATTTTCTATTTTGTTTATTGGTATTAAGTTTACATGGCATAACATTCCTTTTAACAAATGTATCAGCTCGTCCGCCGATTCTTTATTATCATTTGTGCCTTTTGCTAAAGCATATTCAAATGATATTCTTTTATTTGTTTTTTCAATATAATATTTGCATGCTTTCATAAGTTCTTGTATATTATACGCATTATTTATTGGCATCATTTGGCTTCTTTTTTCGTTATTTGCTTCATGTAATGATATTGATAATGTACATTGCATATCTCTATCTGCCATTTCATATATTTTTGGCACTACTCCACATGTTGATATACTTATATGTCTTGCCCCTATTCCAATTCCTTTAGGATAGTTAATTATTTCTATAGCTCTCATTACATTATCAAAATTGTCAAATGGCTCTCCTATTCCCATAAATACAACGTTTGATATCTTTATATTTAAATCTCTTTGTACCGCTAGGAGTTGCTCTACTATTTCTCCTGCTGTTAAATTTCTAATAAAATCTATACCTGTCGATGCACAAAATTTACATCCCATCTTACATCCTACTTGCGATGATACACATATTGTTCTACCATGTTTGTATTCCATAAGTACTGTTTCTATTGCATTACCATCTAATACATCAAATAAGTATTTTATAGTGCCATCTTTTGACACCTGTTTTTCTAAGATGTTAAATTGATTCAATGTGTATTTACTACTTAGTTCTTCTCTCAATTTTTTTGACAGGTCTGTCATTTCTTCAAAGCTTGTTACATTTTCTTGGTATATCCATTTGAATATTTGCTCTGCTCTATATGGCTTTTCTCCAAGTTCTTCAAGCTCACTTTTTAGTTCGTTTATTGTATAGTTTTTTATATTTTTCATAAATTATTCTTTCTGCTTTTTGCTTAAATTATTTTTTTACGTATATCACTATATCATATGTTGAGTTTTTTTTCAATATTTTTTATGAAATATATTTCTAAAAAAGATGCAATAGTTCCCTACCACATCTTTTTTAATTTTATAAACTTAAAAGGCTTTAATATTAAGAGCAATTACATACACTCAAATTCCAGATTAACCTTAAATAAATCTCCATCAATATATATATTAAATTTTCCACCTTGTAGCTCTGTCAAACTTTTAGAAATAGAAAGTCCAAGTCCGCTTCCCTCTGTTGTCCTAGACTTATCTCCTCTAACAAATCTTTGCATAAGTTCATCAGCACTGATATTTAATTTGCTATCAGATATATTCTTTATCTCCACTTTAGCTGTTCCGTAATTCTTATTTATATCGATATACACTCTTGAAGATTCCAAAGCATATTTCGAAATATTACCAAATAAATTTTCAATAACCCTATACATATACCTTGAATCTGCATTAATAAAGATATCTTCTTTAGGTAAATTTACTATTACATTCAAATTTCTTGCTTTAAATCTATCTTCGAATTCCCCTGTTGTTTGATTTATCAGTTCACCTAAATTTAATTTTTCTAAATTTAATTTAACATTTCCAGATGATGCTTTTGAAGCTTCAACTAAATCTTCTGTCAATCTTTTCAATCTATGAGACTTATTCTCTAAAATTTCAACATATTCCTTTACCTTCTCATTTTCTATATTTTCTCTCTTTATCAAATCTACATAATTTATTATTGATGTTAATGGTGTTTTTATATCATGTGAAACATTGGTTATAAGCTCTGTTTTTAACCTTTCACTTTTAACTCCTTCCTCAACTGCTCTTTCAAAACCATTCGATATATCGTTTATGTAATCTATCGTTTTTTCAAATTCTTTCGAAAAATCCTCTTTACTTAATCTTCCTTCAGTATCTCCCTCGTATATCTTTTTTAGCTGCTCTTCTATTCTTTTAAATCCATTTATTCTTTTCACAACTGCATAAAATAATGCTAATGTTAAAATTATATCAATAAATATTCCTAATTCAATATTATCCTCTGTTGCAAAAAATATTAAAAAATTAATCATTATTGCGATATATGATATTCCAAATAATCCAAGCTTTAATGTTTCACTCATTTGCTCTGTTAACGTTTCAAAAACTGTTTTAACTTTTTCGCAACATTTTTCAATAATTTTATATAACCTATAACATAAAGTACTTTTCATAAATACCTTTGCTTTTATCCTTTTTATTATTGTTGTAACCACTACTGCCAATAAAACATATGCCACAAAATAGAATGTTACTATTCCACTAATATACACTTTTTTCGTCATTGGCACCTCTACTATAAATGCCACTGCTACAAAAAGAGCTATAAACACAACTGCTAAAATAATTTCAAGTGGAATTTTATCAATATCATTCAATTCAACATTTTTATTACCTTTTTTATATCCTATTGAAATTATCAAATATATTCCACATAACATTACAATTAATCCACAAATTGGCACGGTAATAAATAACGCATTTTCATAAGTTTTTATGATTTTTAAAAACATAACTATAAGTTCATTAGAATCATCTAATTCGAATTCTTCTTTATATGTCATATATATATCAAAATCATTTATCGAATATTCTACTAAACTATTAATTGTTACTTCACTCTCTGTTGACTCTTCTTCAATTGGCTCTGCTGTTTTTAGTTTACTGTTTATATTATCTAAAGCCTCATTTAAACGTTTGCTCATTTCATCTAGCATATATTGCTCTCTAGCACTTTTTTCTATATATGATAGACTTCCATTTTGAACTTGTACGTAATATTCACCTTTAAATGAATTTTTGTAATCTATCCATTTATTTCTTAAAATATCACTATCTGATTCTAATTCACCATCTATGATTTTTACCTTTTTTCCTTCAATATTTTGTATATACTTTTTCATTTCTTCAACACTGCTATTTGCAGGATATCCAACATTTGTGAGTACTTTATTAGTTGGTTTATAAATTATCACATAATAATTATCTTTAATTTTATCTTCCCAATATGCATTATTATCTTGATAATATATTCTCATATCTCCATATACTGATGCATCATTCTGGTTGTATATTAATGATTTAATATTCAAATTTACACCAGACATATACCTTGAAACAAATTTATCACTTTTAAAATATTGGTTATCTACTTTATCTTCATAAACTTCAGAAAAATTCCCATATAGTATTGCAATAATGATTATACCTAAAGCTATTGGCAGTATTATGTAACTTAATATTTTCAAAGCTCTACTCTCTTTCATATAAAATCACACTCCACTATATTTTTTCAACCTTATAACCTATTCCCCAAATAAC
Source organism: uncultured Clostridia bacterium (assembly GCA_947624405.1). GTDB lineage: Bacteria > Bacillota > Clostridia > TANB77 > CAG-508 > JAAWPK01. Next base: position 4,255 of record CANQKB010000044.1, read on the forward strand.
CTTTAAATATTTTGGCTCTTTTGGATTTATTTCTATTTTTTCTCTTATGTGACTTATATGTACAGCGATTATGTTATCAGCCCCATATGCTTCGTCTTCCCATACGTTTTCATATATTTGGTCTATTGAATAAACAATGCCCTTGTTTTTAGTTAAAAACTTTAATATGTTATATTCTGTAGGTGTTAGCTTTACTTCTTTGCCATCTGCAGTTACTTTTTTTAAATTATCATCTATTATAAGTTCACCAGTTTTATAAATATTTGAATTTTCATCATTTTTTATATCTCCTAATTTTGTGTATCTTCTAATTCCTGAATTTACTCTTGCTATCAGTTCTAATGGATTAAACGGTTTTGTTACATAATCATCTGCCCCTATATTTAGTCCTTTTATTTTATCTTCATCCTCTGATTTTGCTGATAACATAATAACTGGTATTGTGTAATCTTTCCTTATCTCTTTTATCGTCTCTATTCCATCTTTTTTAGGCATCATTATGTCTAGTATAATTAAGTGTATGGTGTTTTCTTTCAAAATTTTTAGGCATTCTTCTCCATTATACGCTTTTAAAACATTGTAATTTTCTTTAACTAAATATATTTCTATTGCCTTTACAATTTCTTTATCATCATCACAAACTAAAATATTATACATATTTTCACGTCCTTTTATTAATTGTGAAAGCAAGATTTTTACTTACTTCTATTTTATTATACCAGAAATTTATTAAAGAAGAAATAGAGAAATTGTTAAGAATTTATTAATAAAGGGGTAAATTAGATAAATTTGGAGTACAACTCCAAATTTATCTAATTTATTTACAAAAAAATAAGGAAAACCATTTTGTTCTCCTTATTAATCTCATAATTATTTATCTTCTTTTTTATCTTTTTTAGCAGTTTCATTTTTAACATCTTCAACAGCTTCTTCTTTAACTGTATCAACAGTTTCTTGAACAACTGGTGTTTCTATTTCTACTGCTGGTGCTTCCTCTGGTGCTACTGTAGCTTCTACAGGCTCTGCTACTTCTTCTACAGGAGCTTCTTCAAAATTCTCTTTGATAACTCTTTCTTTAGTTTCAATTCTTGCTCCAATTTTCTCTTTAGTTCTAGCTGCCTTACCTATTCTGTCTCTTAAATAATAAAGTTTTGCTCTTCTTGCCTTTCCTACTCTTACAACTTCAACTTTTTCTACCATAGGTGAGTGTAATAAAAATGTTTTTTCAACACCTACTCCATAAGATATTTTTCTTACTGTAAATGTTTCATTTACTCCTCCACCTTGTTTCTTTATAATTATTCCTTCGAAAACCTGTATTCTTTCACGGTTTCCTTCTTTTATTTTAGCATGAACTCTAACTGTATTCCCAACATCTAATACTGGTACTTTCTCTTTTAATTGTTCATGCTCTATAGACTTTATAATGTCCATTTCTTTTCTCCTTCCCTTTTCAATTTATTAAATCTGGTCTTTTTTTCTTTGTAATTTCTAAAGACTGTTCTTTTCTCCACTTTGCTATATTTTCATGATGTCCGGCTCAAAAGCACTTCTGGTACTTTTCTACCTCGAAATTCCTCTGGTCTAGTATACTGTGGATATTCTAGCAAATTATCACTTGAAAAGCTTTCCTCATCTATTGATTCTTTGCTTATTACTCCATCTATATATCTTGAGACAGTATCCACAATTACCATTGCTGGAATTTCCCCTCCTGTTAAAACATAGTCTCCAATGGATATTTCCTCATCTACAATTTCATCTATTACTCTTTGGTCAATTCCCTCATAATGTCCACATAGCAGTATAATATGTTTTTCTTTGCTTAATTCTTTTACTTTTTCTTGTTTTAATGGCTTACCTTGTGGAGACATATATATAACCTTTGAATTTTCTGTTTTAACTGATTCGTATGCATCATATACAACGTCTGGCATCATAACCATACCAGCCCCTCCACCATATGGTGTATCATCTACTTTTTTATGCTTGTTCTTTGAAAAATCTCTAATATTTATCGTTTCTATTTCTATTAGATTTTTATCAACTGCTCTTTTTATTATGCTTGCATTGAAATCTTTAAACATTTCTGGAAATAGGGTTAATATCGTAAATTTTATCATGCTTCTAATCCTGGCGTAAGATGTACTATCATTTTCTTGTTTGCTATATCAACATTCTTTATTACCTCTCCTATTGCAGGTAACAATGTTTGTTTACCTAACTCATTTTTCACAACATATACATCATTACTTCCTGTTGGGAATACATCTATTAGTGTTCCAAGATTTTTGCCTTCGTCTGTTTCGACATTGATGCCTATTAAATCTACTATAAAATAACTGTCTTCTGGAAGTTTTACTGCATCTTTTCTTTCTATTTTAATATAGCAATTTTTGTATTCTAAAGTATCATCAATACTGTTTATTCCCTTTAATTTTAATAAAACCAACTTATTATGATACTTTACTTCTTCTATTTCCATTTCTTTTAGTTTTTTATTTTTTTCAATATATACCGTTTTTAAATCACTGTACCTTTGCATATCATCTGTAAATGGTACAACTTTTAAAAAGCCTTTTATTCCATATGAGTTTACTATTTGACCTATTTCTAATAAGTTATCCATATTTCTCCTTATTGATCTATAAATTCAATTGTAATTCTCTTCTGTTCCTTTGTGCCAACTGCTTTAAAGATAGTTCTTATAGCTCTTGCAATCCTACCTTCTTTTCCAATTACTCTGCCCATATCTGCTTTTGCAACTTTTACTTCAAATAACACTTGACGTTCATCTGACTTTTCGTTTATTTCAATTTGAGTTTTGTCATCAACTAAGGCTTCTATAACTGTTTGTAATACTTCTTTCATAAATTCCTCCTAAACTTACGCCTTTGCGATTAATGCTTTTACTGTGTCTGTTGGCTTTGCTCCATTCTTTATCCAGTTTTCGCATTTTTCTTTATCAAGATTTAAAACGGCTGGACTTTTCATTGGATCATATGTTCCAATTTGTTCAATTATTTTACCGTCTCTTGGTGATCTAGAATCTGCAACTACTATGTGATAGAAAGGTGCTTTTTTCTTACCAATTCTTTGTAATCTGATTTTTACCATTTTATTCCCTCCTTCATTTAACTAATTATATATTTTAAAATTAATGACTAAATTTTTAGGTTCTTTAAATCTTCCATATTTAAATTTTTCAAAGCTTTTCTCATTCCACCTTTGTTATTCTTAACTTGTTTCATCATTTTTTGTGTCATTTCAAAAGATTTCATGAATTTATTTACTTCTTGAACTGTTGTACCAGAACCTTTTGCTATTCTTTGCCTTCTACTTCCATTTAGGATTTTAGGATTTCTTCTTTCTTTTTGTGTCATAGAACAAATTATAGCTTCTATTCTAACAAATTCATTATCATCTACTTTTATGTCTCCTAATTTATTTGCACCTGGTAACATTTTAAGTATAGATGAAAATGATCCCATTTTCTTTATTTGTCTTAATTGTACTAAATAATCATCTAAGTCAAATTCTTGTTTTTTAAGCTGTTTTTCTATTTCTATTGCTTGTTCTTCATCAAATGCTTCTTCTGCTTTTTCTATTATTGATAATACATCACCCATTCCAAGTATTCTTTCTGCCATTCTATTTGGGTGGAATACTTCTATTTCACTAAGTTTTTCACCTGTACCAACAAATTTTATGGGTCTTCCTGTGACTTTTTTTAGAGATAGTGCAGCTCCTCCTCTTGTATCACCATCTAATTTTGTAAGAATTATACCATCTATGCCAAGCATTTCATTGAAAGTTTGCCCAACATTTACAGCATCTTGACCTGTCATACTATCTGCTACAAGTAAGATTTCATGAGGTTTGACATTTTGCTTTGCATTTTTTAATTCTTGCATAAGTGCTTCATCTATATGAAGTCTACCAGCTGTATCTAGTATTACAACATCATTTAATTTTGACATTGCAACATTCATTGCTTGCTTTGCAATATGAACAACGTCTTTTGATTCTTCATTTGCAAATACTGGTATTCCAAGGCTACCTCCTACTACTTGCAATTGTTTTATTGCTGCTGGTCTGTATACGTCACATGCTACAAGTAATGGCTTTTTTCCTTGTTTTCTAAGAAGGTTTGCAAGTTTTCCACATGTTGTTGTTTTTCCTGAACCCTGAAGCCCAACTACCATTATTATTGTAGGTGGATTTGGTGTAAACGCTATTTTGCTTTCTTGTCCTCCTAATAGTTCTACTAGTTCATCTTTTACTATCTTTACAACTTGTTGCCCTGGTGTTAGCGATTTTAATACATCTTGACCTAATGCTTTTTTCTCTACTTCAGCTGTGAATTCCTTTACTATTTTGTAATTTACATCTGCTTCTAGTAAAGCAAGCTTTACTTCTCTTAATATTTCTTTTAAATCGCTTTCTGTTATTCTAGTTTTGCCTCTAAGTTTTCTTGTTATTCCTTGTAATCTTGACGATAAACCTTCAAAAGCCATTGTTTACCTCCTTATTTTAACTTATGCATTTTATTTCACATACTACTTTTTTTAGGATAGCTAGAACTTCGTCATCTGTTTGTTTTTCCTGGATTTTGGATAACTGTGATAATATCTTTTGTATCTGCTTTTCTTGTTTTTGTGCTTTTTTCATAATACCAAGTTTTTCTTCTAATCCGAAAAAGCTTCTTCTCTCCTTTCGCAATACTATCTTTTACGGCTTGCCTTGTTATGCCTAGCTCTTCTGCTACTTCCGCAAGTGATAGGTTGTCGTTATAGTATAGGTCTAGTATGTTTTGTTGCTTTTCTGTAAGCAATTCTCCATATATGTCACATAGTATCCCAATTTCAACATTTTTTTCCATACTAACCTCCTTTGTGTAATGCTATTATACTTTACACCATTTTTTTGCATTTGTCAAGGGTTTTGATGAAATTTGTGGAGATTAATCGTAATAATTGTTACATTTCACACCCAAATTAGCTAAGCGTGTAGGAATGGTTTAAAAATCGAAGTGAGTTTGACCTCTCTTGCTTTTTCTGTATTTATTATACAGACGTGCAAGAGAGGTCAAAAAATGCCTAGTACCAATTTCACGACCATGATTAAGGGAAATAACAATATTTGCAGTCTTTGAAGTCATCATAGTTACCGAATCTAACATTTCGAATATCCCTGAATATATCCTTTCGGAAATCATAGGGAAAGATAGCGAACTCAGCAGGCCACCTAGAGTTATAGATTTCATGTTCGTAGACTCCTATGAAGTCCGTGTCATCTGGGTAACTGATTACTGAAGCACTGGAGCATGACGTCTCTCCTGTCCAGACGCAACAGAAATAAATTGTAGAGTAGCCACCTCTCATTTCGGATTCGGGACCAGCAACCACGACATCATCAGCCGGAGCCCACCACCCCTGAGGGAAGGTTTCACCGATTTCCGAAATCTCCGTATTGCACAGCCTTGGTAATTCCTGAGGCAGACAGGGAAGGAACCTGGTTGGAAATCTACTTTCTGTGGGTCTGAATATACTTGTAAAGACCCGGTACAAATTATCCCACAATAATATGGTAGTTCGAGAACGCAGGCTATATAAATCGAACCTGAATCGTCGACTTGATTTCTCGTGATGCCGTAGTAGCCACCAGAGGTGATTATATCTTCAAGTGAACCCCCATTCATAATACGGAACCAGCCTGAGTTGAAGTCGGAACCTAGCGGCTCCCTAACATCAGCTAAGTAATAGCAAGTAGAAGCGAATTGTGTCCCAAACCCCAATTGTCCAGCCAAGTCAGTAAATTCGACACACACATCCCCATAGTATCGATCTCCAAAGTTTACCGTATTAGTGTCAGTACAGAATGTAGCACCGAGTTGGCGATTTAACTTGTATAGAACCTATCCCAGATCCAGTTTCTATAACTTCAAGGTCAAGTCTGGCTTCATTCAAGCTTATACTGTTGTAACCTGAGATTGTAACAACTGGTGCAGTTCCATCCCTATTAAATGTTTTGCTATTACTGTTCGATGATCTTGTAGTATCTTTTCCTGTCCATGCTGTAATGTTATAACATCCATCTTGATTAATGTTAAATTCTACTTGTCCTTTCGCTGTTATATCGTTATTTATTATGTCTTGTAACACTCCATTTTGGTTTATTTGATAATATATTTTATTCGCTGTTGAATCACTTGCTGTGTCTTTAATCTTTACATGTACTGTTCCATTATACCAACAATTCAAAAATGTTCCGTTTTGCTTACTTATTTCTACCGATGGAGCTTCTAGTATGTCTTTTGTTGTTACTTTTAATCTATTATTCACACTTGTTGTTGTCTTTAGCCCTGCATTATCAACTGTTTCTGCATAAACTGTGTAGGTTAATCCTCCTACTAATCCGGAAAATTGATGTTGCTTTGTTGTATTGTTTAAATCATCACCTGTTACTGGTAGTTTCTGTTGAGTACCATTGCCTTCTATAATAATGGTACATTCCTTTACTCCTGATGCCTTTCCTGCATCTCCATCATCTTTTACATTACTTAAATTTACCGAAAAGCTTGTAGATGTCAATGTACCATCAACTAATGTAACTTGTGGTTCAAGAGGAGCTACTGTATCTATATGAAGTGTGCCAGTTGTTGGGCTTTTACATGCCCCACCTGCATCTTCTGTCCATGCTTGTATTACATGTGTTCCATTATTTTTTCCTGTATCATTGGTTTCTATATCAAATGTTATTTTTTTCGTATTCGTAATAAATTTTTC
>CANQKB010000045.1 GCA_947624405.1 uncultured Clostridia bacterium
ATCATATTTATCTGCTGAATTTTTTAATTTTTGCATATTATATACTTCTTCTGTCATTTCACTTTCGTAATTATACACTTTTGCCTTTTTTATTATATTATTCGTTAAAATATTAATTTTATCTGGTTCTACTTTTCTTCCCAATTGACCATAATAAGTACCATAAAAATTTCCTATCTCTTGTATTTTATATTCACTAGCTTCACCATTTTTCATATTCATTTTATTTTCCAAAACATTTACTACTTCTGCTAAATTTTCTTGTTTCCAATGCAAATCTGTTTTATAATAATCTTGTAGCTTTAAACTTCCTGTAATATCTATATATTCTATATTTAGTAATGTTTTTTGCATTATTTTTTGCATATCTCTAACATCTATTTTTAAATAATCGTTATCTAAATAATAATTTTTATCAGGAATAATTGAATAATATACATTCATATTTTTATTCAAATATTTATCACATATATATTTAATTTTATTTGCTGATTTTTCAACATTATTCTCATTCAAAGGATACTCTATTTTATAAATATTTCCATCCTTTAAAAACAATCCATTATTATCTTTTTGCATAAAAATATAATCGCTCCAAATAGCTTTCACACTTCTAAAGTAATCTCTAAAAACGAACTGATCTACTGTATATTTTTCTAATTCTTTTGAAGCTTTTCCATTTGCTACATTTTCCACTGTAATATTAGGAAACTGAGCAAGTTTTCTTCTTTCCGTTTTTGATATATCTTCATCTTTTTTTACAATATTTGCAATAAAAAAAACAAATAATATTACTACAAAACTAATCGTTATTATCTCATTCTTTGCCTTTTCCATCAATCTACCTTTCCTAAAATCTAAAATACAAAAATGGATTAAACGAGCCATCTATAATGTAAGATGTACATATTAAAAATATTCCTATTAAAAATATTGGTTCTATTATGTTTGTTGCTTTTTTTATTTTATCACTTGTGACAATTTTTTTCGATAACGGTGTTGCTGATATACAGCCAATTATTATAGTAACACCAAAACTTTTTAAATAGTATAATCCTTCTTGTGAAACAAGTGGAATATTTCCTGCTCCTACTAATCCTCCTATGTTTTCCAATATTTGACTTATGTTTTCTCCATTAAAAATAATAAAACTAATCATTACAAGTATTAATACATAAATATGTGAAAATATTTTTGGAATTTTTTCTAAATATTTTCCTATGAAAAGCTTTTCTATAATTAATAATATTCCAAAATATAATCCCCAAATCATAAAGTTCCAATCAGCTCCATGCCATAATCCTGTAAGTAACCATACAACTAAAATATTTCTAATCCACTTTATTTTAGATGTTCTATTTCCACCAAGTGGTATATAGACATAATCTCTAAACCAACCACTTAATGACATATGCCATCTACGCCAAAATTCTGTAATACTCTTTGATATATATGGATAATTGAAGTTTTCCAAGAAGTCAAATCCAAACATTTTTCCAAGTCCTATTGCCATATCTGAATATCCTGAAAAGTCAAAATAAATCTGTAACATTGCCGAAATAGCGTATAACCAATAATACAATACACTCATTTCATTACTAGCTAAAAATATATTTACAAGTTCTCCTAAAACATTTGCAATTAATACTTTTTTACTAAGTCCTATTATAAATCTTCTTACTCCTAATGCAAATTTCTCAATAGTATGATTTCTATTTTCTAATTGGTCTGCTATTGCTGTATACCTTACTATTGGTCCTGCAATAAGTTGAGGAAATAAGGAAATATACATTGCCAGTTTTAAAATGTTTTTTTGCCCTTTTGCTTCTTCTCTATAAACATCTATTATATAGCTTAACATTTGAAATGTATAAAAAGAAATTCCTATTGGGAGTGCAACATAAATAAAATCTATTTTATTATTTATCCATAAATTTATATTATTTATAATAAAATTTGCATACTTAAAATAAATTAAAAGACCTACACTTACAAAAATATCTAATAATAAAAATAATTTTGCTTTTTTTGTTTTTCTATATTTATCTATTAATCTTCCAAATATGTACGTAGCTATAATTGAAAATATCATTAACCATATATATTTTGGTTCTCCGTAAAAATAAAAAGCAAATGAAGCTATTAATAATACTATATTTTTAAATTTATTAGGTACTATGTAATATATCGCAAGTACAACTGGCAAAAAATAGAATAAAAATGTAATACTAGAAAATACCATCTTTTGTGTGATACATTTGCTGTATCATACACTCCTTCCTATTATTTATTTAAAATATGGAAATCGCCGACATAATATTTTTAATTCTATGTCGGCAAATTTATCGTTTAAAATCCTATTGTGGCATTGGTATTACTATATCACTTTCAGTATCATCTGGCAAAGCTTCTTCTTCTGTTGTTTTCTCATATTCTTTTCCTACATTTTTAGCTAATTCTTTAAAACTATCATAAACACCTTTTGCCATTTCTTCATTTGTCATTATAAGAAATACAATATCACCACTGTTTGTTGCATATAATTTTTCTGCTGATACACAAATCCATTTTCTTGTATCTATTCCTTCAGACATCTCTTTTGCAATTTCATTTGCATTTACCCCATTTTTCACTTTCGCCATTACAAGCGAATACGCTTGTGCATTAATTAATGGTTCTGACACAATTGCATATTCAAGTTGTTCTCCATTTTTTAACCCTGTGTATGATTTTACAGAAGTATCATCTGTCAAATCAATTTCCCTAGTTTCTACATTATACACTCCTACTTTTGTACCTTCATATATTTTATTAAGTACATCTGTCAATTCTGCTACATTACTTACTTGTGGTAAATTCGTTTTGTTATTTGTAGCTCCTTTCCCATTCATTACTACAAATATTACTATAATAGCTACAATTAAAATTGCTATTATAATAAATGGTATCATTTTTTTCATTTTTCATTTGCTCCTTTCTAGCCTATACTTCATGTTTTTCTTTTATTATCTTAATCTTTTTCTAAAACCTGTTTTATTTGTTTTTCTAATTCCTCTAATTCATTCTTTAAAAAGCCGCCAAACCATATCTAAATTTACACCTTCGTAATCATGTACAATCCTATTTCTTAATCCTCTTAAGCCTCTCCATTCTATTTCATCATGCTTTTCAATTATATCATTATCCAACTTTCCAACTAATTCACCAATTTGACTTAAATTAAATACACATGCGTTAATAGTTTTTCTATCTTTATTAAATTTTTCCTTGGTATAACCTTTTATAAATTCATTACATTCATTTATATAATCTAAGATTTTTTGTAAAATTAATTTATCCTTGCTTTTCATAAACAACCACTCCTGTTTTTTCTATTTCTTTTTCTATTTTTGAATTTTTATCTATCTCCATTCTTTCAATCACATCAACATCTTTATCAAACTTTTCTTTTATAATATCAATTATAGCAAAAAATTTTAATCCTTTAATTTTTCCATTACTATCTATTAAAATATCTATATCACTATATGGAGTTGGCTTTTCTTTTGCATATGATCCAAATAAAATTGCTTTTTGTACTTCGGTATTTTCTAAAACCTCTTTTAACATTTTTCTAATATCTTCTATGGTATATACTTTTTTCGTCATTTTGCTATACATAATCTACTTAATAAGTAAATTATTTCTCCTTTCTTTAAAATTATATCTATTTTTACTGTATAAATTCTTTTTATTGCCTCAACTTGATTCTTTTTTATTATGTTTTTTCATTAATTTTTCTCGTACATACACGTTTATAATATCATAAATACAAAAAATTATCAACACAAATTACCATTCTATTTCTATAACTAATTCTCCGTTTATATAATTGGCAAAAATCTTTCCTCCATTCAATTCCACTAACTGTTTTGCAATAGATAATCCAAGTCCATTGGCTTTTTTGGCATTTTCTACAGTAAAATATCTATCAAAAATTTTGTTAACCGTAGTTGAATCTAACGACGATGCTTTATTAGAAAAAATTATTTTCCCATCTTCATTTAAAATTACCTTAAATCCATTTTTCCCATATTTGCTAACATTAGACAAAATATTTTCAAAAATCCTAATTACTGAACTTCTATTTAATCTCTTATACACTTCAACCTTGCATATTTCTACTACTGGAACAATTTCAGCCTCGTTAAAAATATTATAATAACTAGCTAGAGTTTCTTCTAAAATCTCATTTAAGCAACAACTCTCCTTGTTAAACTCTACTCCTATATCTATTGTTTTAGAAAAGTTAAATAATTGCTCCGTTAAATTTATCAAATCATTTGTTTTTCTTTCTATTATTTCTAAATACTCATGTTTTTTACCATTATCCTCTTTTAGTAAATCAATGTATCCACTTATAGCTGTCAGTGGTGTTCTCATATCATGTGAAATATTCGTAATAGTTTCTTTTAACTCTTGATTGCCATTTTCATATTGCAATCTCTGTTTTCTTAATTTTCTAAGTTCTATATTTAAACTTTTGACTAATCCCTCTATTTCTTTGTCATTACTAGATATTGTAATTAAATTATTAGTATCTGATTCTAATATTTCTTTTAAACCATTTCTTATTTCTTTCATTGATTTTTTTATTAAAATCAATTTAAGTATTAGATATATTAAAATAACAAATACTGCTACTGAAATTATGTAAAACCAGATACTCACTTACTCTCCTCCTTATTTTAGTTCTTTTTTCTTAAATAACTCTATTCCAACAAGATTAATAATGCCTATTGTAATAATTGGATAATATAAAGGCACATATATATCAGTTTTCTCTACCAACCCCAATTCTTCGCTATATTCATTTGCTATTTCGTTTTCTAATCCCATTGGCAATATACAATATACAACTTTTGCTATTTTTCTTTTAGTTTCACTCGGATAATTCGGATTTATTTCACTATATTCAACATGTATTTCACCGTTTTCATCTATAAATGTAACCGGAAAGTATGGTTTTGCATACAAAATAGGAGATATAACATTACCCGAAAAAAATATTATTGCAAAAAAAGTTATACATATAATTAAAGAAATCTCCATACTCGAGCATAACAAAGTAATAAAATTATAAATTGAACAATATAATACAATAACCATTATCATTTTAAGTATTAAAATAGGATACTTCCCTAAAGGCATTTGCAAACTTCCAAACATAAAATTTCCTATTACAAACACTATACTCATATAAATCAAAACCACTATTATATTAACTAATATACAACTCACTAAATCTGCCAAATAAATATCAATTTTTTTATGTCCTGTAATTATTTTATTTCTTATTGCACCTTCCCCATACTCTTTGCCAACAAATAAACTAACAAAAAATGCCATAAAAAATCCAAAAGAGTCAAAATGAATAACTATTAAACTATCAAGCGGTATGTCAAACGATAACGATGTATCACTTGCCTGAAATATCGTAAATAACGCTACTCCAATCGAAATTAAAATGAATACCCAAAATACATTATCCTTTTTCAATCTAAATAAATTTGCTTTCAACAATTTAAACATTTTCATCGCCCCCTATCAAATTAATATAATAATTTTCAAGAGATTCTTCTTTTTCACGAAATTCGTTAATTTTACAATTTCTTTTGTTTAATTCAACTGCAATTTCTGAAACATTAATCTTTTCATATATATTGATTTCTTCATCAGATATAACCTCATAAGGCATTTTCTTTTCTTCTAAATATTTTACACATTCTTTAATATTGCTAACTTTTATTTCTGTTCTCTTTTTGCAATTTTCTTCTAATTCTTTAGAACTTATCTCCTTTATAATCTGCCCTTTATTTATAAATCCGTAATGTGTAGCAATTTTAGAAAGTTCATCTAAATAATGACTTGATATTAAAAAAGTAATTCCTTTTTCTCTATTTAATTTCAAAATAAGTTCCCTTACCTCAATTATTCCTTCTGGATCTAACCCATTAATTGGCTCGTCCAAAATAAGAAAATCTGGATTTCCTACTAGTGCTATTGCAATTCCAAGTCTTTGTTTCATTCCTAAAGAAAAATTCTTTGCCTTTTTATTGCCTGTTTCATTTAATCTTACTAATTTTAAAATTTCATCTAATCCAGTATATTCTGGTATTCCTATTACTTTATACTGCTCTTTTAAATTTTCTTCAGCTGTCATATTCAAATATATTGATGGACTTTCTACAATTGCTCCTATCCTTTTCCTCACATCAATTATTTTTTTCTCTTCATTTAATACCCCATAAATTTTATACGTTCCATTAGTTGGTGCTTGCAAACCACAAATTACTCTAATTAAAGTTGTTTTACCTGCTCCATTTTTCCCAATAATACCATATATTGCTCCTTTTTCAATATGCATATTAAAATCATCTAATGCCATAAATTTTTTATACTTTTTAACAAGATTATATGTCTCTAAAATATACTCCATAATCTTTTTCCTCCTCTCTTATCCTCTATACTAAATTAAAAAGGTTAAGAAAGCAGTTAACAAATCGTTAATATTTAGTTAAGATTTGTTCTCACTCATTTTAAAACCTATTCCCCATACCGCTTCTATATATTCTTCATTCGTTATTTTTCTAATCTTTTTTCTGATATTACTTATATGCACTTTTAATGAATTTTCATCACAATCTTGCGTATCCATACTTATTAAATCTAGTAATCTTGACTTCGTGACAACCATTTTTCTATTCATTAATAATTGCTTAAGTATTGCATACTCCGTTTTAGTTAAATGAATTTGTTTGCCTTTTACAGATACAGTATGCTCATCTTTATTTAATATCATATCTTTAAATTTTATTTCATCATTTTTATCAGTATTTTCATTTATTCTTAATTGTACCTTTATTCTTGCAATTAATTCTTCTTTATCAAATGGTTTTGTAATATAATCATTTGCTCCATTTAATAAAAGATTTACTTTATTTTCTTGAGATATTTTTGCACTTATAACTATAATAGGAATATTTTTTACCCTTTTTACAATTTCTTCACCATTTAAACCTGGTAACATCAAATCTAATAAAATCAAATCTATTTTTTCCTTTTCTATATGCATTAATGCCTCTGTCCCTGAATAGCTGTCTATAATATTATAATTTTCACTTTCTAAGATTTCTTTTATTAAATTGTGTATATCCATATCATCTTCCACAATTAATATACTTTTCACTAAAATCCCACCTATTTATACAAAGGTCATTTATTATTTTCTTCTATAATCTTTAAGTTTTCTTGTCTTTTTATCTTATTTGTCGTTGTTTTAATTAGTGGTTCTTCTGTTATTATCATTCCCCTTATAGCTTTATATTGTGGAATAATTTTATTTATTTCTTTTATTTTAGAATGTATTGCCTGATATATTTCCTCTTCTGTTTTTACTTTATAAACATCTTTTACTTTTTCCTTATCAATTACTACTTTCACATTTATTTTTATGTCATCTTTATCATTTGTCATTTGTTTTCCAAATATAAACGATTCATTTACTCCTTCTATTCTGTTTATTAAGTTTTCAAGTTCTTCTGGGAATATATTTTTTCCGTTTTTTAAAACTATTACACTCTTCTTTCTACCACAAATAAATATGTATCCTTCATCATCAATTCTTGCCAAATCTCCTGTATAAAACCATCCATCTTCTAATACAGCATCAGTCGCTTTTTTATTATTATAATAGCCTATCATAACGCTAGGTCCCTTTACGGCTAATTCTCCTATTCCTTCTTTGTTTACATCTACTATTTTTGCTTCAACACTTGGTACCGACTTTCCTATTGAACCTATTTTATGATATTTATTTGTACCTATTGCAACCACTGGTGATGTTTCTGTTAGTCCATATCCTTGTACTAAATTAAATCCTAATAATCTGTATTCTCTTTCAACAGAGCGTTCTAGTGATGCTGCACCACTAATTAATAATTTTATATTTCCACCTAATATCTCTTGTATTTCCTTAAATTTTTCTTTTCTTTGTTCTATAGGTAATTCCTTGTATTTTTCTTCATCTTCTAATATTTTTGATAATTTTCCTTCTTTCTGTAAATTTGCTTTTATCATTTTTAGAATTTTCTCATAAATTGATGGCACACACGCCATAACAGATACTTTATGTTCTTTTAAATTTTTTGAAATATATCTTATTCCATCACAAAATACTGTCATTGCACCTTTATATAAAGCAAATAAAAATCCTACTGTACACTCAAATACATGATGTATTGGTAGAACCGATAAAAATACATCGTCTGAATTTACATCTAATATAGAACCTATATCCATTAAATTTGAGCAAATATTTTTATGTGATAATGCAACTACTTTTGGTGCTGACGTTGTTCCTGAAGTAAATAACATAATACTCATTTCTTCTGCGTTTATTTCTGCATCTAAAAATCGTCTATCTCCTTGTTTTATTAATTTTTTTCCTTCTTCAATTAACTCTTTTTGAGAATACACGCCATTTTTATGTTGTTCTAAATCCATTGATATTAAATTCTTTAGCTTTCCTATTCCTCTGTTTTTTATATCCTCTAATGGCTTTATATATTTTCCTTGGCAAAATATAGCTTGAACCTCTGATTTTGCTATAAGATTGGCAAGTTCTATATCTGTTAATGATTTATCTAATGGAACTATTATCCCTGTACCACATACTACCGATAAATATGCCATTTCCCATTCAAAACTACTATTTCCTATTACAGCTATTCTTTTACCTTTTAGTCCCATATTTATTAAAGATGTTCCTAATGCATTTATCATTTCTCTTACTTCTTTATGTGTATATGTTATATAATCTTCTTCCTTTTTTATTTTATACGCCTTCTTATCAGCATACAACTCCCCTGTTTTTTCAAGCATTTCTTTTAAATTTTCTATTTCTAAATATTCATACATTCTTTTATCCATTATCCATTTCATTCCTTCCCTAAGTCATAAATCAAATTTAGAAAAGAATAACTTTCCTTTCTCTTTCATTTTCATATTACTTATATCATATTTTTTGAAAATTGTACATAGAACTGACCACTTATTCCAGTTTTTCTTTTCTTCTTGCCCAATATTATTTTCTGTTGTATAATTGTTTAAATCCAAAAGAGAAATCACATAGATGTCAATATGTGTTAGTAGTTCTCCTTGTTATTTGTCTTAATTTTTATAAAGTTAGATTCTTTTCAAGGCGAAATTTAATTTTAAATCAAAACGATGAAAGGAGTTTTTAAGAATGGAAACGAAACAAAAAAGAAAACAAAAGACAAAGTCTGTTGGAAACGGAAATGGAAGTTTTTACAAAAGTCAAGCATTAGGTCGTTATGTATTTCAATATCACGCTCCCAATGGAAAAAGGCAAACTTTAACACAAAAGAAAACAGAAAGCATTACTGATTTTAGAAATAGAGTAACAGATATAAAAAGCAGATTAAATAATGGTACTTATATTTCAAATAGTAAAGACACATTTATAGAAATCTTGAAAAAATATGTTGAACAAAAGCATAAAGACGGAATTACTGCTGATAGATCTTATAGTCGTGAACTTGAAACTATAAAGCAAATTGAACAAACTTGTGCTAATTTCATAAATAAACCAATACAAAAAATAACTATAGAAGACATTGAAGCAAGTAAAGAAGCTATACGTAAATATTCCAATAATGTAATCAATAAAATTTGGAATTTAATTAATAAAACATTTCAAATTGCAACTTCAAGAAGGAAAATACAATTTAATATTATGTTAGATGAAACTTTAACAAAGCCTATTTCTATTAGACCTGAACAAAAAATTGAATCTCTAACTATTGATGAACAAAATAAACTTATAAGCATTTTAAACAATGAAGAGGCTGAACATAAATACAGAGATATAGTTCTTTTGCAACTTTATACAGGAATGAGAATTGGTGAAGTTCTTGCTTTAAGTAAAGATTGCATTAATTTAAAAAATAATACTCTTACTGTTTATCGTACACTGACACAAGATTTAGATTACAATATTATCATGGGTGAACATACAAAAACTTTTAAAAAATCACTTGGGATTGATAAGGGTAAAAGAACCTTTCCTATGAGCAAAAATGTACGTGCTCTTATTGATAAAATATTAAGTTATAAAATTAGTAATATCAATGGACTTTTGTTTTGGGATACAAAAAAAGAAACATTTATTGCTCCTATTCAAATAAATAATTATTTATCAAGGATTAACAAAAAATATAATATTACCTCCTCTTCCCTACATTCACACAGATTAAGGCATACATTTATTACAAGATGTGTTGAAAAAGGAATATATTCAAAAGTAATACAGTCTATTGTTGGTCATGTTGATGGTAGTTCAATTACAAGTGAAGTATATACTTCTGTGTCTAATGCATTCATGGTTAAAGAATTGAAAAAAATTAACTAATTTTTTCTACTGCATTTACTATTGCATTAATTCTTTATTTAATGCATTAATATTTTATTGAAAATTTTTTCTTATGCAGAATCTCTACTGCATTATTATTGCATTAAATTCTTAAAATTAAAAAACTAGATTGCTTCTTCTTGAAGTATTCTAGTTTTTTCTTTTTCGATAAGCTTGACCAATTAGAAATTGGAGATGAAATCAAGATAACAGGAAAGGACGGAAGAAGGATAACATATGAGGTAACAGAGCTATTACCACATGTAGAACCAACAGATATGAGTCATACAGAACAAAACACGGATGGTATAAGAAAGATAACACTTAT
>CANQKB010000046.1 GCA_947624405.1 uncultured Clostridia bacterium
GGGGGAAAAAGGATATTTTTAATTTTATAGATGATTCTAGAATAATAAGACCAGCCAATTATCCATGTGGAGTATGTGGAAAAGGATATGGTATTTATACATGTAAAGATAAAAAAATAGCAGTAATAAATTTACTTGGAAGAACTGATATGAATGTACTTACAGAAAATCCATTTTTAACTGCAAAAAAAATATTAAAATCTTTAAAAGAAAAAGAAGTTGATATGATTTTTGTAGATTTTCATGCAGAAGCAACAGCGGAAAAGATTGCAATGGGATATTATTTAGATGGAGAAGTAACAGCAGTATTTGGGACACATACACATGTACAAACGGCAGATGAAAAAATATTAAAAAAAGGTACTGGATATATTACAGACATTGGAATGACAGGGCCAAAAGATAGCGTTATTGGTATGAATATAGAAGCATCGTTAAAGAGATTCACAACATCACTTCCAGAAAAATATCAAGTTGCAGGAGGAGAAGCTATGTTAAATGGAGTAGTATTTGAAATAAATGACGAAAATTGTAAAATAAATAATATTAAAAGAATAAATCTGTAGAATATGTCGAAAAAAGGTAAAAATTGCGATGAAATCTTCCAAAAACTTCCAAAAAAGACTAGACATTATTGCGTAAATATAATATAAATATAGTTGTTCAAATGAAACAAAATATTAATTATAGGAGGCACAAACAATGGAAGTTTTAAAAATCTCATCAAAGTCAAATCCAAATTCAGTAGCAGGAGCTATAGCTGGTTTGGTAAAAGAAAGTAACAAAGCAGAAATGCAAGCAATTGGAGCAGGGGCATTAAATCAAGCGATTAAGGCGGTAGCAATAGCAAGAGGATTTGTTGCACCGTCAGGAGTAGACCTAGTATGTGTACCAGCATTTGCTGAGGTCGAAGTTGAGGGAGAAGATAGGACTGGAATAAAAATTCTTGTTGAATCGAGAATTTAGATAATGATTTGAAGGGGTAGCAAAATTAGCTATCTCTTTTTTGTATAAGAAAATTGCTTAACTGTTACGTTACAGTTCACACCCTAACTAGCTAAGCGTGGAGGAATGTTTTAAAAATCGAAGTGAGTTCGACTAACTCGTTTACTTGCTTGTATTGTTTCAAATTCGTATCTGTATTTTAACAATCCAATTTATCTTAAACGCCTTGGAGAACGCAACGCCGCATTTTTAAAATCATTTCCTCAGGTAGCTTAGCGAAAATCGGCTGTGAATTGTAACACTGTTACCTTATTATATAATAAAAAAGAAAAATTCACTTGAAAATATCAAACTACTAGCATATAATGTAACAAAGGAAATATATAATTATATAATCCAAAAAAAATAAATTATTTCAAAAAAAATTTTTTTGAAGAAGGAGGAAAAATGAAAACTCCAATTTTTTACGGCTGTGGAACAGCTATAGCAACACCCTTTACAGAGGAAGGGATAAACTTTGATGAATTTGGAAAACTCATCGAAGAACAAATTAAAGAAGGGATAGATGCAATTATTGTTTGTGGTACAACAGGTGAATCTTCTACAATGACTATGAAAGAAAAGCAAGATGCAATTAAATTTGCAGTGGATACTGCGAAAGGAAGAATAAAAGTCATTGCAGGTACAGGAGGAAATAATACTCAAACTTCAATTGAAATGTCAAAATATGCAGAAAGTGTAGGAGCAGATGGACTATTGCTTGTTACCCCATATTACAATAAATGTACACAAGCAGGACTTGTTAAACATTATGAAACCATTGCAAAATCCGTATCTATACCTATTATTGTGTATAGTGTTAAATCAAGAACTGGTGTAAATATAGAGCCTAGTACTTGTTTAGAACTATCAAAAATACCAAATATAGTTGCAATAAAAGAGGCAAGTGGTGATTTATCTCAGATTGCAAAAATTGCAAACCTATGTGGAAATGATTTATACATTTATAGTGGAAATGATGATCAGGTTTTACCAATACTTTCACTAGGTGGAATTGGTGTGATTTCGGTATTGTCAAATGTAGCACCAAAAAGAACTACAAAAATGGTACATGACTTCTTAGATGGAAGAATAGAAGAAGCAAGAAAAGCACAAATTGAATTTATACCATTGATTTCAGCGTTGTTTGCAGAAGTTAATCCAATACCTGTAAAAATGGCACTTAATATAATGGGATATGATTTTGGAATTCCAAGATTACCACTTACTGAATGTACGGATAAAACTAAGGTTTTACTGACAAATGAAATGAAAAAATTAAATATTATTTAAATTATAAAGGACTGTAATAATTTTAGATTATTACAGTCTTTAAAATTAATTATATAAAAATTACTGAAATGTTAGTTATTATTTATAGTATAACTAGCTAAGCGTGGAGGAATGTTTTAAAAATCGAAGTGAGTTCGACCCACGAATTTTTCTGCTTGCACAGTTTCAAATTCGTATTTATCATTTAACAGCCCAAAATAGCTTAAACGCCTTGGAGAACGCAACGCCGCATTTTTAAAATCATTTCCTCAGGTAGCTTAGCGAAAATTGGCTGTGAATTGTAACAACTATTACTAAAAAAATTAAAAAAAATGTAAATTTTTGTTTACTTTTATCAAAAGATAATATAAAATATAAATGAAAAAACTAAAGAAATAGAAAGGAGCTTTTGCTCATGAAAATTTTAATGCTTACGTGGGAATATCCACCTAGGATAGTAGGAGGAATATCAAAGGTTGTATATGATTTATCAGGAAGATTAATAAAAGATGGACATGAAGTAACAGTAATAACATATAGAGAGGGGAATGCACCATATTTTCAAGTAGATAAAGGAGTAAAAGTATATAGAGTAGATAACTATATGATAAACTCAAACAACTTTATAGATTGGATATTACAGTTAAATTTCAAAATGATAGCAAAAGCAGCAGAGATAATAAGTAAGGAAGGAAAATTTGATGTTGTACATGCACATGATTGGTTAGTTGCAAATGCAGCAAAAGCATTGAAAGATGCATATAACATTCCAATGTGTGCAACAATACATGCAACAGAAAGTGGTAGAAATAGTGGTATACACGATGATACACAAAGATACATAAATGATACAGAATGGATGTTAACATATGAAGCAACAGAAGTAATTGTAAACAGCAATTATATGAAATGCGAAATGCAAAGACTTTTTGGACTTCCATTTGAGAAAGTAAGTGTAATACCAAATGGTATAAACATGAACATGTATAATGGAATTGAAAAAGATTACGATTTTAGAAGAAAATTTGCTGCAGATAATGAGAAAATAATTATGTATGCGGGAAGATTGGTTTATGAAAAAGGTGTTCAAAATTTAATTAGTGCTGCACCAAAAATACTTTCTGGGTATAATGATACTAAATTTGTAATTGCCGGAAAAGGTGGAATGATGGACGAGCTAAGGGCACAAGTAGATTATTTAGGAATACAAAATAAAGTATATTTTACAGGTCAACTTGGTTATAAAGATTTGTGTAAAATGTATAAAACAGCAGATGTTGCAGTATTCCCAAGCACATATGAACCATTTGGAGTAGTTGCGATAGAAGCAATGTATGCAGGAATACCAACAGTAGTTTCTGATGTTGGTGGTTTAGATGAAATAGTAAGTCATGGAGTAGATGGAATGAAAGCATATGCTGGTAATGCAAATTCAATAGCTGATTCTGTTTTAGCAGTGCTTTATGATCATAGATTAGCGGATAATATTGCAAAAAATGCAAAAGCTAAGATTAAAGCAAAATATAATTGGAATAAAATTGCTCAAGATACCCATTTTGTATATCAAAAGGCTATATGTCAAACTATGGCAGAAAAACAAAAGCATCAACTCGAACAAGAAAAGGCAGGACGTACCAAAAAGGCAAGAACAAAAGGAATGTTACTTGCATTTCGTGGTCGCGAAGCACTTGCATAAATATGAGTTTCAAATTTCTATTGTTTTATATCCTAAAACAATAAAGAAAAGATAGGGAGGAAGTATAATGAATGTCTATGATACAGCAAATCGTTTAGCAAGCGAATTAAGACAATCTAAAGAATATTTAGACTACAAAAGAATAAAACAAGAATTAGACCAAAATCAGGAAGTAAAGGAAAAAATAAGGGAATTTGAAGAAAAAAGATATGCAGTACAACTAGAAGCTTTAAAAGGTGAAGAACAAGAAAAAATAAAATTAGAAGAAATGCAAAAAATATATATGGATTTAATGAATAATGAACTCGCAAAATCATATTTTGATATTGAACTGAAATTTAATGTGTTACTTGCAGATGTAAATAAAATAATTGCGGAATCAGTCCAGGATGTTATACAATAAAAAAAGTCCCTCAGGAGAGAAAGCAAACTTTTCTGAGGGATATTAAATGTACAAAAGGAAAATTAAATTGTGCCTTAGGAAGGAATGGGATAAAAAATGAGCAAGAGATGGCAATTTGTACAAAATGATGTTAAAAGGGCAAAAGAAATAGCAGATAAATTTAGTATAAGTATGATAACAGCTCAGATTATAGCTAATAAAGGTTTGAATGATGAACAAATAGGAATATTTTTAGAACCTACAAGAAATGATTTTTATGATCCATTTTTATTACCAGATATGGAAAAAGCAATTTCAAGAATAATAGAAGCAATAGATAAAAAGGAAAAAATAGTTATTTTTGGAGATTATGATGTTGATGGAATAACAAGTACCACAGTACTAAAGAAATTTTTAGAAGAAAGAGGAATGGAAGTAGGATATCGCATTCCTAACAGACTAAAAGAAGGATATGGATTAAATTCTCCTGCAATTAAAGAAATTGTAGATAGTGGAGCAACTCTTATGATAACAGTTGATTGTGGGATTTCAGGGATAGATGAAGTTGAATATGCAAATTCATTGAAAATAGATACAATAGTTACTGATCATCATGAACCTTTGGAAATTTTACCAAAAGCAATAGCTGTTGTTGATCCTAAAATTGCAGATAGTAAATATCCATTTAGAGAACTTGCAGGTGTTGGTGTAGTTTTTAAATTAATTCAAGCAATATCAATAAAACTAAATTTAGATGCAAAGGAGTATTTAAAATATCTTGATTTAGTAGCACTTGGTACAATTTCTGATATAGTTCCATTAGTTGATGAAAATAGGGTAATTACAAAGCTTGGTTTAAAATTAATTGTAGCACAGAAAAATTTAGGATTAAAATGCTTAATAGAATCGTGTGGATTTAAAAAAATTAATTCTGGTGTAGTTTCATATGGAATAGCTCCAAGAGTAAATGCATGTGGGAGAATGGGAGCAGCAGAAAATGCACTTAATCTTTTTTTAACAGATGATTTTGAAAAAATACAAGAACTTACAAATAGATTAAATGAGTATAATGTGAAAAGACAAACAACAGAAAAACAAATACTTGAAAATGCTATAGAACAAATTGAACAAAATAAGGATGAATACAAAAATATTATAATCCTTTCTAATACAGGATGGCATCATGGAGTAATTGGCATCGTTTCATCTAAAATAACTGATATGTATTTAAAACCAAGTATTTTATTATGTGAAGAAGATGGAATGTGTAAAGGTTCTGGAAGAAGTGTATCTGGACTTGATCTTCATGAGGCATTGGTAAATGTTAGTAAACACCTTGAAAAATATGGTGGGCATGCAATGGCAGTTGGAGTATGTTTGAAAAAGGAAAATTTAGAAGCTTTCAGGCATGATATGAATGATTATATAGAAAGCTTGAATATACAAGAAATAAAACCAGTTTTGAACATTGATATGGAGATAAGTGCAAAGGAACTTACACCACAAATTATAAAGGAACTTGAAAAGTTAGAACCATTTGGAGAGGCAAATGAAACACCATTATTTTTATTAAGAAATGTAAAGATTGAGTCAATAAGGACAGTGACTGATGGAAAACATTTGAAGCTTAGAATACAAGATGAGAATGCTTTAATTGATGCAATAGGATTTAATTTGGGAGATTTGGCTGGATTTTATAAGCTTGGCGATAAGGTTGATGTTGTTGGTAATCTCGAGATTAATGCTTTTAATGGATTTGAAAATATGCAGATTAATATAAAGGATATCTCCAAATCCTTGTAAGTTCGTCCAAAAATCAGCATCTTGCGTTGTCAGTCTTCAAAAAATTATCCTCGACAGGCATCAGCCTAGTCTGCGGTAATTTTTCTTGACATCCTAGCAATCTACTAATTTTTGAACGAACGGCAAGTGAGAGGCTGTTATTGTCAGTCTTCGAAAAATTATTCTTGACAGGCAGCAGCCTAGTCTGTGGTAATTTTTCTTGACATCCTAGCAATCTACTAATTTTTGAACGAACGGCAAGTGAGAGATTGTTATTGTCAGTCTTTAAAAAATAGTCTTAAATATGGGAGGAAAACTCATGCAAAATGAAAAAGAGATAACTATATATGATGTTATTAATATGTTGAAAAAAAATAGAAAAAGGGTAAATGCAAAATTGATTCTTAAAGCATACAATTTTGCTAAAGATAATCATGCAGAGCAAAAAAGGTTATCTGGTGAGGAATACATAATTCACCCATTAAATGTAGCATATATTTTGTCTGAAATAAATTTAGATGAAGCTACAATATGTGCTGCAATTTTGCATGATGTTGTTGAAGATACTCCGGTAACACAAGAACAGCTTATTCAGGAATTTGGAGAAGAGATTGGCTCAATGGTTGATGGAGTTACAAAATTAGGAAAACTTCAATATACTACAAGAGAAGAAGAGCAAATCGAAAATTACAGGAAAATGTTTTTGGCAATGGGAAAAGATATAAGGGTTATTTTGATAAAACTTGCTGATAGACTTCATAATATGAGGACTTTGAAATATTTAAAAAGAGAAAGACAGATTGCAAATGCACAAGAAACAATGGATCTTTATGCACCTCTTGCAAATAGATTAGGTATTTATTCTATTAAATGGGAATTAGAGGATTTGGCTTTTAAATATTTAGAACCAGAAGAATATAGAGAAATAGTTGAAGGCTTAGATGAAAAAAGGGAAGAAAGAATAGCTTTTATCGAAAAAATAAAAAAACAGATAAGCTTGGAATTAAAATTACAAAGAATAGATGCACAAATTACAGGAAGAGCAAAACATATTTATAGTATTTATAGAAAAATGCAAAGAGATAATATAGGGTTGGATCAAGTCTATGATTTATTAGCATTACGTATAATAGTAAATTCGGTTAAGGATTGCTATGCAGCATTAGGTGTAGTTCATGAGCTATATAACCCTATGCCGGGTAGATTTAAAGATTATATTGCTTTGCCAAAGGCGAATATGTATCAATCTTTACATACGACTTTGATTGGACCAAAAGGTACGCCTTTTGAGGTACAACTTCGTACGTGGGATATGCATAGAATTGCAGAATATGGAATTGCTGCACACTGGGCATATAAAGAAGCAAATAAAAATAAGAAAACAACAGTAAAGGTAGAAGAGGATAAATTATCATGGCTTAGAGAAACATTGGAATGGCAACAGGAAATGCAAGAACCACAAGCATTTTTGGAAATATTAAAAACAGAATTATTTGAAGATGAAGTTTATGTATTTACTAAAAATGGAGATATAAAGGTTTTGCCAAAAGGTTCAACTCCAATTGATTTTGCATATAATGTGCATACAGAGGTTGGCAATAGAATGACTGGAGCAAAAATAAATGGCAAAATGATGCCAATTATTACAAAGTTAAACAATGGAGATATTATAGAAATCATAACAACAGATAATCCAAAAGGACCTAGTCGTGATTGGTTAAAATTTGTAAAAAGTTCAAGTGCTAAAAATAAAATTCTTCAATGGTTCAAAAAAGAAGATAGAGAAGAAAATATCGAAAAAGGAAAAGAACTATTGCAAAGAGAAATTAAAAGAATTGGAATGCATGAAGAACAGTTATATAAACAAGAATATTTGGATGTTACTTTAGAAAGATATAATTATCATAATATAAATGATATGTATGCAGCAGTAGGATTTGGAGCAATTTCAGCAGGAAAAATAATTTCTAGACTTTTATTTGAATATAGAAAAGAACATGAAGAAGAAAATATTGATGCTAAGATACAAGAACTTACGACAAAGAGTAAGCCAGTTGTGAAAAATACGAAGTCAGGGGTAATTGTAAAAGGAATTGATAATTGCTTGGTAAAATTTGCTAAATGTTGTAATCCACTTCCAGGAGATGAAATAATAGGATATATTACAAGAGGAAGAGGCGTTTCAGTTCATAGAAAAGATTGCATAAATATCAAGGATTTATTTCAGGAAGAAGAAAGAATTATCGATGTAGAGTGGTGTAATACAGAAAAAGCTTCATACAAGGTAGAAATTGAGATACATTCAAATGATAGAGATGGACTTGTTGCAGATATTGCAAGGGAAATGAATAATTTGAAAGCAAATATGCTACTTATAAATTCAAAGATAAGCAAAGAAAGGATAGTAATAACACAATTAACACTTGAAGTAGAGGATTTAAATAAATTAAATAAAGTAATAAAGGCTTTAAGAAAAATAGATAGTGTATATGAAGTAAAAAGAAAGAAATAGAGGAATACAAATGATTTTAAAAAGATTAAAAATAGAAACAATGATTGGCAACATGACAAATTGTTATATTATTGCAGATGAAAGTAAAAAAGAAGCAATGGTTGTAGATCCAGCAGGAGAACCAGACCGTATAATTGATACTCTAGAAATATTAGGTGTTAAATTAAAATATATATACTTAACTCATTGTCATGGAGATCATATAGCTGGTCTTGATGAAATAAAAAGAAGAACAAATGCAAAAGTATTGATACATAGGTATGAATATGATAGTTTGCAGAATCCTGCTGTAAATTTAACTCCATTTGTAGGAGGAAAAAATGTAGAAACAGCGGCAGATTGTAGAGTAGATGAAGATGATGTTTTACATGTGCGGAGATATAGAGCTTAAGGTAATTTATACACCAGGACATACAAAAGGAGGAAGTTCTTTATATTCATTAGAACATAAGTTACTTTTTTCAGGTGATACTCTATTTAAAGGTACGTATGGCAGATGCGATCTTCCTACACGGAAATGAAAAAGAAATGCTTAATTCTATTAAAAATAAATTACTTATATTGCCAGATGATACATTAATTTATCCAGGACACGGAGATCCAGGAATTATTATAGAAGAAAAAGAAATATATTTTTAATTGGTTGTTCATAAACTTATTTTATTGTGCATATTTATTAATTAATGATTTTAGATTTGACAGAAGATGTTTTTAAGAGAGGTTTGGTAAATTAATTAATGAATATAGCTGTAATAAATATAAAAGATTTAATAAAATATGCGTGCATTATTATATTTTTGATAATAATTGTAGCTTCAGGAATGATATTATTAAAGGAAAAAGAAGAATTAGAAACATTTGATGTTTTAGAAAAAAATTCTTCTTCTTTTTTAAATTATTTAAAATTAGAATTGCCATTTATGGCAAATGAAGAAATCGCAAAAGAGAGTGAAGGGGAGGTAATAGAAAGAAAGTACAATATTTTAGGAATTGAACTTGAGATGTTTGATAATATAAAGGAATGGGAGAATATACAAGTAGCAGAGGAAAATACTCAAGAAATTAAAGAGGAAATCCCACAAGAGGATAAGACAATTCAGCAAAGTGATAAAATAGAGACAAAAGTGATTTTAGAAAATAACATAGAAGCTTCATATAACTATGATGAAGGAGGCATAAAAGTAAAAAATCAATCTTCATATAATGATATACAAGAATTAATTATAAATTCAAATTATGAACTTAATAACAAAGATAAGGTTATAATTTATCATACACATACATGTGAAAGCTACACCTCAAGTGAAAAATATAACTATGAAATGACAGGAGTGTATCGCACAACAGATTTAAATTATACTGTTGCAAGAGTAGGAGATGAATTAGAAGAATGTTTGAAACAATATGGAAAAACTGTGGTGCATGATAAGACATATCATGATTATCCATCATATAATGGAGCATATGATAGATCTCATAAAACTTTTTCAGCAATTTTAGAGCAAAATCCAGATGCTGAAATTGCGATTGATTTACATAGAGATGCAGTAGGTGCAAATACATATGGACCAAAGGTGCAAATAGGTGAAGATATTTGTGCACAACTTATGTTTGTTATCGGCACAGATGGAGGTGGTTTGACACATCCAAATTGGAGGCAAAATTTTGCTTTTGCAGTAAAAGTACAAAGAATTGCAAATGAAATGTATCCAGGATTGTTTAGACCAATAATATTAAGGGATTCTAGGTATAATCAAAATATGACTACTGCAACTACTATTATTGAAGTTGGAGCAACTGGCAATACTTTAGATGAATGTGCAAATAGTATGAAATATTTGGCAAAGGTATTTGATGAAGCAATGAAATAAATGTTGTTAATTCAAAAAAACGCTATCCAAGTTTGGATAGCAATGCTTTTTCTTAATTTATATTATTTACATATAATGTTTGTTTTTCCTTTTCAATATTGAAAGTGTAAAAAAAGAAATTATTAATGCAATTACTACTACTATGGCAGGTAAATTATTTGTACCAGTTTTTGGTGTGTCATCTAATTGACCTAAATCACTAGGTTTGTTTATTAATTCTAGTGCATCAATGGCATC
>CANQKB010000047.1 GCA_947624405.1 uncultured Clostridia bacterium
CAACTATACCAACTAAAAAATCACAAATATTCTCAACAGCTGCAGATGGTCAAACTTCAGTAGAAGTTCATGTTTTACAAGGTGAAAGAGAAATGGCTGCTTATAACAAAACATTAGGAAGATTCCAATTAACAGGAATTCCTGCAGCACCAAGAGGAGTACCACAAATCGAAGTAACATTTGATATTGATGCAAATGGTATAGTTCATGTATCTGCAAAAGATATGGCAACAGGAAATGAACAAAATGTATCAATTACTGCAAGTTCAAATCTATCTGAAGAAGATATTGAAAAAGCTGTTAAAGATGCAGAAGCACATGCTAGCGAAGATAAGAAGAAAAAAGATGAAATCGAAATTAGAAATAATGCTGAAAGTTTAGTATATAACTGTGAAAAGACAATGAAAGAGCTTGGAGATAAGATAAGTGGAGAAGAAAAAGCAAAAGTTGAGACAGAAGTTGATAGTTTAAAGAAAGCACTAGAAGGAACAGATACAGAAAATATCAAACAAGCTACAGAAAAATTAACACAAGTATTCTATGAATTATCAGAAAAATTATATAAACAAGCAAATCCAAATGCAGGAGCACAAGGTGGAGCTCAAGGAGCAAATGCTAATGGAGCAGAAGGGAGACCAACAGAAGGCACTGATGGAAATGTATATGATGCAGACTATAATGTAGAAGATAATGATAAAAATAATTAGTTTTAAACAGAATAGCCTTGTGATTTATATATTATAAGATTACAAAAAATATTAGATAAAAAAGAGGTTGGAAAACTATATAAATCCAACCTCATAATTTAATAAAATATAAAGAAAAGGAGAAATATTCTAGTTAAAAACTAGAATATACGGTGTAAAATGGCTGAAAAAAGAGATTACTATGAAGTGCTTGGAGTAGAAAAAACTGCAACTGAAGAAGAGATAAAAAAAGCATATAGAAAGCTCGCAAAAAAATATCATCCTGATGCAAATCCAGATAATAAAAAAGAAGCAGAGGCAAAATTTAAAGAGGTAAACGAAGCCTATGAGACATTGTCAGATAAACAAAAAAGGGCAATGTATGATAGGTTTGGTCATAATGCTTCGCAAGGTGGATTTAATGGAGCAAGACCAGGGGGAGGATATTATCAATATTCATCAACTGGTTTTGATGGATTTGATGGATTCGATATAGATTTAGATGATATAGTATCTTCAATATTTGGAGGAGGAAGGTCTAGGAGAAGGGAAAGAACTTCAAATGGACCATCTAAGGGTGCAGATTTAAGGCATGATATTGAAATAACTTTTGAAGAAGCATATATGGGAGTAAAAAAACAAATTAATTTGTCTCGTGAGGATACGTGTGATGTTTGCCATGGAAGTGGTGCAAAACCAGGAACAAAGGTTGATACTTGCACAATGTGTGGTGGAACTGGGCAGATAAGGCAGATTCAATCTACGTTATTTGGACAAATGCAAACAGCAAGAACATGTACAGCATGTGGTGGAACTGGTAAGATAATAAAAGAAGTTTGTGAAAATTGTAGAGGCAAGGGTAAAGTAAGAAAACAGACTAGAATTAGCATATCAATCCCTGCAGGAATAGATGATAACCAAACTGTAGTACTTAGAAATGAAGGTGCTCCAGGAAACAATGGTGGACCAAAGGGAGATTTATATATTGTTGTCCATATTAAACATAATTCAGTTTATATTAGGCAACAAAATGACGTATTATGTGATATACCAGTAACAATAACTCAAGCAACACTTGGGGCTGATATAAAAGTACCTATGGTTGATGGAACAACAGAAAGTTATAGAATACCAGAAGGAACACAAACAGGTACAAAATTTAGAATTAGACAAAAAGGATTTACAAGTATAAATGGTAAATATAGAGGTGATTTTATATTCACAATTGTTGTTCAAACGCCAAAAAGGTTAACAAAAGAGCAAAGAGATTTACTTGAAAAATTAGCTAAAACTATGAATGAACAGCCTCCTGTAAGGAAAAAAGGAATATTTGGATAAAAACGGTTAATTTTAGAAAAGTTTAACAATTGTTGTATGATAAGAAATTAAAGATATTAGGTATTTCACAATTATTCATTAAAAATAATATAATATATAAAAAAGCCGTGGTGTAATACACCATGGCTTTTTGTGAACTTAATTAAAATAAATATGTCGAAAAAAGTCGACCGAAAGTTGTAATTCGTCAAAACTTCCTAAATTTCGCTATTGGAAAAAAATACCAAGTGATGTATAATAGTAAAAGTAAAAATGAAGGAGGGTTATGCATGAATGTAAATTATGATGAAGAGGACAAGCTCTTAACCTTTAAAATTACAGAAGAAATAGACCATCATTGGTCAGAGAAAATAAGGAGGCAAATAGATGATGAAATTGAAAGACGTATTCCTAAAAAGGTTATATTTGATTTTGATAAGGTTTCTTTTATGGACAGTGCAGGAATCGGAATGTTAATAGGCAGGTATAAAGTAACGAAAATGTTAGGTGGAAATATAGAGATGATAAATGTAAAAACAAATATAAAAAAAATCTTAGAAATGAGTGGAATACCAAAAATAATAAAAATAAGTTAGAAAGGAGAATAAGCAATGCAGAGTAAATGCGATAATGAGATGACTTTAGAAATATTAAGTAAGTCAAATAATGAAGCTTTTGCTAGAGTTGCAGTTGCAGCATTTTCAGCAAGTTTAGATCCAACAATAGAAGAAATTGCAGATATTAAAACAGCAGTATCAGAAGCAGTAACAAATTGTATAATACATGGATATGAAGGAGAAATTGGGGTTATAAAAATAAACTGCAAAATAGATAAAAGAAAAATAATAATTGAAATATCAGATACAGGAAAGGGAATAGAAAATGTTGATATAGCAAAAGAACCATTATATACAACAAAAGCAGATTTGGAAAGATCTGGAATGGGCTTTACAATAATGGAAAGCTTTATGGATGAACTAAAAGTTGAATCAATACTTGGACTTGGAACAAAAGTAACAATGACAAAAACTATTAAATAAAAAACTAAAGGAGAGACAAGTCTAAATGTATGAAAATAATATTAAAGACATAGAAAGAGCAGGGCAACGGAGACGATGAGGCAATGACAAGACTGATAGAAAATAACAAACGGTCTTATATGGAGCATTGTCAAAAGATTTTGTGGAAGGGGATTTGAAACAGAAGATTTATATCAAATTGGATGTATAGGATTTATTAAATCAATAAAAAGATTTGACACAAGTTATGATGTTAAATTATCTACATATGCAGTTCCATATATAATAGGAGAAATAAAAAAATTTATAAGGGATGACGGAATAATAAAAGTAAGTAGACAAGTGAAAGAATTGAATATGAAGATAAGTAAAATAGAAGAAGAGCATTTAAGAAAAACAGGACAAAATATAACAATGAAAGAGCTTGAAACAGCTTTAGGAGTAAATAGAGAAGAAATAGCATTTGCATTAGAAGCAAAAAATCCTGTAGAATCGATATATGAAGAAGGAAAAAGCGATGATGAAAAGAATAATAAATTGATAAACAAAATTCCAGCAGTAGAAAATGAAGAAAATGGGATAATAGATAAAATAACTGTTAATCAATTAATTAATGAATTAAATAACAAGGAAAAGCAGATAATAGTGCTTAGGTTTTATAAGAATAAAACACAGACAGAAGTAGGAAAAATCTTACGGTATATCACAAGTACAAGTATCAAGAATCGAGAAAAAAGTTTTAGATAAAATGAGAAATAGTTTGGAGGCAGTATGAAAAAGGTAACAATATATATTCTAATTATAGTTGGTATATGTTTTTTAATACCTATAATATTTACAGTAAAATTTAAAAGTGAAAAGAAGGAAAAAGAAGAAAAAGTAGAAATTCCAGAATTAAGTGTAGAACAATATTCATATAGTAATTTTGGTACAATTAAACTTTTGCATAGCAAAACAGGAGAAATTGAAGAAGTACCACTAGATGAATACATAGTAGAAGTTATTGCAGGAGAAATGCCTGTAGATTTTGAACTAGAAGCATTAAAGGCACAAAGTGTGTCAGCAAGAACATATACTTTATATAAAATAATTACAGGAACTCCACATGAGGGGGCAGATATATGCGATTCATCAACATGCTGTCAAGCTTGGATTTCAAAAGAGGATAGGTTTGCCAAATGGGAAGATAATAAACAGGAAAAATGGAATAAACTTGTAGAAGCTGTAAATTGCACATTAGGTGAAGTGATAACGTATAATGGGGAATTGATAAATGCTTTTTTTCATTCTAATAGTGGAGGAAAAACAGAAAATGTGTCAGAAGTATGGGGAGGAAGTGATCTTCCATACCTTATGCCAGCAGAAACTCAAGGAGAAGAAAATTATACTCAATATCATTCGGAAGCAATATTTACTAAAGATGAATTTGTACAGAAAATTAAAGAAAAATATTCGGATATTGAAATAAATTTTGATGATGAAAAATTTGGTCAAATACAGGAATATACACCAGGTGGGAGAGTAAAAAAAGTGCAATTTGGGAATAGAATATTAACTGGAGTAGAAACAAGAACACTTTTAGGATTGAGGTCTGCTAGATTTACAGTTTCTAAAGAAGGTGAAAATATTAAATTTGATGTGATAGGATATGGACATGGTGTAGGATTAAGCCAAACAGGAGCTGACGCTATGGCTAAGCAAGGATATACATATAAAGATATATTAACGCATTTTTATACTAATACTGAGATTACAAAATTAGAATAGAAATAAATTTCCTTTTTTTGTATAAATCTTCAAAATAAGGCAATACTTATAATAAAGAAAGGCACGTGTGCAAAATTAATTATTGCAAAACTAAAGTAGCCTAACCGTATTGTTTAACAATAAAAGATGGGCAAATGTTGCTAGAATGGAGGTTTGTATGAAAGAAGATAGAAGAAGAAATATAGGTGGGAAAAGAACTAAAGATACTGGAAGGGGAGTAAAGACAGAAATATATGTCGCAGGAATAATACTTATAATAGGCATAATTGTGTTTTTTACAACTCTTGTAATATATAATAAAAATTTAGATAATTTGTATGCAGATATGGAAACAGATAGTCTTTCAGCAAGAATTGCAGATACAGAAAGTGAAAATGAAACAGAGGAAACAAGTTCACAAATTGGTAGAAGCGTAGATGAAATGGAGCAGGAAATGCAAGTATCAAGTGTTGAAAATGAAGAAGCTATGCTTACAAGTACAGAGCAAGAAAATACAAGTGAAGTTTCACAAAATGTTACTCAAACTGAAAATGTTGTAAATACTGAGCCAGAAGAGACTCCAAAACAAGTAAGTGAAACGGTAAAAGAAGAAAATACAGTAAAAGAACTTGTGTTTGAAATACCAGTAGAAGGTACTCTTATGAAAGAATATGCAAAAGAGGATTTAGTATATTCTGAAACGCTAAAAGAATGGACTTCGCATACAGGTATTGATATTAAAGCGGATAAAACGACTGTTGTGAAGTCAGCAGAGGATGGAACTGTTACTGCTATAAAGAATGACCCAAGATATGGTATTACTGTAATAATAAGTCATGCTAATGGGTATGAGACAAGATATGCTAATCTTTTAACTGCTGAATTTGTTAAAGTTGGAGAGAATGTAACAAAGGGACAAACTATTGGTACTGTAGGAAATACTGCAAGTTTTGAAATTTTAGATGATTTTCATTTACACTTTGAAATTTTGAAAGATGGAGCATATGAGAATCCAAGAACTTATATAAATATATAGAAAAAAGCCCAAGCAGATTTTGTTTGGGTTATTTTAATTAATTTATTCATTAAAATCTTGATTTATTCCAAAAGGTATAGTAGAATATAGAAGGAAAATTACTGCCTTGTGAAAGGAATGATAGAAAAAATGGCAGATAACACAAAAGATATAGAAAAAAATTTAAAATACATTGGTTTAGATTTAAATAAAATCCCAGAAATATTGCAAGAACCAATAAATGCAGAAATGAAACCTGCAAGAAATTATGAAGAAAAAAAGTACAAAGTATATAAGTATGTACCAATAAGCAAAATTAGAATTTTACTTACAAGAGCAAATCGAATGAATACTATACAAGAAAAATATCAAATGGCATCACCTTTGTATACATATTTAATTCCAGAAGGAGAAGAAGGAATACTAAAACACACCTTATTTTTAAAGATGATTGAAGAAATGAAAATCGAAGAAATAAAGGAGTTAGAAGAAGAACAAAAAAAGCTAGAAAAAGGAATTCCTTTTAAAGTAAAATACAAAGAAAATTATTTATGGCAAATATACTATTCTGAATATAGTAAAAGTTATTATATGATTGCAACAATAGAAGATTTAGATTGCTCATGTTTATTTTACTTAATAAAGGAGCAAATTGAGTATCAAAAGACTGGGGTTGATAAACAAATCTTTGTACCAATAAGCTATTTAGATTACTCAAAAAAGTATTTTTCAAAAACACAGATTGCAGATATAGAGAAATACTTATGGGAATTTACTAAAGAATGGCCTTTAATGTATGAAGTGTATGATAAAAAAGAAAATATGAGTTTCCAAATAGTTGGACAAACTAATGTATACGATATAGTAACAAGCATATATAAAATTAGTTTAGATACAGATGAAGAAGCAAATAAATTCTATAAATTAATTAAAGCATTATTTATCTTGCAGACAGAATTCCCAAACAAATATAGTTTTGAAGCAAGGATAGCAGAAAATGGTGGACTAGAATTTATATATAATATGAATCAACTTTCAAAAACTTTAGATTATGAGACATTGAGCAAGTTTATTAGAGAAGAGTTTTTGAAAAATAAATACATATGTGAAGAACAAAATGAAGAAATTATTGTGCTTGAAGAGAAATTAGAAAAACTAAAAAAAATAGAAAAAGAAAAGACAGAAGAATATAGAATTAGGCAAAAACAGGTTACAACATATCTAGAATGTAAAAAAACATTTTTTGGTAGAATAAGATATTTTTTTAAGAGAAAAACTGAAAAAATAGAAGAAGCAGAAGAAATTTTAAAAGATGGAGAAAAAGAAAAGATAAATCCAGAGGAAGTTATATATGACGATAAAGAATACTATACAATTGAGGATTTAATAAATGTTACAAAAATTCTAGAAAGAACTGAAACACAAATAAAAAATGCAAACTTAGATATAAAAGCTATTGAAAGTTCTATTGAAAGATTAGATAAAAGAATAGAAAATGCAAAAAGTTATATTGATGAGATTGAAGAGCATAAAAAGAGCATTTTTGAATTTTGGAAATTTGTAAACAAAGATAATTTGTTACGGACTTGCTGAACCAGAAAAACAAGAAAAAAACAAAATACAAATAGAAAAAACTATTAATTTAAATGAAGATTTTGAAGAAATAGGAAAAAGATTAGATAAAATTAATCGAGAAAATTTGTCAAAAGAAGAATGTGATAGCATATTTATAGCTAGTACAAATGTGCTAGAGAATATAAATGAATTGCAAAGTGGAAAAAAGTTAGGATTTAAAAGAAAGTTAAAGGAAATTAAAGAAGAAGCTTTGCAAGAAGAAATGCTATTTTCATCAGAGGAATTTGACATATTTGGTGGAATTACAGAAGACAAAACTAAATTAAGTATATTAGGAAATGAAAAACACAGAGAGATTAAGAAGAGTAAGTTTAGAATACTTGAGATAAATAAAAATACAGAAAATGAAAAATTCATCGAAGTATTAGAAGAAATTGAAAAAAACTTAAGAAGTGCATTAAATAAAGCAAAATTTGGTATGAAATTAAATGCTTTCTTTGCAAGTGATGCACCACTAAACAATCAAACATATAGTATCTTATACATGAATCCTCAAAATGCAATAGATACTGCAAAAGAAGTAGATAAGATTAATTTGTATAGTATAAAATTAAAAGAAAAAACAAAAGCCATAGCTTTAACAAATATAATTTACTATGATAATACAAATAGGACACTTCCATTAGGAATGAATATTTCAGATAAGATTATAACTAATATAAGTAAATTGAAATTAGAGCCAAAGAAACAAAAGTTATTTAGAATAAATCAAGAAATAGATGAAATAACAGTTCATACAAAAATAATCTGTGTATATGAGTATGATGTAGTGGAGGAATAATGAAAAGAGTATTAATGATATTTGTTAAAATAATAGTTGTATTGATAGCGATTATAGGAGGTATAATTGCTATCATGTTTGGATTAAATGAGTTTGTTTTTAATAGAGAAAGCATTAAAAGTATATTTGAAAAAGTGGAAGATGAGCAGGCTAGTGTAACGAAATATATTGCTTATGGTACACATTTAAATATAGAAGGAGAGATACCAGAAAAAACAGAAGAAATAAGAGATATAAATTTAGTATTGATACCACTAAATAAAAGTGAAGTAGAAATAAATGTGAAATATGAAGAAACAGAAAATGGATATAAGTTTCATACATCTGATTTATTGAATAAAGGAATCAATTTAGAGGAATTTTCAAAAAGCAAATATTATATTTTTGCTAAAGTTGAATATGGAAAAAATAAGAAAAAATATTATTCATTAGGAAATAAAACTGATTATAAAAATATAGAATATTATACAATTACAAGGGAAAATACGAATAATAAGGTTGTAGTGAAATTTGATGTATACGAT
This sequence comes from uncultured Clostridia bacterium, assembly GCA_947624405.1. GTDB lineage: Bacteria > Bacillota > Clostridia > TANB77 > CAG-508 > JAAWPK01. The sequence continues at coordinate 8,724 of CANQKB010000047.1, forward strand.
TTAGATGATAGAGACATAGAGTATATGCAAATAGAGGCAAGGAAATCAAAGCTTCCAAAAGATGTATATGATATAGTCATAGATCCAGGTCATGGTGGCTCTGATACAGGGGCTGAATATGGTGGATATAGAGAAGCGGATTTGACTTTGGAATATTCACAAAAGGTAAAAGAAGAGTTAGAAAAATTAGGCCTTAAGGTATTAATAACAAGAACAGGTAATGAAAATGAAGAAACTTTTGGTACACATTCTGTTTATGATGAAGATGGAAGGGTTAATCTAGTTGGAAAATCTAAAGCAAAATATGTGATTTCTATTCATTTAAATAGTATTACAGAAGAAAATTCAGAAAGTGGAGTTGAAGTATATACTGCACCAAATATAGATTTTAAGATTGCAAAAACTTTTTCTAAAAATATTGTAGAATATGCCAAAACAAATTATTCTACACTTACTGCTACATATGGTAAGATGGATGGAGTATATGCTAGAACTTTTAAGGATTGGGAAATTGAAGATTCAATAAATGATGCTAATAGTGGAGGATATGAACCATATAATATAACAGAAAATACACCGTATTTATATATGATAAGAGAAACTGGAGGAATTGCAACAGGAGCGTATGTTGATGGTAGAAATAAGGAATATGGTAAAAATAATTATTATAATTCTAATATCGGTGTAGAAGCATATTTGTTAGAACTTGGATATTTGAATAATGATGAGAATTTAAAAAGTCTAATTGAAAATAAAGATGGATATGTTAAAGGAATTGTAGAGACTGTTAAACAAGAGATGTTAGAAAATTAGAGAGAGTTATGCATTGGAAAGGAATGAAATGTTAATATGAATAGAGTAAAGCTAAGTGATAGAGTACTTCCTACATATACAAAAGGTGAAGAGATTTTTAATATGACATCACACATAGTTGGGGGAGCTTTAGGAATTGTGGCAACAGTATTATGTGTAATTAGAGCTTCTATACATCATAATGTTTATGGGATAATAAGTGGTGCAATATTTGGAGCTACGATGATTTTACTTTATACAATGTCTAGTATTTATCATGGGTTGAAACCACAATGTAAAGGGAAAAAGGTTTTTCAAATATTGGACCATTGCTCAATATTTTTACTTATTGCAGGCTCATATACTCCTTTTACTTTGTGTACTTTAAGAGAAGCAAATTCTGTCACAGGTTGGGTTATTTTTGGAATTATATGGCTAATGGCAGGATTGGGAATTGTACTTAATTCAATAGATTTAAAAAAGTATAAAAAGTTTTCTATGATTTGCTATTTAGTAATGGGATGGTGTATTATATTTAAAATTTCAATTGTATACAATAGTTTAGGAGTGGCAGGATTTATTTTACTTCTTTCTGGTGGAATTGTATATACAATTGGTGCAGTACTTTATGGAATAGGCAAAAAGCATAAGTATATGCATTCTATTTTTCACATTTGCATTTGTATTGCTAGTTTGTTGCATTTTTTATGTATTTTGCTTTATGTAATGTAGTTGTGATTACAATTTACAACCAATTTTCGCTAAGCTACCTGAGGAAATGATTTTAAAAATGCGTCGTTGCATTCTCCAAGGCGTTTAAGATAAATTGGAATGTTAAAATATAGATACGAATTTAAAACAATACAAGCAAGTAAACGAGTAGGTCGAACTCACTTCGATTTTTAAAACATTCCTCCATGCTTAGCTACTAGTTAGGGTGTGAATTGTAACAACTGTTACTGAACGAGTGTTACAGGATAATGGTTTTAAACAACAAAAAAACCGAAAGTCAGTAGTTGTAATAGTTTTGTAATGAAAATTTAAT
>CANQKB010000048.1 GCA_947624405.1 uncultured Clostridia bacterium
TTTCTCTGTTTTTTTCAACCTTTTTATTGCTAAACAAAAAACTCACAAATTTTTCTTAAATTCATGAGTTCTTTTTTATATTCTTATTTATTATTTTTTATTTGTTGGACAGTCTCTCTCTACAGTATCAAGGGTTCTAGCGTTTCTTTCAACTTTTTTCACTTCAATTTTTCCCTTTTCTCTTTTTCGTAACAATTTATTCCTTAATACAAGGCAGGTTGAGCCTCCTGCCTTTTTAACTAACTTTTGTTTTTGCACCATATTTTAATTTAGTAGCCATCCCTCCTCTTATGTGTCTTTCTGCTTTATTTTCATCAAGTATCTTTCTTACTTCAGTTGCAAGTACAGGATTTATTTTTAATAATCTTTCACTTACGTCCTTATGTACTGTACTTTTGCTAATTCCAAATTTTTTTGCAGCTCCTCTTACTGTATCTTTTGAATCTATTATATATCGTGCAAGTAGGCATGCACGTTCTTCTATTGTCTGCTTACTTGATATGGATTTTCCTCCACCAAGTACAGTGTGCTTTATTTTCCCATTCATGAACACTCCCCCTGTTTGCTTTTGTTTAATTGTATTCGATATGGGCTTGTGTTAGAACAGGATATTTACACGCTTTGAATTACTCTAGTAAAACAGGCAGGGTACAAACCCTGCCTTTATGTATATAAAAGCAAAATTTATACCACTGCCTATACTATCCGCTAGTAATCAAGTTATTTACCAATCATATGGTTTTCAGCTTGTTGTATTAATTTTCTAACCATGTTACCACCTATTTTTCCAGCATCTCTTGAAGAGATATCACCGTTATAACCATTTTTTAAATTAACACCAACTTCACTAGCTACTTCATATTTGAACTTATCTAATGCGTCCATAGCTTCTGGAACTACTTTTCTATTGTTGTTTGAGTTTGCCATTCCTAATTCACCTCCCAGGAAAGTTATCATATATATTTGAAAAACATTTTTCATCGTTTTTCAATATATATAATGTGCAGAAAATTAGGAATTAAAACAAGAAATAATTGTAAAAATTTCTACATTTTTTCAAAATTATACTTATTATTTTGCACAATTTTACAACTATTTAAAAAATTTTTTAAATACTTGAAAATAGAGCCCTCTAAATTAGAGAGCTCTATCATTCAGGTACGTTATCTGTAGGAAGTTCCATCCGGCGCACAAACCAGCCACCAATATTCAAACTCTCTACTGTAAATTTCTAAACCATAGTTTATTACAATTTAAGTTTCACTGTTAGCAGGAAGTACCTTTCCTCCGCACAAACCAATCGACACCATTAAAAAGCTGTCATCATATCGCCTGCTACTGTAACTTCCTCAATCAGCCAGCCTTACGCCGCACAAACCATCCAACACATTTGTCCATATGCCAGGCAGAATCCCAATCAGCCCCTAGAACACCACCTTTGGTGAGCGGAGTAATTATACTATGATCATAATAACTACCCCCAACCACCACGATACTACCAGGGGCGTCTCCATATAAAATTTTTCGTGTATTACCAAGGTCGCATTTTTCCGCGACCATCCTGGATCCTGTTAATTCGAAATTTCCTATGGCGCCCTCTGAATTGCGGTAATGTCCCAACTCTCTTGAGTCGGTACATACTGCATTCCATGCCCACTGCATCGAACGTCCTTCATTGACCAAGCTGTGAATAAACCAGCCCAAAAACAGGAAGTACTCAGTAGTTTTGCCCAGACACAGACCGTTTCTTTTGGCCAAGTCCTTCAGCTCATTGTATGAATGACCAACAGCCGGAGGGCGACCAGGAACGAATTGAAGTTTTCCATTCTTCAAGGATGGATCACAGACAAATACTTCAAATTCCTCGACTAATACGTTTATTGCATCGTAAAGGTATGTCTTAAAGATGCGTTCATTCTGATTGGTGGGGTAGTAGCTCATCACTTCTTCATAAATCGGATCTTTAGAGCAGGGAATCGTGATAGTTTCAAATTCCCCTGTAATTTTATTTTCCGACACAAGTTTTTCGACGCTCTTCTTCCCTTTCTCTTCGCTTTTGGTTATGTCAACATCAGGATGAAGACTTTCATAAATCTCTACAGCTGCTTTGGTAGCGCTCCGGTTGCTAAGATACTCCTCCAGAACCTTCTGGATTGCCTGAATCTCATTCATTTTAGTTGCATTTTTCATATTGATTCCTCCTTAACTTAATTAATAAATTAACTTTAGAATGAGTAACAACATTTTTTAACTACCTCTTAATTATACCACTTTATGTAAATTTTGTAAACTAAAATTTTATAGTATCACATTATTCTTTCAACAGCTTTCAAAACAGCAATTTTACCATATTCGTACGTTAATCCTCCTTGTAAAAATGCAACATATGGTTTTCTAATTGGTCCATCACAAGATATTTCTATAGAAGATCCCTGTACAAAGCTTCCACTTGCCATTATAATTTTATCATCATATCCAGGCATGTCAGAAGGTTCTAATAGTGAATCAGAATCAACTGCAGAAGCCATTTGTATGCCTCTACAAAATTCAATAAGTTTTTCTGCATCACCAAATTGTATTGTTTGCACAATATCTGCCCTTTTATCTGTAGCCTTTGGCATAACATTATATCCTAGTTTTTCCATAAGCAAACTTGTAAAAACAGCAGTTTTTAAACTACTTGCAACTACACTTGGTGCAAAATATAATCCTTGTAAAAAGCTTCTATTAACTCCCAAACTTGGTCCTACTTCTTTTCCTTGTCCTGGTGGATTTAGTCTTTCACTTGCAAGTTCCACATATTTTTGCTTACCTGCAATATATGCTCCATTTTGTGCAATACCTGCTCCTAAATTTTTTATCAATGAGCCTACTATTACATCTGCACCTACTTCCAACGGTGTTTTCTTTTCAACAAACTCACAATAACAATTATCTACAAATATTATTACATCTTTATCTACTTTTCTAATTTCTTTAATGGCTTTTTCAATTTTATCTATTCCAATACTTTCTCTTGTAGAATACCCTTTTGAACGTTGTATATGTATTAATTTTATTTTTTTATTTTTTAAAGTTTTAGTTATATTTTCTATATCAAATTCATTTTCTTTTAAATCAATCTGTTCATATTTAATTCCAAACGCCTTCAATGAACTTGCATTTTCTCTGATTCCTATAACTTCATCTAAAGTATCATATGGTTTTCCTGAAATTGCAAGTAATGTATCATTAGGTCTTAAAAGTGCAAATAACCCTGTTGTAAGTGCATGTGTTCCAGATATGAATTGATTACGAACTAAGCTATCTTCAGCACCTAAAACTTGTGCAAAAACTTTCTCAACGCAATCTCTTCCTATATCATTATATCCATAACCTGTTGTTGTTCCAAAATGCATATCTGATACATGATTTTCTTGAAATGCTAAAAGTACTTTTTGACTATTATACATTGCTATTTCATCAATTTCTTTAAATTCTCTTTCAAGTTCATTTTCTGTGACATTTGCTAAATACAACAGTTCATCACTTATTCCTAATTTTTTATACATATATATTATCCTTCCTTTCCAAGGTATATATTTTTCCCTATATATAAATATATATTAATACTTTATTATTTTACTACATTTTTCCTATTTTATCAAGGTTTTAGCTTGATTTGTTCGTTTTAATTATGATATAATGTTATTAATTAAGCTTAGAGGAATGAAATTAAAATGGAAGGACTGAAATCTTATGGAAAAATTATTCGAAAATAAAACAGAATATAATCAAGATGTTTATCTCGAATTTTTGCGCTTTCATAGTAAAAAATATAATTTTGGTTATTATGCATATACTGTTCTTTGGGCTTTTCTATTCCTACTATGTATAATAATTTGTTTTGATACAAATATGAGAATTCAAGGAGTGCTAATTACAATTATGTTAATTGCTTTTTTAGCATATCGTATAATATATCCACAAATAACTGTAAAAAAAGAACTTTCAAGTGAAAAAATCACCTCAAAAAATGTAAACACTTTTGAATTTTATGATAAAGATATAAAAATAATCAACCAAAATGGTTCTTTTATTTACAAATATTTTTCGTTTCGTAGAGTATTTGAAACTGATACATATTTTTATCTCTATGTAACGAAAGAAAATGCTTTTATAATTTCCAAAAAAGCATTCTCTTTAGGAACTGCTGAAGATTTTTCTAAATTTATAAAGTCTAAGTGTAAATTAAAATATAAAGCCTGCTAAATAAAAGTATTCATTTCTTCCAAAATATTTTTATACTTTATAAAAAAAATCTCCTTATCTTTTAAATTTAAGGAGTTTTTTAATTCTCCAATTAATATATATGTCTTGTTTATATTAAATTTTTGTGGCTCTTTCAATTTTTCTGCATCATTTACAAGATTTACAAAAATTACTTCTGCATTTCCAACTTGATTTTGTACCTCTTCCCAATCATCTTTTTCTACATTCGCATATGAACTGATTATACATCCTTTTGCTCTTATTGCCTCTTTTTTTGTATCCTCAATCTCTGTATTTTGCATAAAATCGTATAATAGTGAATATGCATTTGATAGATTTTCCAAAGCCTTTTGTTTATCTTTGTTTTTTATTCCAATAATAGCCTCATCTTGATAATTACTATATTCTAAAATCTTTTCATTACTAACTCCAATATCATTCAAATTCAATACAATAGTTGCCCATGATGAATAAAATACCTCAGCTTCTCCTTGTATCATTTCCCAATTTGTTTCTCCTTCATCAACTGATATTAAAGCTTGTTCCATTCTTGATAACTGTGATTCTTGTTTATTTTCTTCTGAGTTTTCTCCTGAATCTTCCTCAGATTGTTTCTCTTGTGTTTTTTCTTGTTCTTTACTGCTCGTTTCTGATTCTTCTTCTTCAATCTTTGTTACTGCTACTTGATAATTTTGTAATTCAATATTATTCATAAGATTAACAAGCATTGTTAATTTTGAATCCATATACATAATTTCTTGTTCAATAACCGAAGTTTTATCAGTTTCTTGATTTGCACTTGCATACATTAACCCAGCAAAAATAGCTATAATAACTACTATAAAAGTTACACTCACTTTTAACATTGCATTTTTCATTTCAAAAATCCTTTCTTTAGTTTATTGTATATTACTATTATCTCAAAAAAATTCTCCAAATATTCTCTGTATTCTTTTTTTAATATAGTGCACAATAAAATTTGAAAAAGTTTTCAAATTTGTTTCAACTTCTTTTGAAAGGAAAGGTAGCAAAATATGAGTACAATCGTTAATTTATACAGTAATCAAAAAGGAGAAATTTCCAAATTTTTACATGATTTTTATAATAAAAATTTTAATTTAAAAAACGATTTAAAATGGGAAAAAACTTTTGAAAATCCAGTTGAAATGGCTGATATTGTTGGAACTTTTATTGATAATAGAGATTTTTACAATATAAACATGTGGATTAGCCTTGATGAAGATGCTTTTATCAATGTAACTGAAAGCAATGTAGATAAATTAATAAGGTATCTATATGAAAGATACCCTTATTAATCTAAAATTCAGACTTTTTTTCGCGATTCATTAATCTCGAAACAGCCTCTTTAGGAGATAAATCATTATACAAAATATCGTAGACAGTATTTAAAATAGGCATTTCAATATTATTTCTCTTACCAAGTTCGTAAGCTACTTCAATATTATCAATACTCTCAATTACCATTCCAACTTCTTTGCGAGCTTCATCAATGCTTTTGCCCTTTCCAACAAGATATCCGGCTTTCCTATTTCTACTATGTTCACTTAAACATGTTACAATTAAATCTCCAAGCCCTGTCAAACCATAAAAAGTATTTTTTTCTCCACCAAGTGCTACTCCAAGTTCAGATATTTCTTTCAAACCTCTTGTAATTAAAGCTGCGAAGCTATTATCTCCTAGTCCTACTCCTGCTCCAACACCAGCACAAAATGCAATTATATTTTTCAAAGCTCCACCAAGCTCTACTCCTCTTACATCATTACAACTGTATATTCTAAGAGATTTAGTCATAAACTCTTCTTGTATCATTTCACATACATCTTGATGTTTTGAGGCTACAACTAAAGCCGTTGGTACTTCAATTGAAACTTCTTCTGCATGACTTGGTCCTGAAAGCACTGCAATTTTTGTATTTGGCAACTCTTCTGCAACAACTTCATCTAATGTTTTTAATGAATCTTTTTCAAATCCTTTTGAGCAAATCACTACTACCTGATTTTTTATGAACTTTTTATATTGTTTTACTGTTTCTCTTGTGAACTTTGAAGGTGTAACATGCAAAACAATATCCGTTTTCTCTAATGCTTCCTCAAAAGAATTAGTACAAAATATATTGTCTGGCATTTTAACTTTGGGCAAAAATTTACATTTTTTCTCGTTATTTATTAAATTTTTTTCTTCTTCATCATATGACCATATCTTTATTTCATGACCAATAATTCCTAAGTTTATTGCTAGTGCACAGCCCCAACTGCCACTTCCTATTATCGTTATTTTTTTCATTTTTTTCATTCCTTTAAATCAATATTTAATTTTTTAAGCTTAACTTATTTTCATTTCCTGCAAGTATTCTTTTTATATTTTCTCTATGATTAAATATTACAAATAGAGCTAAAATTATACTAAATATTAAATAGTTTCCATCAACAATAAAATGTTCACTTCCAACTCCAAAAGCTATAACAACTGGATATAAAATAGCTGCTGTAACTGATCCTGCTGATACCATTCTTGTTACTGCTATTATAATTAAGCCAAATACCAAGCAAAGTAAGCCTACATGCCAATTTATAATTAACAATATTCCAACTGATGTTGCAACACCTTTTCCACCTTTAAATCCAAAGAAAATAGGAAAAGTGTGTCCTACAACTACTGCAAGTCCTGCAATTTGTACTAAAAGTGCACTATTTGCATTTTTTACAATTAAGCCCACCATTGCTGATATTCCAACTGCAATAATTCCTTTTAATACATCACATATTAATGTAAGTGCTGCCGCTTCTTTGCCAACACTCCTTAACATGTTTGTTGTACCTGCATTTCCGCTTCCTTTTTCCCTCACATCAAATCCTGCCATTTTTTTGCTTAAAATCACTGAGAAATTAACACTACCAATTAAGTATGCTATTACTGCTATTACTACATATAATGCCATCATCATTCTTCCTCCTTTTCCCTCACAATAACGCGTATTGGTGTACCTGATAATCCAAATTCTTTACGTATATGATTTACCAAATAACGTTGGTATGAGAAGTGAAATATATCTTTATTATTTACAAATATAACAAATGTTGGTGGTTTCGTAGATGCCTGTGTTATATATAAAATTTTTAACCTTTTACCCTTATCTGTTGGTGGTTGAGTTATTGCTATAGCTTCATCTATTACTTGATTTAGTAATCCTGTTGATACTCTCATACTGTTATTTTTTGCCACTTCATTTATAAAATCAAATAATTTATTTACTCTTTGCCCAGTCTTTGCTGATATAAATACAATTGGTGCATATTCCAAATATGCTAATTTATTATATACATCTTTTTTAAACTTATCTATTGTATGCTCATCTTTTTCTACTTCATCCCATTTATTTACAACAATTACAATACCTTTTCCTGCCTCATGAGCTTCTCCTGCAATTTTTGTATCTTGCTCTGTTACTCCCTCATTTGCATCAATCATAACTAAGCATACATCAGCTTTTTCTATTGAAAGCATTGTTCTTACTATACTATACTTTTCAATATCGTCTTTTATTTTATTTTTTCTTCTAAGCCCTGCTGTATCTATAAATACATATTTACCTTTTTCATTTTCATATGGAGTATCTATAGAATCTCTAGTTGTTCCTGCTACATCACTTACTATTACTCTGTTTTCCCCGTAAAATTTTGTTTATCAATGATGATTTTCCAACATTTGGCTTTCCTATTAATGCTACTTTTATTATATCATTATCTTCTTCATCATCCACATCTTCTGGAAAAAATTTATATATTTCATCTAATACGTCTCCCAATCCTTTTGCATTAACTGCTGAGACTCCAAATGGATCTCCTAATCCTAAATTATAAAATTCATATATTTCATTATCTTCATTATCATATTTATCTGCCTTATTACATACAAGGATTACAGGCTTTTTAGTTTTTCTAAGAGAATTTGCTATTTCCTTATCTGTATCTGTTACTCCTTGTTTTATATCAGTTAGGAAAACTATTACATCTGCTATATCCATTGCTATTTGTACTTGCTCTCTCATTGATATTTCAATTTTATCTTCTGTTCTTGGTTCTATTCCAGCTGTATCAACTAAGGTAAACCTTCTGCCTCTCCATTCTGTATCAGCATATATTCTGTCTCTAGTTACACCTGGTTTATCTTCAACAATAGATATTCTTTGTCCAACAATATAATTAAAAAATGTTGATTTACCGTACATTTGGTCTTCCTATTATTGCAACTATTGGCTTTGCCATCTTTATTAATCATTCCTTTCTAAGATACAAAAGAATTGGTATAATGCTAGATTAATAAGTTGTTTTTCCGCTCCAACAATTCATCGTTTTCTATCCAATCTTTTACATCAACTATTCTGTATCCTGTATCTGTATCTGCCTTGACTACTACACTCTTTATTCCTGCGTTTATTATCATTTTTTTACAAAGTTGACATGAATTTGCTTCTTTTTCATATTCGCCATTTTCTTTTCTAATACCTACTAAATATATCGTAGAATCAATCATATCTTTCCTTGAAGCACTTATTATTGCATTTTGCTCTGCATGAACAGATCTACATGCATCATATCCGCCGATGTCTTATATCTGGAAATATTTTCTTCTTTGTACAAAATCCTAAATCTATACAATTTTTTCTTCCTCTTGGTGCTCCTGTATACCCTGTTGCAATTATTTCATCATTTTTTACAATTATACATCCATAATTTTTTCTAAGGCATGTACCTCTACCTGCAACTGCTTCTGCTATTGATAAATAATAGTTTTCTTTATCTACTCTATTTGTTTCCAAATTTGTTATCAGTCCTTTCATTTGGTATTATATCATACATATCTTACTTAAACAAGTATTTTTTTAGCCTGACAAACTTAATTTTTTCTTAAGCTTATCAGGCTCTAATATCTAAGCATTTTCAATTATTTGCATGACTTTTTTTACTGTTTCTTCTTTATCTACATTATCAATAACATAGTCATAATTATTCATTTTTGATTCTTCAAATTCAAATCTTCCTAGTCTAAGTTGTATTTCGTTTTCATCTGGTTTATCAATTCTTGCTTCTAATCTTTTTCTAAGTTCTTCCTTTGGGACTCTTAAAAATATTGTTACTACTTTCATATCTTTTTTTAGAATTTTCACTAAATTTTCTGTTCCATTAACATCAACATCTTTAATAACCGTCTTTCCTTCTGCTATTTTGTCATTTAATTGCTTTTTTGGTACTCCATAATAATGGTTATGATGTATGTCAAATTCATATAATGCTTCGTCTTTTATTAATTGTTCAAATTCTTCTTTGCTAACAAATATATATGTTTCATTTGGAATATCCCCAGGTCTCATTGGTCTATCTGTCATTGAAGGAATCGATACTACATTATCCATTCTACTAATAATCTCTTTTTTTATTGTATCTTTGCCGACTTCCTGCTACTCCTGATAATATCACTAACATTTTACATACACCTTGCCCTCTGCGATTTCTACTGCTGCAAGAGTAACTGGAGATGCTTCTTTTTTATTTGTAAGTGGTTCTTTTCCACTTGCAAGTTGTCTTGCTCTATCTGCTGTTGCTATAACTAATTCGTAACGATTTGTTACCTTCTCAAGAAGCTCTTTTACTGTTGGTTTCACCATCATAATTATTCTTCCTCCTTAATTTCTTTATTGCCTTTTAGTCTACCTACTATTGTTTCTGGTTGTATTGCTGAGAGTACTAAGTGTCCTGTATCCATCACTATTACTGCACGCGTTTTTCTTCCTGTCGTAGCATCTATTAATATTCCTTTGCCTTTTGCTTCTTGTACCATTCTTTTTATCGGTGCAGCAGTTGGCGTAATTATTGACAATATTCTATTTGAAGCTACTATATTTCCATAACCTATATTTATATACTGCATGCGTTCCTCCCATTAACTTTTATCTACTATATTATACTCCTATTTATCAACTATTTCAAGTAATTTATGGAAAATCTGGATTTTTTTTAAAATTTTCTTGCATATTTCAATTTTATGTGTTAATATATATAAGTAATTTATTTAGGGGTATAGTGTTAATGGTAGCACATCGGTCTCCAAAACCGCCTGTGAGGGTTCGAGTCCTTCTACCCCTGC
>CANQKB010000049.1 GCA_947624405.1 uncultured Clostridia bacterium
GTGAAGTTCGACCTACGCATTTTTTTGCTTGTACATTTTAAAATTCGTATCTATAATTTAACAATCCAAAATATCTTAAATGCCTTGGAGAACACAACGCCACATTTTTAAAACACTTTCTCAGGTAGCTTAGCGAAAATAAAATGTGAACTATAACAAAAGTTGTTTTACAATTATTTCAAAACAACTTTTTTCAGACTATTTTAAGAACGAACATATAGGAAACTAGATGTAGGAATATATAGGTCATCTGGGGGATACACACATGGATTTTTTGGCTTTTTAGTTTCTTTTATTTCAGTAACTTTTATAATAGGTATATCACTATGATAATATCCTTTTGTTATTTCTCCAGTTATTTCAACCCAAGTTTGGTCTTGAAATTTATTTGCATCTTTGCAATCACACAAAAAACCAACAACCAAAGTTTGGTAATCAGTACTTACAATCATATCACGAGCAAGAACAAATTGATTTTCTTGCAAATCATATACTCTATAAACATATCCAGAAAAGGATATTTTTTGCCCGACATAAGTATCAATATCATCATGGACAGCTTTTAATACATTAGTATAGTTTTCAGGTTCAATTTCATATACTTTATTTTGAACAGGTTCTCCGTTTTTAAAGATTATTTTACAAGCAATAAATATGCAAAATATTGCTGCTCCAATTACCATTAATGTAAAAATAGTTTTAAAGATATTCTTAGAATTTATTTTCAAATTATAAACAAACATAGACAAATCTCCTTTACAAAAATAGTATGAAATTTATGGAAAAAATAGAACTTAAAATAAAATTGTAGTAGCTAATTTCCGCTAAGCTACCTGAGGAAATGATTTTAAAAATGCGTCGTTGCGTTCTCCAAGGCGTTTAAGCTATTTTGGGCTGTTAAATGATAAATACGAATTTGAAACTGTGCAAGCAAGGAACTTAGTTGGTCGAACTCACTTCGATTTTTAAAACATTCCTCCACGCTTAGCTAGTTAGGGTGTGAATTGTAACTTTGAATAACTTAACAACTATTATACAGCTTCATTTAGCTATTGCAATACCAGTTAATTCGTGATATAATACCTATGTTAAAAGATAAATAATAAGTGGAGGTTATTTATTATGAGTGATATTGAAATAGCAAGAAATGCAAAATTAAAAGACATAGGAGAAATAGCAAAAAATGTAGGACTAAATGAAGAAGAAATTGAGAGTTATGGAAAGTATAAAGGAAAAATCACAGAAGAAGCCTTTAAACGTCTAAAAGATAAAGAAAACGGAAAATTAATATTAGTTACAGCAATAAATCCAACACCATTAGGAGAGGGAAAAACAACAATGTCAATAGGATTAGCAGATGGGCTTAGAAAAATAGGCAAAAAATCAATTTTAGCATTAAGAGAACCATCACTAGGACCAGTATTTGGAATAAAAGGAGGAGCAACAGGAGGGGGCTATGTACAAATAGCACCAATGGAAGATATAAATTTACACTTTACAGGTGATATTCATGCGATAACATCTGCAAATAATCTTTTATCAGCCATGATAGATAACCATATATTCCAAGGAAACGCTTTAGGATTTAAAAAAGTAGTTTGGAAAAGATGTGTAGATTTAAATGATAGACAACTTCGTAAAATAACATGTGGACAGTCTGGAGAAAAAGGAATGGTAGAAAGAGAAGATGGATTTGACATAACTGTTGCATCAGAAATAATGGCTGTGCTTTGCTTATCAAATGATATAGAAGATTTAAAAGCAAGAATTGGTAGAATAATAGTTGGATATAACGAAAATGATGAACCAATAAGAGCAAGTGATTTAAAAGCAGAAGGAAGTATGACAGTTCTTTTAAAAGATGCAATAAATCCAAACTTAGTCCAAACACTAGAAAATACACCAGCAATAGTACATGGTGGACCATTTGCAAATATAGCACATGGTTGCAATTCAATTCGTGCAACAAGATTGGGCTTAAAACTTGGAGAATACTGCATTACAGAGGCAGGTTTCGGTGCTGACTTAGGTGCAGAAAAATTCTTAGATATAAAATGCAGACAAGCAGGCTTAAAACCTAATGCTGTAGTATGTGTTGCTACAATGAGAGCTCTAAAATATCATGGAGGAGCTAAAAAAGATGAAGTACAAGAAGAAAACATGGAAGCTCTTGAAAAAGGAATGCATAATCTTTTAAGACATATAGATAATCTAAAAAATAAATTTGGATTAAATGTAATTGTTGCAATAAATAGATTTTTAACAGATACAGAGAAGGAAATAGAATTTTTACAAGAAAAATTAAAAGAACATGGAATAAATATGAGTTTAGTTGAAGCATGGGCAAAAGGTGGAGAAGGTGCAAGAGATTTAGCAGAAAAAGTAGTAGAACTTTGTGAGCATGAAGAAAATTTCAAATATACATATGAGCTTGATGAAAGTATTGAAGAAAAGATAAGAAAAGTTGCTCAAAAAATTTATGGAGCAGAAGATGTAGAATTTTCAGAAGAAGCAAAAGAAAGTATTGCACAAATTGAAAAATTAGGATTTGACAAATTGCCTGTATGTATAGCCAAAACACAATATTCATTTTCAGATGATCCTAAAAATCTAGAATGTAAAGAAAAATTTAATATAAATGTAAGAGAGATAATATTAAAGGCAGGAGCAGGTTTCATTGTTGCAATTACAGGAAAAATAATGACAATGCCTGGACTTCCTAAAGTTCCAGCAGCAGAATCTATAGATATAGATGAAAATGGTAATATTGTTGGAATATTTTAAAATATTAGCAAAGAGATGAGATGTTTTATTCTCATCTCTTATGTATATAAATACTTTTTTTGGAAAAAATAATCATATCAAGATATATATGGAAGGAATGGTTATTTTGAAAAAGATATTTATATGTATATTATCAATTGTGTTAATTTTGTCAGGATATCTGTATTATATAAATTATGAAGGAGACAGTATAGAAGTTTTATCTAGGTATGGTTCATCAGGAGAAGAAGTAAAGCAAATACAACAAAAGCTCAAAAATTGGGGATATTATAATGGCTCTGTTGACGGTGTTTATGGAAGCAAAACACTTTCTGCAGTTAAGAAATTTCAAAAGTCAAATGGACTAACAGTTGATGGGATAGCAGGAGAAAAGACTCTTTCTGCAATGGGAATTAGTTCCTCAAATAATTCTCGGAAACACAGGAAAAGCAAATTCATCAGATCTTAACTTACTTAGTAGATTAGTTTATGGAGAAGCAAGAGGAGAAGAATATATAGGACAAGTGGCAGTTGCAGCAGTTGTATTAAATAGAGTAAGTAGTTCGAACTTTCCAAATTCAGTTGCAGGGGTTATATATCAATCAGGTGCATTTGATGTAGTAAGTGATGGGCAAATCAACCTTACACCTAACAGTACAGCAAAAAGTGCAGCACAAGATGCCTTAAATGGTTGGGATCCATCAAATGGTGCTTTATATTATTTCAATCCTAATACTGCAACAAGTTCATGGATATGGAGTAGACAAGTAACTTTAACTATTGGAAATCATATGTTTTGTAAGTAAAATAAAGTGTTTGATTTATATAGAAAGATGTGGTAAAATATATAATATTATACGAATTAGGAGGCGGATTAATATATGATAGAACCTAAAACATTACCAGGATTTATGGAATTATTACCAAGTGAACAAATAGAATTTAATAATATAAAAGAAAAAATACAAAAATCATATGAAAAATTTGGATTTTTACCATTAGATACGCCTGTGATAGAATCATCAGAGGTATTACTTGCAAAGGCTGGTGGAGAAACTGAAAAGCAAATATATAGATTTAATAAAGGAAAAAATGACTTATCTTTAAGGTTTGATTTAACAGTTCCACTTGCAAAATATGTTGCAGAATATTGGGGAGAATTAAGTTTTCCATTTAAAAGATATCAAATAGGAAAAGTATATAGAGGAGAAAAAGCTCAAGAAGGAAGGTATCGTGAGTTTTATCAATGTGATATAGATATAATAGGAGATGAAGAATTAAGCCTAAGATATGATGCAGAACTTCCAAGCGTTATATATGAGACTTTTAAAAATTTAGGATTTGAGAAATTTACAATATGCATTAATAATAGAAAAATATTAAATGGTTTATTTGAAGAATTAGGTTTAAGTGGATGTTCAGCTGACATATTAAGAATTATAGATAAAATTGAAAAAATAGGTAAAGAAGCGGTTGAAAAAGAGATTGCTAATTTAGGAGTAGAAGATGCAAAAATAAATAAAATATTGCAATTTATTGAAATAGATGGTAGTACAGACGAAAAATTAGAAAAACTAAAAGATTTAGGAATAGAAAGCCAGTTGTTTAATACAGGTGTATCAGAATTAACAGAAGTAATAAAACAAATAAGAATGTATAAAGTGCCAGAAAAGAATTTTAAAATAGATTTGACAATAGCTAGAGGATTAGACTATTACACAGGAACTGTATATGAGACTTTTTTAGATGATTATAGAAAGCTTGGAAGTGTATGTTCAGGTGGAAGATATGAGAACTTGGCAGAATATTATACAAATAGAAAATTACCAGGAGTTGGAATATCAATTGGATTAACAAGATTTTTCTATCAAATGAGAAAAGAAAATATATTAGAAAATACGAAAAAATCAATTTCAAAGGTATTAATTGCTCCAATGAGTGAAAATGAAATGGATTATGCAAGTGAAGTTGGAAGAATTTTAAGAAATGCTAATATTAATACAGAAATATATCTAGAAGATAAGAAACTTAAAGCAAAATTCAAATATGCAGATAAATTAGCTATTCCATATGTTGCAGTAATAGGAGAAGAGGAAAAGCAAAATAATACGGTGACTGTAAAAAATATGGAAACAGGTGAACAAGAAAATCTAGAATTGGGTAAAGTGGTAGAGAAGTTACAATTTACAGCCAATTTCCGCTAAGCTACCTGAGAAAATGATTTTAAAAATGTGGCGTTGCGTTCTCCAAGGCGTTTAAGATATTTTGGCTTTATTAAAATATAGATACGAATTTGAAACTGTACAAGCAAAGAAATAAGTGGGTCGAACTCACTTCAATTTTTAAAACATTTCTCCACGCTTAGCTACTATGAAAACTAAATAACTTGCTTTCAAAAGGGCGAAAAATTGCATATACAATAAATTAAAGAAATCTTAATTGATTTATAAAATAATGTATGATAGAATATTTACAAATGAAATGCTAAAGAAGGGATTATAAAATATGTTAGAATTAAAAAATGTATCAAAATTCTACTATAATAATGGAATCATTGCATCAGGATTTTCAAAGATAAACCTAAAACTAAATATGGGAGAATTTATAGTAATCACAGGAGAATCAGGAAGTGGAAAATCTACTTTACTAAATGTAATCTCAGGTTTAGATAGTTATGAAGAAGGAGAAATGTACATAAATGGCGAAGAAACAAGCCATTATACAGAAAAAGATTTTGAAGAATATAGAAGAAAATACATTGCCAACATATTCCAAAACTTTAACTTAATAAATAGTTATACAGTATATCAAAATGTAGAATTAGTCCTACTTTTAAACGGATATAAAAAAAGAGATATAAAACAAAAAGTATTAGAAATGATAGATAAAGTAGGGCTAACAAAATTTAAAAATACCAAAGTATCTAAATTATCAGGTGGACAAAAACAAAGAGTAGCAATAGCAAGAGCCATGGTAAAAGATACGCCTATTATTGTTGCAGATGAACCAACAGGAAACCTTGATGTAGAATCTGCTAAAGAGGCAATAGAAATATTAAAAAAAGTATCAAAAGATAAGCTTGTAATAATAGTAACACATAATATAGAACAAATGGAACAATATGCCACAAGAATAATAAAAATGCATGATGGCAGAATAATAGAAAATACAGAAGTTAAAAAAGTAGAAAACGATATAAAACCAGAAGAAAGTATTTATCATAAAATAACTTTATTCAATAAATATAGATTAGGTATAAGAAATACATTTAATATTTTTACAAAATTTGCACTCTTATTTGTAGTGTTTTTATTTATTGCAGTATCAGTACTTGCAGAATATGCAAGTTTTGCTTCACTAGAAAATGAATTGTCAAAACAAGTTTATAGTAATTATTTTCAAGATTTATCACCAAATAGAATATTAATAAAAAAGCAAGATAAAACTCCTTTTTCAGGAGAAGATTATGAAAAAATAAAAAACATATCCAACATTGAAAAGATTGTACAAAACGATTATTTCCTTGATAAGTACATAATGCTTTATAATGATGATGATATAAATAAAATACTATCAGGAATATTTGTAAGTGGATATGTATACGACATAGGCGAATTAGATGGAGATGTTGATGTAGGCAGAATACCAGAAAATGATGAGGAAGTAGTAATTCTTGCAAGCAAAAAGCACTATACAATATCTAACAAAATGCAAGAATTATTAGAGCAAACATTTAAAATAAGCACAACAAACTCATATTATGAAGTTGCAAAAGCAAAAGTTGTGGGAGTTAAATATAATAAAGATGATACAGATTACACAATGAAAATATATTTAAGTCCTAATTTATTAGAAAAATTAAATAAATCAATTAATAGAAATTTCAGTACAATAAAATATTTCTTTAATGGAAAATATACAAAAATAAATACATTTTCAGTAGTACCAAATTCTAATGTAGAAAAAGGAAAAGCAATAGTAAATGATGATTTAAAATATCAATTAACAAAAGGAAAAATAACAAATCAAACAATAAATATATACGTAGATAATATATATTACCAAGAAAAATTGGACTTGGGCATATCAGGTACATATACGAAAAAGAACTACACTAAAATAACAGGGCTTGAAGATTTTAATGGGGAAATGATTTTAATAAATCCAGAAGATTACGATTATTTATACAATAAACAACCATATCAATCTAGTGTATATGTAAAAGAAACGAAGAACATAGACGAAACGATGCAAGAATTAGAAAACATTGGAATCGCACCTAAGAAAATTACTGATTTTAAAGTAGAAGATAACATGGCAGAAAAACAAGTAATGAAAATAATAAAACTCATAGTAACACTTACTTTGCTATTTGTATTATTCTTCATTTCATACTTTATAATAAAAATAATACTAAAATCAAGAAACGTATATTATACAACACTTAGAATATTAGGAGCAACATTCAAATCGGTAAAAAGAATACTAGATATAGAACTATTTACAAACTCAAGCATTGCATATTTAACAGTATTATTAATAATTGGTCTTGTAAAAGCCGATGTGCTACATTGGAACTATGTTGCAAAACTAGTGTCATTTTTGACTATCCGTGAATATGTGCTAATGTATATAATACTAGTTTTGATGTCTAGACTTATTTCAAGAAGGTTTGCAAGGAAAATCTTTAAGAAATCAGCAATTAGCACATATAATGAAGAAGTATAGTTTTGAAAGGTAGGATATAAATGATAACTCTAACAAATGTTAATAAATATTTTAATAGACATAAAAAGAATGAAATCCATATAATCAATAATACTTCATTAGAATTCGAAGATACAGGTTTAGTTGCACTTTTGGGTATATCTGGTAGTGGTAAAACAACACTTCTAAATGCAATAGGTGGGTTAGATAGAGTAAATAAAGGAAAAATTTATATAAATGGAAAGAAAATAACCCAAAGAACAGCTCATACAGTAGATAAAATAAGAAACTTAAATATAGGATACATATTTCAAGATTATAAATTAATAGATAATTTAACTGTATTTGAAAATGTTGCAATAGCACTAAAAATGATAGGTTTAAAAGATAAAGAAGAAACCAAAAAAAGAGTATATTATGTTTTAGAGCGAGTTGGAATGTATAGGTATAGAAATAGACCAGCAAAAATGCTATCTGGAGGAGAAAGGCAAAGAGTTGCAATAGCGAGAGCTATAGTAAAAAATCCTAATATTGTAATTGCAGATGAACCAACAGGAAATTTAGACAGTAAAAATTCATTAGAAATAATGAATATAATAAAAGCAATTTCCAAGGAAAGATTAGTAATTTTGGTAACACATGAAACAGAACTTGCAAAATTCTATGCATCAAGAGTTATAGAAGTACAAGACCGGAAAAATTACAAATGATTATAAAAATGAAGTATCAGATGATTTAGACTATAGATTAGATAATAAAATGTATTTAAAAGATTTTGAAAATAAAGACAATTTTCAAAAAAATGATATTAATATAGACTTATACTCGGACAAAGATGAAAAAACAAATATAGAAATAGTTATAAAAAACAATAATATTTACATAAAATCACCTAATAATAGGATACAAGTAGTTGACGAAAATTCCTCTGTAGAATTTGTAAACGAACACTATAAGAAAATTGACAAAACAATATATGAAGAATATTCGTATAACTTAGATAAGATAATAGATCCGAGGTTTAAAGTAAGATATGGCACAGTAAATAGCTTTTTCAAATCTTGCTACATGCGGAGCAAAGAAAATTGCAAGCTTTTCTGTACTAAAAAAGATACTGCTTGTACGGATTTTTTGCTTCATCAATGTTTATTGTATACTCAATTTCTAATATTGCAGGTACAACAAATATAAAAGAAGAAGAATTTGTAACAGCAGATAGAAATTACTTACAATCACAATCAGAAAAATTAAGTGTTGAGCAATTCTTAGAATATGAGAAAGCAGAAGATATAGATTATATTTTACCTGGAAATGGAAATATAGATTTGAGAATGAAAATTACAGACTATTATCAAATATCTGGTGAAATAATAGAAAGTTATTTAACAGGTTCCTTAGTTAGTGTAGAGGCTATTACAGAAGATGACATAATATATGGAAGAATGCCACAAAACGAAAAAGAAATTGTTTTAGATAAAGTAATATATGACAAAATGTCAAATGGTGTATATAATACCATATCACACAAAGGAATAACATCAGCAGAAGAAATGATAGATAGAAAAGTATCAGCTGGAAGTATAAAAGAAATGACAATTGTTGGAATTGTAGATAAAAAAAGCCCATCAATTTATGCAAATAAAAATATATTTGTAAATCTGCTAAATAGTAGCGACAGTGGGGATACAATATGGTATGGATCTGGTGGATATGGAACAAGTATTAGCAACAATTTGGATGTAAATGTTGAAGATTATACACTATATTTAGATGATATAACTATCACAAAAGGAAGAATGCCAGACAATGATTATGAAGTAATTGTAAATAAAGCAAATGAATATGAAATGAAATTAAATAAAACAATAGATAAAAAGATAAATAATGTAAATCTAAAAGTTGTTGGATATTATGATAGTAAAACAGATTTACAAACATTTCTTGTAAACAATAATACTGTAAAATATAATGAAATAGCAGAAAAAGGTGGATTTATGGTTTATCCAAAAGATAAGAAAGTGGTATTATCAAGATTTACAAATGAATATAATGTAAATCTTGAAGATAAATACGAAAAAGATAAAGAAGTATATATGCAAGAGCAAAATGATGCAATAAAAGGAGGAGTAATTTTTGCAGGAATAATACTTGCTATATCTTTGGTTGAAATTTATTTAATGGAACGTTCTTCATTCCTATCAAGAATTAGAGAAGTAGGCGTTTTAAGAGCAATTGGCTCGAAAAAGTTTGATATATACAAGATGTTTATAGGAGAGATACTTGCAATTACAACTTTTGTGAGTGTGCCAGGGGTTATATTTATGTCATATATACTGTCTACATTGGCTAATATTCCATATGTGGGTGATATGTTTGTGATTAATTTGAAAACAATAGGTACTAGCATTATTTTAATTTATGCGTTTAATATTGTAGTTGGACTACTTCCTTTGTTTAAAGTATTAAGAAAAACGCCAGCACAAATTTTAGCAAGACATGATATAGAGTAGAAAAGTTATATAAATAATGCAAGTAATATAGTGAAAGTCTATAAAATAGTTGTTTTGAAATGAGTGCGTAAGCGAGCAAACGAGCAAAGCGAGTGCGATTTGGAGCAATCGACATATTAATATTTAAAATTGGAGATTGCGACACCAAACGAATGTAAAAACAACTATTTTATAGACATTGTAATATATCGCAAAAAAAGTACTTAACAGTTACTGAAATTTTGTTACAGGATAATGGTTTTAAACAACAAAAAAACCGAAAGTCAGTAGTTGTAATAGTTTTGTAATGAAAATT
>CANQKB010000050.1 GCA_947624405.1 uncultured Clostridia bacterium
ATGTCCTACTTCTGATGTTGTGAATGGGAATACTGTTCCCATTGAGCGTCTATCAAAAGTATGTGATTTATTCATTTTATTTTGCATAAGAGGTAAGTTGGATTGAAAACACTCTTCCTGCAATGCCCATGCTGATTTTATTCCAACTAGTGTTTTTGACATTTCTGTTGATAATAGTTTCGTGAATTTGTCAAGTTCATCTAAGCTATATGCAAATAGTGTTGATACTACTGTTGCTTCAAATAATTTATTGTATCCTCCTGCAATTTCGTCTCTTAGTTGTTCTGCCTCATACCTTTTTTGTGCTAATGTACTTTCTCTGTTGATGTTTCCTCTATCTGAGGCTACTATTCTTTCTGTTTCTAGTTCGTTGATTACTCTGTTTAATTCATTTTGTGAGCGTGCTTCTGGTATTGGTGTTATATATATTGATGTATTTATATCTCCAAATAAATACATGTCTCTAAATATTTCTGGAAATGTGCACATTCTAGGTAATGTTGATACGAAAAATGATCTTGCATATCTTTTTGTGTTTGATATTATTTCCATATGATCTATGTTTGACGCATCTATTCCTGATGGAGCAATTAGCTCCTTAACAGTTTTCTTTTTTAATATTTCTATTCCATCTAAATTATGCTGTTTTTGTTGTTCTTCTTGTTTTTTTAACTGTTTTTGCTTTTTGCTCATTTACCTTTTCCTCCTTTTCTTTTGCTTTTTTCTGTCTCTTATTTTCGCTTTCTTTTGAAATTTCTTTTATTGATTCTTTTACAACTTCGCTTCCTATATATGCTTCATTTTCTTGTAGAATTATTTTTGCCATTTCGTCTACTATTTCATCCATTTTCATTTGTCTTTCATCAAGTTTTCTTTCTCTTGCAGTTCTGACTTTTTCTACTACGTCTTCTGCTCTTGTTATTGCTTTTGCTTCTATTTCTCTATCTAATGCCATTATTTTTTTATCTATAACATCTGGTGCTGTAGAATATAGCTCATCATATCCTGCTTGTAATGCTTTTTCTATTCCAAATACTTCTGCTTCATCTCTGTTATATGCCATGTATAATAATTCTACTAATGCGTTTGAATTTAGTATTTTCCCTACAACTCCTGATGATGATAGTGCACCTATTATTGCTCTACATCTTGTGTATAATTCTGAGAATGCTATATTTTTTATTTCTTCTTTATCGAAATCTGTGTTACCTAATTCTGATGGGTAATATGATGTTATTATGTAGTATTGTTTGTTTAGTACGTTTTTGTTTAAACTCATTTGCTCTGTGTTAAATATTATGTCTTTTCCATATTCATATAAGTTTCTAAGTTTTGTAAGTTCATAAAATTGTGCTTTTAATTCTTCTTTTTCAAATATTCCTGAGTTTCTATTTGCTTCATATTCTGCTTCTTTTCTTCTTAGTTCTGCTTCTATATCATCTACTCTTCTTTTGTAGTTTGATATACTGTTTTCTAGATTTACTGTTCTTGTTTGTACATATATTTGTATAGGGTAACGAAGTGAGTTTAGGAACTGCAAGAATCCTTCTTCTACGGCTGTTTGTTCCATTGATGACATCAAATCATAGTTTACTCCTTGGCACTCAATTACCATTAGATATCTATTTCCATTTTTTTGTACTATCATGTTATCTTCAATCTTATCAAATTCCATAAATTTTGAAATTGATTGTTTGTTATATCCTCTAGTTGCTGTATTTGATGATATTTGTCCTTCTTCTGTTGTAATTACTTCTTCTTTTTGTTTTTTCTTTCTGTCTTTCATTTTTACGTATATAAATCCTACTATTAATAATAGTAATATAAATATCATAAATATTAATAACCATGTTAGTATTTGAGTTATTTGATTATCTGTCATTCTTCTCTCCTCCTTCTAAATATACATATATTTTCTTTTTATTTTTCATTTTGAATTTTAACCATCTTAATATTATTTCATCTATATTTTCTCCTGCTGTTTTTTGCATAAATCCGATTCCTCCAGCATTCGGCATTTTCAATGTTCCTACAATATATCCTATTCCAGCAAATATGAGTGTTGCTATTAGTCCTATTGATGATAAACCAACAAAACTGAGCACCCATCTCAATAGTAATCCTATTCCAGCACCTATTCCAGTTGTAATTAGTGATTTGGTTGAAAATACAAAAAATATCCTTCCTTCTCCTTTTACATTTCTAGGTATTTGATAAGCCATTAGCTCTTTTCTCCTTTCTCTTCTGTTACTGGGTATAAAAAGCCCATTATTTCTTATATTATATTATAGCAGGTTTTTGTTATTTTTCATAGACTTTTGACGAAAAAAATTGAAATTGTTAGAATTCTGTAATATTTTTGTAATATTTTTGTATGTTTTTCTAAATTTTTGAAATTAATTTTGATATTTTTTTCATATACATAAAAACTAGGACATAAGTCCTAGTTTTTATGTAATCAGGTGTATTTGACTATATGATTCTTGTATCATCCATTACAATAATAGCACTGCCTTGTCCTGTTCCACCATCATCTTCAGTAAGAGTACCTGCAACGCTTGCAATGTAGCTTGCTATTGTAACTGCTGCAAATAATAGAATAGCACCTATTGCATATGGTATCATTGTTTTCTTGTATTCTGCTTTTTCTTCTGCACTTCCCATCATGTATTTAATACCTAAAACCATTAGTGTGCCAACTGAAATTAATGTTCCTACTACTTGTATAGCTCCTAGTACTTTACCACCTATGTTTGAAACTTTGTTACTTACTCCTTCTTTATTAACACTAACGCTAACTCCTCCTACATCTGTTGCAAATACTGGTGTGATTACTGTTACTATTAGTAATGCTATCATTATAACAGATACTATTTTAATTGTCTTTTTCATAGTCTTTCCCTCCTTTTTATTCTTCTTTTTTATTTATATTTTATCTCAATTTCTTGAGAAACATTTATAGCGTTATTTTTATACTATTCTTGTGTCATTATCTATTACTATAACTGCCATACTTCCTGGGTCTCCTGTTCCTTGTCCTCCATTATTTGTAATTTTTT
The DNA here is from genome assembly GCA_947624405.1 of uncultured Clostridia bacterium. Lineage (GTDB taxonomy): Bacteria > Bacillota > Clostridia > TANB77 > CAG-508 > JAAWPK01. The sequence continues at coordinate 3,060 of CANQKB010000050.1, forward strand.
CTGCCATCTCTGCTACATAGCTTGCTATTGTAACTGCTGAAAATAATAGTATTGCTCCTATTACGTATGGTATCATTGTTTTCTTATAACTTGCTCTTTCCTCTGTTGTTCCTACCATATATTTTATTCCTAATACCATCATTATTCCGACAGATATAAATGTTCCTACTACTTGTATTAAGCCTAATATTGTGCTTCCCATTTCTTCTCCGCTTTCTTTATTTTTAAATATTTCTAGAATTTCTGGTCCTATATATGCGGCTCCAAATATTAGTATACATCCTATAATATATGGCATCATTGATTTTTTATATTGTGCTTTTTCTTCCAAACTTCCTGTCATGTATTTTATACCTATTATCATTAGTCCACCAACAGATATAAATGCACCTGCTGTTTTTACCATTTTTTCAACTTTATCCATGGTATCGTTGAAATCATTTTTTATATCACTTCCTGGGTCATCTCCTTTGAATTGACCTGGTGTAATTTCTGTTGCTCCACTACCTGTTGCTTTTACTGTTTGAGGCATTATGATGAACATTGTTGTTAGTAATATTACTATTAATATTATTTTGGTATGTTTTTTCATTTTTTTGCCTCCTTTTTATATATTACCTTTTTCTATTTCTGCAATTTGTATTGTGCTACTTTGCATTTCTGGTAGTTCTGCTACTTTATTTCCTATTTTTACTGCTAATCTCCAAATGCCAAATCCTCCAAATACAACTACACAGCCTACTATAAATACTACAAATGTTTCTGCTATTTTTGCTTTTCCTTCTGCTCCTGCTAGCATAAATTGTATACCAAGTACTGTTGCTACAATTACTGCAATTACTATTCCTGCTGTGAGTAATAGATTATATACGTATCCTGATAAGTCTTCTAATTCTTTTTCATCTACTTGTCCACCATTTGTTGATTGTTCCCCTGTTTCTACGAAGTTCCTAGCCATTCCTATTACTTCTGACCAGGCGTATGTTTTGGTATTTATACTAAATAGTACTATAAGGGTTATTAATATGCAAATTATTTTTTTTATTATTTTTTTCATTTCCTTACCTCCTATTTTAATATTTTTTATCCTCTAATTGTTGTGTATATTAAGTCTGTTATTATTGCTCCACCAAATATTAGTGCTGCTCCTACTAAATATGGTATCATTGATTGTTTATATTCTGCTTTTTCTTCTACACTTGCTAGTACATATCTAATACCGATTACTATTATTATTGTTATTGCTATTGCTTCTCCAATAAATTTTACAACGCCTACTATTACGTTTCCTATGTCTAAGATTTCATCATCTGAACCTTGTTTTTCTATGAAGTCGTCGGGATTATCTAACACCCCTAAGCCTAACGCTTTTGATTTATTGGGTTGTTTTGGTCCAATTGGTTCATTGTAGATGGCATTAAGTTTTTCAACACTTAATTCTGTTGGCTTCTTTGTTCCAATTAGTTCTGCTGTTGCACTTACATATGACGTTAGTGATAATATTATAATAATTAATATTTGTACTATCACTATTATCGTAATATGCTTTTTCATCATAATCCCTCCTTCTTTTGCAGTATATTTCTAATTTTATTATACACTATTTTTGTAGTTTTTGCAAATTTTTTTTGATTTTTTTGTGCTTTTTTGTAGTTTTTGTGGGATTTTTGTTTTTATTTTTTACAATTAAAGCCATAGACTACTTTTTTCTTCAGTATTCTATGGCTTCATTTTGGTACACCCAGAGGGATTCGAACCCCCGGTCTTCCGGTTCGTAGCCGAACGCTTTATCCAGCTAAGCTATGGGTGCATTACATATATTATAATAGTTTTTGCTAATTTTTTCAATAGAAATGCAAAAAATTTTTTTAAATGTATATTTTTTCTTTTTTTGTTAATACTTTTAATAACAGATAAATTTTATAAAGGAGTATACAAATGATACATTTTAAACGCTTTTCAATAATTTTGTTATTATTTACATGTTATATTTTTGTTTCTGCATTTTCTTATTCAAATGCAGTATCTGAGGATTTGTCTAACAGTGTTTTTAGGCTACATATTGTAGCAAATAGTGATTCTGATGAAGATCAAAGTTTGAAGCTTAAAGTACGTGATAATGTCTTAGCTTATATGAAAGAAATTTCTTCTAATATTTCTTCTAAAGAAGCCATTATTTCTTTAATGAATGAACACTTGAATGATTTTGAAGCTATTGCTAGAGAAACTATTTTAGATGAGCGGTTATGATTATGATGTTCGTTTGTCTATTGGAGAATATGATTTTCCTACAAAAGTATACGGAGATATTGCTCTTCCTGCTGGTATGTATGATGCTTTGAAAATTGAGATTGGTGAGGCGTTAGGTCATAACTGGTGGTGTGTAATGTTCCCTACTCTTTGCTTTGTTGATGTAAGTTCGGGTTCTCTTGATGAAGGGGCTCACGAGCTATTAGAAAGTAGCTTGAATGAAGAAGAGTTAGAACTTATTTCCCAGGATGAAGCTAATGTTAGTTTTAAGTTTAAAATTGTTGAATTTTTTGAAGGTATCAAAATTGGTTTAGCAACTAAATAAGCCTTTGTTATATTCACAGAAAAAATCCCAGACTAGCTGGGATTTTATTTATTTGTTTATCATTGCTCTCATCGCATTTAAACTTGCTAGCACCGTTACACCAACATCTGCAAATACCGCTTCCCACATTGTTCCAATACCAATAGCACTTAATATCAATACTATAAATTTTACACCTATTGCAAATATTGTGTTTTGTTTTACTATTTTCATTGTTTTTTTAGAAATTTTTATTGCATCATTTATTTTGGATGGTTCATCTGTCATTATTACTATATCTGCTGTTTCTATTACCGAATCAGAACCTAATCCTCCCATTGCTATTCCTATATCTGCACATTTTAATACTGGTGTGTCGTTTATTCCGTCCCCAACAAATGCTAATGTTTTGTTAGGTTGTTCTTCTTTTAACAATTTTTTTATTTTTTCTACTTTACCATCTGGCAATAGCTCTGCATAAGTTTCTTTTATTCCTATTTTATTTGCTACATATTCTCCTGTTTCTTTTCTATCTCCTGTAAGCATTATAGTCTTATTTACATTATTTTCACTTAGTTCTTTTATTGTTTTTTTGGCATCCTGTTTTATTTTATCTGCTATAAGTATATAGCCAGCATATTCTCCTTGAACTGCTACATATACTATTGTTCCACTTTCTTCACTCTTTTCTATTTCTATATTATTTTGTTTCAATAATGTTTCATTTCCTATTAATATATCTTTTTCAAATACTTTTGCTTTTATTCCATATCCTGATATTTCTTGTATATCAGTAACTACATTTTTTTCGATTTCTTTACCATATGCTTTTTTTATAGAAACTGCTATTGGGTGATTTGAATAATTTTCTGCATATGCTACTATTTTTAATAATTCATTTTCTTCTATTTTATTTGCTTTTATTTTTTGCACTTCAAAAACGCCTTCTGTAAGTGTTCCCGTTTTATCGAATACTACTGTATCTGTTTTTGATAATAATTCTATGTAATTGCTTCCTTTTATTAATATTCCTTTTTTTGATGCTCCTCCTATACCTGCAAAGAAAGTTAATGGGATTGATATTACTAATGCACATGGACATGATACTACTAAAAATGAGAGTGCTCTATACAACCATGTATTGATTGTATTTATTCCCATTATTGCTGTTGGGATTGTTGCTAACATTATTGCTATTATAACTACAATTGGTGTATAGTATTTCGCAAATTTTGTTATAAAATTTTCTGACTTTGATTTTTCACTTTCTACATTTTGTACTAAGTCTAGTATTTTGCTTACAGTTGATTCACCAAATTCTTTTGTTACATTTATTTTTAATACTCCTGTTTGATTTATAGTGCCACTTATTATTTCATCTCCAATTTCTGCTTTTTGAGGAACACTTTCTCCTGTTAATGCTTTTGTATCTATCATTGATGTACCTTCTATTACTATTCCATCTAAGGGTATTTTTTCTCCTGGTTTTATTATTATTGTTTCATTTATTTTTACTTCTGCTGGATTTAGTTTTATTGTTTTTCCATTTCTTATTACATTTGCATAATCAGGTCTTATATCCATTAGTTCCGTAATAGATTTTTTAGATTTTTCTGTTGCGTATTCTTCAAATATTTCTCCTATATTGTATAAAAGCATTACCATTACTGCTTCTGGATATTCTTTTATGATTAGTGCTCCTATTGTTGCAATTGTCATTAAAAAGTTTTCATCTAAAAATTTACCTTTTAATATATTTTCTATTGCTTCTTTTATTACATCGTATCCTACTATTATATAGCTTAAAATATACATCGTTACTTTTACTACTTCATCTGGTACTATTATCGCAATTATAAATAAAATTATTGATAGTATAATTTTTATTTTTTCTCTCATAGTATCTCCCCCTAACTCCTATGTTTTATATGTTCTATTCCTACTTCAAAAACTTCTTTTACATGTTCATCATCTAACATGTAAAATACTTCTTTGCCGTACTTTTCTATATTTTACAAAACCACATCTTCTTAATGTGCTTAATTGATGTGATATTGAGGATTTACTCATACTTAATACATTTGCTATGTCACATACACACATTTCATTTTGATCTAATGCAAAAAGTATTTTTACTCTTGTTGTATCTCCTAATATTTTGAAAAATTCTGATAATTTTAAGAATAATTCTTCTTCTGGCATTTTGCTTAATGTATCTTCCACTACTTCTTTGTGTATTACGCTACAATCGCATATAAATTCATTTTTTGACATTTTTCTTCCTCCTTATTAAATGAATACACATTCAACTGTTAATTATATTATAGTTGAATGTGTATTCATTTGTCAATATTTTTTATTCATTTATTTCAATTTTTAAATCTTTTATTGCAGGGCTATATATTTGCCTTCCTTTATAATCAAATCGTGAACCGTGACATGGACAATCCCATGTTTTTTCTAAGTCATTCCATGATAGTTCACATCCAAGATGTGTACATACTGGTTTTATTTTATATAGTTTTCCCTCTTTATCTTTGTACACACCTATTTTTTCATCATCATATTCTATTATTTTTCCCTCTCCTTCTTTTACATCTCTTAGCCTTTCTTCAGGTATTTTAAATTTATTTATTATTAATGAGTTTGTGGTTTCTTTTAACATTTCTCCAAATTCCCATCTATTTTTTATCGCCTCTAATCTTGTTGATGTAAATACGTCTTCAAATTTATTTTTTCTGCCTAATATTTTATCCGTTATTATGTTTGCCGCTACATTTGATGTTGTCATTCCCCATTTTTTAAATCCTGTTGCTACATAGACATTTTTCATCATTTTTGAAAATTCACCTATGTATGGGATTTTATCAAGTGATATGCAGTCTTGTGTACTCCATTTATACAATACTTTTGCATCTGGATACATACTTTTTGCTATTTTTTCAAGATTTTTATATGCATTTTTTAAACTTATTTTTGCTCCTACTCTATGATCTTGTCCACTAACTATTAGCACTTCTTTTCTTCCATCTTTTGCAGTTCTTAATGAAATTTTAGGCTGTTCACTATTGATATACATTCCTTGAAATAGTTTTTCTTTTGTTTCTACTGCAATGGCATATGATGTTTCTTGATACATTTTTAAAAAGTAAAATCCTGGTATATTTATTACTGGATAGTTTGTTGCTATCACAACAAATTTTGCTATTACATATCCTTTATCTGTATATACTTTATAATCATCTACAGATTTTTTTATTGAGTGTACTTTGCTGTTCTGATATATTTCTCCACCATTTTCTAGGATTTTACTTACAAGTCCTTTTACATATTTTCTTGGGTTAAATTGTGCTTGTTTTGGAAATTTTATTGCTCCTTGCACTCCTTCTAAGTTTGGTTCAATTTTTTCTACATATTCAGCTTCTCCGCCTATTGCATGTACTATTTTTACTTCTTGTCTGATTTTTTCTAATTCTCTTACATCTTGTGTAAATATATATGCATCTTGTTTTTTATAATTGCATTTGATATTTTCTTCTTTTATGATATTTTCTATGTTTTTTATTGCCTGTTGATTAGCTAAATAGTATTTTTTTGTAAATTCTTTTCCATTATCAACAAGTAGATACCTATAAAATAACCCATGTTGTGATGTTATTTTTGCAGTCGTATTTCCTGTTGTTTTGTTTGCTAATCCGTCTCTTTCAAGAATAATTACTTTTTTCCCTGCTTTGCTTAAGTAGTATGCTGTGCTTATTCCTGTTATTCCTCCTCCTATTATACACACATCTGCGATTTCTTCATTTTTTAATTCGATTTTTTCCTCTAATATTTCTTCTACTGTCTTTTTCCACAATGATTTCATTTTTTTCACTCTCCTATATTTATATTTTTAACCAATTTATGGAAATTATACAAAAAATAGATGTTATTATGATAACATCTATTTTTTAAATATTTATGACTTTGCTTGGTTCTGTACGACTTGCTACATTTATTTCTATGTCTTTTACATTTACTCCATTTTTAGACATTTCTTCTGTAACACTTTTGTATGCCAATTCTGGGAAATTACTTTCTTTGCTTAAATGACCGAGTAAAACGTTTTGCAATCCATATTCTGTTAATTTTGATATTGTATCTCCTGCTACATAGTTTGATAAATGCCCACGATTGCTTGCTATTCTTGTTTTTATACTATATGGGTATGAGCAGTATCTTAAGACTTCTGGTTCGTAATTTGATTCTAATAGTATAAATTTACTCTTTTTTAGGTTGTTTAATACATCTGTTGTCATTTCTCCTAAGTCTGTTGCTATGCTTATTTTGTCTTTTCCATCTTCTATGCTAAATCCACACGAATCCATTGCATCATGTGATGTTGCAAATGGCATTATTTTTAAATCGCCTATTTCAAATTGTTCTCCGTTTTTAAAGTAATTTCTTTCTTCTATTTCTTTTACTGTTTTTTCATTTTCTATTCCGTTCCAAGTTCCTAAGTTTGCATATATCGGGATATTATATTTTCTTGTGAGTGTTCCTATACTTCTTATGTGGTCTATGTGTTCATGTGTAACTAATATTGCATTTATCTCTTTTATATCTACATTTATGCTTTCTAGTGCTTGTT
>CANQKB010000051.1 GCA_947624405.1 uncultured Clostridia bacterium
AGCCTGTTATATTTAAGAGTTGAAATAGATATTTTTTTGCCTACTAGATTTCGCAAACGTGTCTAGTTAGGGCACCAAAATATCAGGTTAGAAATCAAATTTCTAACCTATATTTTTTGCTTAATTTCAGAAAAGTCCCCCTATTTTATAGTTACTTTGAAACATTCTTTGACTATTTTAATCTTTATTCCTTAACTTTGATACTAAAATTTCTGCATTTTTATAAGTTATTGAATTTTCTCCATATCTGTTTTTAATGTCTTCGAGTCTTTTAGTATATCCAACATCATTACCATACTTATCAATTTGCATATCTGCTTTATTCAATATTTCAGCCATCTTTTTAGCAACAGCTAATGAATGTTTCAATTTATATTCATCCATATTTTTCTCCAAATATTTTATTTAACTATTTTACATTTAGTTTTTATATCTTGTTCACCACAATTAGTTTTGTAATAATTAAAAAAGATAATATTCATCTTTTCTTTACTAATATTTTTATCAATATTAGTTATAGGGGTATAGAGTACATTATATAGTAAATATTCAGAACCTGTTTTATTAAATCCGAGTCTTTTATAAAATTCAAGTCTCTTTATAGTGATTGAATTATCTTCATTATCAGCTTCTATTTCAGCAATTACCCCATTATTATTAACTATCTTATTCATTAAAATTTCTATTGCCTTTGTTCCATAACCTTTATTTTGAAATTCATTAAATATAGCAAAATAATCTAAATAAAATGGATAATCATCATTCAATTTTTCAAGCATAAAAAATCCAATAGTTATATCATCTAATAAAATCTTATAAAATTTTTCTATACCTTTTTTATAAGTATTTTCTATTTTTTGCCATTTTCTTTGTTCATCTTCTGGAAATAATTTTATATATCTATTGTAAATTTTTTCTTTAAATTCATTTATTGTTATTTCTAGTACATCTATCATTTTTAACTCCAAAATTCTAATAACTTATATCTTAAATATCTTTTTCAGTTTGTTTAAAACTTTTTCTATGAAAATTTTTGCTTTTTGGCTTATTTCGAATTGTCGTTCTTTATATAAACGATATAAAAAGTTTAACACACACAAGTTGAAAATGCAAGTACCATATAGTATTTGTCCAAAATAAAGTAATACAAATTTAAGTTAAATATATTTTTTATATTTCAAATTTTTTAAAATATTCATAAAAGATTTTGGATGTCTTTAATTTGATATTTCCAATAAAATATGGTATAATATTAATATATGCTTTAATTTGTCGACATAATTAAGAGTTGAAAATTGTTTTAGAAAAAATTGAGTAAATCAGGAAGAATATGAAGCAAACGATTGCCTCTGTAAAGATTGTTTTGAAGACACTTTAATTAACCATTAAGATGAATTTTTCCCTCTTTAAATATAAGTAAAACTACTCACAATTAAAATATAAAATTTTTGTGAGTAGTTTTATTTTTTATTATTAGCATAATTAATAATTGCATTTTACTATCATTTTTAAATAAAACTTTATTCAAATAATTCCATTATTTCTTCTTTAGAAAGTTTATTAATAAATTTCTCCTCTGTAGAAAGTAATTGTTCTGAAATCTTTGCTTTTTTCTCCTGCAATTTATTTATTTTTTCCTCAATAGAATTTACAGTAATCAACTTATAAACTTGAACACTATTCTTTTGTCCAATTCTATAAGCTCTATCTGTTGCCTGATTTTCACTAGAAACATTCCACCATGGATCATAATGTATTACAACATCAGCTCCTGTCAAATTTAAGCCTGTTCCTCCAGCTTTTAGTGAAATTAAAAATACTTTTATATTTTCATCTTTATTAAATCTTTCGACCATTTCCACTCTTTGACTAACTTGCGTACTTCCAGTTAATTTATAATAATTTATTCCATCTTTTTTCAATAATTCCTCTATTATTGGAAACATTGATGTATAGCCTGAAAATAATAAAATCTTATGCCCTGCACTGATAGCTTCATGTATAATATCCATGCACTGATTTAACTTTCCGCTTCCACCTTTGTAATTGTCAATAAACAAGCTTGGATGACAACAAATCTGCCTCAATCTTGTAAGAAGCATTAAAATTTTAAATTTACTTTTTTCAAAACTATTTATACTTAATTCCTCTGCAATTTCCTTTTTAGTTTGTGCAAAAAATGAGAAATATATTTTTTCTTGCTCTTCAGTCATTTCACTATTCATAATGGTAATATTCTTATCTGGTAATTCTGTTAATACTTCCGATTTTACCCTTCTTAAAATAAATGGAGTTATCATAAACTTTAATTTTTTCAAAGCTTCCTCATCATTTTCTTTTAAAATTGGCACCTCAAATTTTTTCCTAAATTTATTATAGTTATATAAATATCCAGGCATTATAAAATCAAAAATTGACCATAATTCCGAAATAGAATTTTCTATTGGTGTACCAGTTAAAGCAAATTTTGTTTCACCTTGTAAATTTTTTAAAGCAGTAGCATTCTGTGTTGTAAAATTTTTTATATATTGTGCCTCATCAGCTATAATATATTTAAAATATTTTTCTTCATATTCAAATACATCCCTTTTTAATAAATCATAAGACGTAATAACTACATTATATTTATCATAATCACTAATTAATTCTTTTCTGGTCTGTGCATCCCCTCTTATTACTAAAACCTTTATATTTTTTGCCCATTTTTCAATTTCAGCTTTCCAATTTAAAACCAAAGAACTTGGGCAAACAACAATTGACGGTCTTATATTTTTATTTTTTAATTCTGAAGAAATTAATGCTATAACTTGTAAAGTTTTTCCAAGACCCATATCATCTGCCAGTATTCCACCTAATTTGTAATTTTCTAAAACTTTTAACCATTTATAACCATTTTTTTGATAATCTCTTAAAACATTCTCATATTTTTCATCTATTTTTATTTCTTCAGAGAAATTTTTATTTTCTAAATTATTTATTAATTTTGTAAATCCATCATTTTGGGTTGTACTTATATTTTTATTATTATTTAATATTTTTTCCAAATAAATTCCTCTATTAACTGGCATTTTTATTATTCCGTTTTCCAGTTTATCATAATTTACATCAAAAGTACTTTGCATATCATTTAAAAATTCTATGCTTTCATTTTTTTCTAAATTAATATAATCACCATTTTTTAATTTATAATATTTTTTCTTAATATTATAATTTTTTAATATATCCTTTATTTCGTCAATATCAATATTTATTTTTGAAATATCTAATTCAAGTAATCCATTTTCAAGTTTTATAGAAGCATTAGAAATTTTTACATTTTTTATTTTTTTATTTTTAAATTTATCTGTTACTAAAACTTCAAAATCATTCATATATTTTTCTATTTTAAAAGATAAAAATTCATATATTGCCTCCTGGTCTTTTAAAATGAAATATTTTTTATTAGCCTGCAATTCAAATCCATCTAAAAATAATTTTTTTAAAACTGCTCTTTCCTCTATAACATTTCTAATTATATTATTTTCCTCAATATATTCTTTATAATTATCTAATATATTAAACTCATAATTTAAATAGCAAAATTTTAATTCTAATATAATATTCTCTTTTTCATCTAAATCTAAATAAATTTTTGAAGCTAATTTATTTACTAATAAAGCTTCTTTTACAATTTCTGTAGACAACATATCTGTTTTTAAATAATCTTTTATTTCAGGGAAAACATAATTTTTAAATTCATCAATTTTATCTTCTGGAATTAAAAAATTATTCCCATATAAAAATATTTCTAATATTTTTTCTATATTTTTATTTTCTTTTTTATTTATTATATATAATTTATTTTTATATAATAAATATAAATAGTCATTTGTTTCTACATATGAATATTTATTAAGATTTATTTTTATTCTATATTCATTTGTTTCAATCATTTTTTCTATATTCAAAAGAATATCTATTTTTTCATTTGTAATCATAACTTCTTGTTCAGCACTATATTTGCTACTTGCTTCAATATTTGAATTTTTTATTAATTCAAAAAATTCATCAATTTTTTCTTCTGCAATTTCCATATATTTTCCGCATAATGGATTTAATGAGTAATAATGCCCATAAGAATTATTTGTAATTTTTTGACTATATTTTATTAATTGTGCATAATTTAAAATAAAATCCAATAATTTTTGTGAATCTTCTGTAAAATTTTCTTTTTTAGCAATAAATCTTAAATTTTTTCCATATTGAATTTCTTGTTCATCTTTAAATGCATCACAAAAACTTTGTATATTTTTTAAAATATACAATCTACTTTCTCCAATTTTAAAACTAACAAATATTTGGTTATTTGCTCCCAATTCTATTTTTGGTTTTATTTGTATTTGTGTTGAATAATCAGGAAGATCACTTTTTCGTATATTTGCTAATATTTTTGTCTCTTCATATAAGTCTTTCAAATCTGCCTTACTATTTAATCTTACATCTTCTTCATATATATCATTTTCTTTTTTAAATTTTCTTAATGCTCCTAACGCCTCTGAATATTTAAACTCATATTCACGTTTTTTTCGTTCATCTTCCAGTTTCATAAGAAATCGCTGATGTATTCTTTCTTCTTCTAATTTTCTTTTTTCTAATATTTCCTTCTTTTTTTCTTCCGTGCTAGGATAATGTGGTTCAATAGTTTCCATACTTGTCGCTAATATGTGTTTGCATAAATTGCCACTATAATAATCTTGACACGTACAACTATATTCATCTATTGTATTTTCATTTATTCTTAATGTTACATCATATATTCTTCCAGTACTCCCATTAACTTTTGCTTCTATTGTAATATCCTCATCAATTTTTTCTGCTTTTGTAATTTCTACATTTTCTCCATTGTATAAAGATTTCGCACGTATTTTTCTTGTTGTGTCATATGGTTTCTTAAAATTAAGTACTTTTAACTTTAAATCTGTAACATCTATTATCATCGTTTTTTTCCTCTCTTATATTAATTAATTATTAAATTTTATCATATATTTACATAAATTAAAAGAGGTTATCGCATTTTTCTTCTTTTTTTGACATATACAGCTACAATTCACAGCCGATTTTCGCTAAGCTACCTGAGGAAATGCAATTCGTATGAACAAGTGAATGTATTTACAATCACTTGCTTTTTTGATATACTTTAATCGAATAAATAATAAATTATCAAGAAAAATTAAATATAAAAATGCACTACAAAAAAATGACCACGACATAACAAGGAGGAAAACTACAAATGTTACTAATTAACGGAGCTAATATAACTAAATCATTTTCAGGAGAAATTCTTTTTGAAAATGTTTCTTTCAATGTGTATGATAAAGATAAAATAGGTTTTGTAGGAATTAATGGAGCTGGAAAATCAACTTTATTCAAAATAATAATCGATATGATGGATTTTGATAGTGGTAATCTATCAAAAAGTAAAGATGTTAAAATTGGATATCTTGAACAATACCCAATATCTGATGGTACGCGAACAATAATGGATGAAATGTTGACCGTATTTTCGGAAGTTATTGAAGTTGAAGAACAACTTACTAAAATACAAATAGATTTAGAAAAACAAAGCGATAATATAGATGTGCTAATTTCTCGTCAGGCATCACTTCAAGAACGTTTTATGGAACTTGGTGGAGAACATTATAAATCAAAAATAAAAAGTGTACTGAAAGGACTGGGATTTTCTGAAGATGTATTTTCAATGCCTCTTAGTAATTTGTCGGGAGGCCAAAAGACTCGTATTGCACTTTGCAAATTATTATTATCTGACACAAATCTTTTACTTCTTGACGAACCAACAAACCATCTCGATATTGATTCTATCGAATGGCTTGAAAAATTTTTGGATAATTACAAAGGTGCATTTATAATTATATCTCATGACAGGTTCTTCCTTGACAGAGTAACGAATAAAACCTTTGAGATTGAAAATAAACACTTTCGCTCTTATGATGGTAGCTACAGTGAATATATTGCACAGCGTGAAATTGAAAAGCTATCCGAACAACGTGATTATGATTGGAAACTACGCGAAATTCATCGATTAGAAGAAGTTATTGAGATACAAAGACGATGGAAACATAAGAAAAATAAAAAAACACATACTCTTGATAATACGAAAAAAATGATAGCAAGACTTGAAGAAACACTTGTTAAACCAAAACAAGCACCGAAATCAATACATTTTCATTTTAAAGCTTGTGAAGGTGGTGCAAAAAATGTTCTTGTAACGGAAAAACTTGGTATGAAGTTTGAAGAAAATACATTATTCGAAAATGTGAATATTCATATTAGAAAAGGTGAAAAAATCTTCTTGCTTGGTCCAAATGGATGTGGAAAAACCACACTTCTCAAAATTTTGATGGGGCAAATTCAGCAAACCTCTGGTGAATATAAAATAGGTGAAAATACTTATGTTGGATACTACGAACAGATTAAAGAAAAAATAAATTGTGATAAGACTGTAATTAATGATGTATGGGATGAATCTCCAAACTTTACCCAGACAGAAATAAGAAATGCACTTGCACTATTTCTGTTCCAAGGTGATGATGTATTCAAAGATATAAAGTTACTTTCTGGTGGAGAACTTGCACGTGTAGAACTCACAAAACTTTTGCTAAAAAAAGTTAATTTTCTTATTATGGATGAACCAACCAATCACCTTGATATCAAATCGCGTGAAGCTCTAGAATCAACACTCTATGATTATGATGGTACAATGCTCATGGTTTCTCACGATAGATATTTTATTAATAAGCTAGCAGATAAAATTATATATCTTACTCCAAACGGAATTATCGAGTATAAAGGTAATTATGACGATTATCTTGAAGGAAAAGAAAAAATTGCAGCAGAACAAAAATCAAAAGGAAAAACAGAAACAGAAGAAAAAGGGCGTGACTATAAAGAAAAAAAACGACTTGAAGCAGAAAAGCGTAAAATACTAAATCGAAATAATAAGGTTGAAAATCTAATTGAAACAATTGAAAAGAAAATTGCTGAACTTGAAAAAGAATATGATATTCCTGAGATTGCATCTGATTATGAAAAGCTTAGTGAAATATCAACACAAATTGATGCACTTCGTACTGAGCTTGACATGCTTATGGAAGAATGGGAGGAATTACAGCTTGAGATTAAAAAGAATAATGAATATTAAACTGCACGAAAGAAATTGAGGAATATATAAAAGAGGTAGTACCAAAATCAAATAAATAGTAAGGAGTTGAAATTTTATGAAAAAAGAAAAAATATTTAGAATATTAACACTTATCTTTGTAATTTTAACATTTATAGGTGCAGGTTATGTACTAATAAATAAAGGAGAAGTAAATGCAGGTTATGCTGTAGTACCTAGTGTGTTTAGTGCTACTTTTTCACAATTAAGTATTACTGAAAAAAATAAAAATAAAAATAATAATAATAATAATTAAACAAATTACATGTATACTTTTAAGATTAAATACAAGGCTTAAATGCCTTGTATTTTTGCATAAAAAATGGTAAAATACTAAATGCAAAGGAGAAAAATAAAAATGTTTAAAATTCATTCAGATTACAAGCCAACAGGCGACCAACCAAAAGCAATAGAATACTTATCAAAAGGGATAAAAGAAGGAAAGAAATTCCAGACGTTACTTGGAGTTACAGGCTCACGGAAAAACTTTCACAATGGCAAATGTAATTGAAAAAGTACAAAAACCGACACTCGTTTTAGCTCATAATAAGACCTTAGCAGGACAATTATATAGTGAATTCAAAGAGTTTTTTCCAGAAAATGCTGTTGAGTATTTTGTTTCATATTACGATTACTATCAACCAGAAAGTTACGTTGCTGCAACAGACACATATATAGAAAAAGACTCTGCAATAAACGATGAAATAGATAAACTTAGACATTCTGCAACAGCATCTTTATTTGAAAGAAAGGATGTTATAATAGTTGCATCTGTTTCATGCATATATGGATTACGGAGACCCAATAGATTACGAAAACATGATAGTTTCGCTTAGACCTCGGAATGACAAAATCACGAGAAGAAATATTAAAAAAGCTCATAAATATGCAATATACAAGAAATGAAATGGATTTTAAAAGAGGTGTTTTTAGAGCAAAAGGAGATACTCTTGAAGTTTACCCATCAAATCAAAATGAAAAAGCAATAAGAATAGAATTTTGGGGAGATGAAATTGAAAAAATAACAGAAATAAATCCTTTAACAGGTAAACCTCTTGGAATTAGAGAACATGTAATGATATTTCCTAATTCTCACTATGTAACAGAAAAAGAAAAAATGGAAAAAGCATTAGTTACAATAGACAAAGAGTTACAAGAAAGAATAAAATATTTTAAAGAAAATAATAAATTAATAGAAGCACAAAGAATTGAAGAACGTACAAATTTTGATATGGAAATGTTAAGAGAAACTGGATTTTGCCAAGGAATAGAGAATTACTCAAGGCATATTAGTGGACGTGCTCCTGGTAGTGCACCGTTTACTTTACTTGACTATTTACCAAAAGATTTTTTAATGTTTATTGATGAATCGCATGCAACAATTCCACAAGTAAAAGCTATGTATAATGGAGATAAAGCAAGAAAGGAAAGCTTAATACAATATGGTTTTAGACTTCCTTCTGCATTAGATAATAGACCATTAAAATTTGCAGAATTTGAGAATAAACTAAATCAGTGTATATTTGTAAGTGCTACACCTGCAGAATATGAGGAAGAGCATTCAAAAGAAAATGTTGTTGAGCAAATTATTAGACCAACAGGATTACTTGACCCTAAAATCACAGTTAAACCTGTTACAAATCAAGTTGACGATTTAATAGAAGAAATTAGAAAAAGAGCTGAAAGAAATGAAAGAATTTTAGTTACTACTTTAACTAAAAAAATGGCTGAAGATTTAACTTCATATCTTGCAAGTGTAGACATTCGAGTAAAATATATGCACTCCGATATTAAAGCTCTCGAAAGAATGGAAATCATAAGGGATTTAAGAATCGGTAAATTTGATGTCTTAGTTCGGTATAAACTTACTTAGAGAAGGTTTAGACATACCTGAAGTATCATTAGTTGCAATTCTTGATGCAGATAAAGAAGGATTTTTACGTTCGGAAAGATCTTTAATTCAAACTATAGGTAGAGCTGCTAGAAATACTGATGGTGAAGTTATAATGTATGCAGATGAATTGACTCAAAGTATGGAAAAAGCGATTTCAGAAACAAATAGAAGAAGAAAAATCCAACAAGAATACAATGAAAAAAATAGTATTATTCCTCAAACTATTAAGAAAAGTGTAAGAGATACAATAAAAGCTACTATTGTTGAAGGAATTCAAAGTGAATATGATATTAAAGATGATGAAGATATTAAAGATGTTATTGAAAAATTAACAATGGAAATGTTAACTCATGCTCAAAATCTTGAATTTGAAAAAGCCGCTGAATTAAGAGATAAAATAAAAGAATTAGAAAATATTAATTAATAATATGTGCAAGGAGAAACAAATGAATGATATTAAAACTAAAATAAAAGAAAAAAAGATTTATATAATTTATGCAATTCTATTTTCAGTCATTTTAGCTATTATATATAGTGTTGTTTTCGTGAGTGGTAAATCATTACTTTGGAGTGGTGATGCACTCCATCAACATTTCATAATTTTAAAAAGATTTAATGAAATAATAAGAGAATTCTTATCAAATCCTTCACAAGGTTTGCCATTATTTTCATGGGAAACTGGGCTTGGTTTAGATGTGATTGGGCAATATTCATATTATATAATAGGAGATCCTTTTGCATATTTAACTCTCTTATTTCCTATGGATAAATTAGAACTAGCATATAATTTATTAATACCACTTAGAATGTTTTTTATAGGAATATCTTTTATTGCATATGCTAGATATAATAAAAAAGAAGATAAAAATGCTTTATTAGGTGCAATAGTGTATGCTTTTTCGGCGTTTGCATTCATTTCAGGGACTCATCAGCCATTTGGATGATATAGATCCAGACAGCC
>CANQKB010000052.1 GCA_947624405.1 uncultured Clostridia bacterium
CATTAAATTTTCGTTACAAAACTATTACAACAACTGAATTTCAGAGTTCCTATTGTTTAAAAATATTATCTAGTAACGGGAGGATTAAGAAATGTAATAAATACGGTTATGGTTGACTATGTTATTAACGCACTTGGGTATTTACCAATTACATTTATGATTATTGGAGCTATAACATCAATAATTATGGGAGTTGTATTATCAATAAAAAGAAAAGATATATCAATATTTTTGTTTTTTTTAGGAATAGATATTTCTTTATTAATATTATCTTTTATCCAAGGTAAAGCAACTATATATAGGACGTGTCAACAATTTCAGCTATTTGTAGCTTTTATATTTATGATATTTATAAATTTAATGCTAACAATAAATATGAAAAAGACTTTTAAAAATATATTTTTATTTGTTATGTTTTTTATGATTTTTTATCAGGTAAAAGAGATATATACATTGCAATATATTAATGAAATAAGGTATCAGCATGAAAAAAGTGATATGACTATTTTGGCACATGAATTAACAGCCAAATACGATGTAGAAAATAAGCCAGTAGTTTTTTATGGAAATTATCAATTACCAGAGTGTGTAAAAAATGAAGTTTTTATAAAACCAAATAGCTTACATTATAAAGTATTGAAATCTTATTGTGAACATTTTTATCAAGAGAATTTAGAAAAAGTAGAAGAATACAAATGTGTGCAATCAGCTGTAGATTCATATGTCAAAGGTGCAACGTATGGATTTTTTAATGAAGGCGTTGCAAATGTCGAATTAATGAGATTTTTTAAATTTTTAGGATATGAGTTTAAAACAACTACTACAGATAAGATTTTCTCATTATATTATGCTACAGAGGAAATTGATGTACCAACTTGGCCAAAAGAAGGAGCAATATTAGATCTTGGAGAGTTTATTTTTGTTCATTTTTAAATAGGAGGAAGAAAATGGAAAAGTATAAAGAGTCTTTTATAAGATTAATTAAAAATAAAGGTTTCATAATAACAGTAATAATAGTTGCTGTTGCAAGCTATGGGTATTTGTTAGAGCATTGTACAGTTAATATAGATACATTATCAGGAGATAGATATTATAAGGGAGGAGATTTAATCGCACAAGGAAGATTATTAGGTCCAGTAATAGATAAAATTTTTAATGTAATGAATTATTATCCATTTTTCGCAGATTTTATTGCAGTGATATTTCTTATAATATCAGCTGTTTTATACTGTACGCTATTTGATGTTGTATCAAAAGGAAAAGTAAAAATGATATCATATACGATATTTGCATGCTTTTTTATATCATATCCATTGATAATGGAAGTGATGCCATTTATACCAATGGGAATATCAATAGGTTTAGGATTTTGCCTAGTAGCACTAAGTTTAATTGCATATAATGAGTGTTTGATAACAAAAAAGGTAAGTCTATTTATATTTAGTATAATTACTTTATTTGGTGCTATATCATTATATGAATCTTTTGCAGTAGTATATATAATTGGAGTATTAGCCTCGATGTTATTAAAAATATTATTTGGTAGTGATGAAAAGATAAAACTAGGACAAAACATTTTTAATGGATTATTATATATAATTCCTTTGTGTATAGCAATAATGTTAAGTTTTGTTTTACCTGTACTTATTTTGAAATGTACTAATATACATACAACTAGTAGACCCGATAAAATATCAATGTATAAAGATTTAGGATTCATTGGAGGATTAAAAAATTTTGTAAATACGGTTATAATGAATTATTTTATAAATGCATTAGGATATTTACCAATTACTTTTTTGGTAATAGGTATTATTGTATCAATAATAATGGGGATTGTTTTATCAATTAAAAGAAAAAATTGCTCAATATTTTTGGTTATATTAGGAATGAGTGTTTCTTTATTTTTACTATCTTTGATTCAAGCAAAATCTTCATACTATAGAGCTTGTCAACAATTTCAATTATTTGTAGCCTTTATATTTATGGTTTTGACACAATTAATGTTGACAATAAATATGAAAAAATGTTTAAAATACTCATTTATATTTATTATGTTTTTTATGATATTTTATCAAGTTAAGGAGACATATAAATGGCAATTTATTAATGATATAAGATATCAAAAAGAAAAAAGTGATATGACTATTTTGGCACATGAATTGGTTTCAAATTATGATGTAGAAAATAAACCAGTGGTTTTCTGTGGATGTTATATACCAGCGAAGATTATATTGGATGAGGTTTTTATAAATAAAGATAGCTTACATTATAAGGTATTAGAATGGTATTGTAAAAATTTTTATCCAGAAAATTTAGAAAATGTAGATTACTACCATGTGGTAGAAACAAGCATGTTTTCTTATGTATTATGGTCAGTTGATGCTTTTTATCCTGAAGAAACTGCTAATAGTGAATTATTAAAGTTTTTTAAATATTTAGGGTATGAATTTAAACCTGGTAGTATAGATATGTATGAAAAAGCAAGAACAATGGTAACTGATGAAAATATCCCATCATGGCCAAAAAATGGCTCTATAGTAGATACGGGTGAATTTATATGTGTTCATTTTTATCTTAAGTAAAAATATATTGAGATAATATTCTAATGTAGGATGTGTTATGACAATTAAAGTCTCCTTACATAAAAACAAAAAAAGGGCAAATACTAGACAAATAAGATAAACAATGATATAATACTAAATCATATTCTACGAAAAAGGGATGATTAAGAATGAGTAAAAATGTTATAATAGGTGGAGCATGGCCATATGCTAATAGTTCAGTACATATAGGTCACTTGGTAGCATTGTTGCCAGCAGATTTTTTAGCAAGATATCATAGAAAAATAGGAGATAACGTAATTTATGTTTCAGGAACAGATTGTCATGGTACACCGATTACATTAAAAGCAAAAAAAGAGAAAAAATCACCAAAAGAAATTTCAGACTATTATCATGAAGAATTTGTAAAAGCTTTTAATGCAATGGACTTTTCATATGATTTATATACGCAAACAGAAGACGAATATCACAAGCAAAAAGTACAACAACTATTTAGAAAAATGTATGATAATGGATATATAATTGAAAAAGAAGAGCCTCAACCTTATTGTGATAACTGTGGCAAGTTCTTAGCAGATAGAGAGCTTATTTTAACATGCCCAAGTTGTGGAAAAGAAACAAAAGGAGAAGGATGTGATTGTGGATATATTCCAACTCCAGAAGATTTAAAAAATGCCAAATGTCAAGAATGTGGTAAGCAAGTTATTGAAAAAAATAACAAAAACTTATACATTGCTCTTCCAAAGTTACAACCATTCGTAGAAAAATATTATAATGAGAATAAAAATGCATGGAGAAAAAATGGACAAAATGAAACTTTGAAATATCTAAAACAAGGATTAATAGATAGAGCTGTAACACGTGACCTTGAATGGGGTATTGATATACCTGTTGAAGGATATGAAAATAAAAAAATGTATGTATGGATAGATGCAGTATTAGGTTATCTTACAGCATCTATGAAATATTGTGAAGAACATGGATTAAATTGGGAAGATTATTGGAAAGGCGATAATTCTTTAATATATATGGTGCATGGAAAAGATAATATAATTTTCCATTCTATCATTTTGCCTGCATTATATTTTGCGTTAGAAGATAATATGAGGTCACCAGATAAGATTGTATCATGTGAATATTTAAATATAAATGATGAAAAAATGTCAAAGAGCAAAGGAAATGGAATTACTATTTTAGATTTAACTAGCGAATTTGCTACAGATTCAATAAGATATTATTTTATAAATAATGGACCAGAAAACAAGGATAGCAATTTTTCAATAGAAGATTTTAAACGTGTTCATAATGCTGATTTAGTAAACAAATTTGGCAATTTTATTAACAGAACATTAAAGTTTAAAGGCTTAGAAAAAATAGAAGTTGCAGAAAAAGATGAAGAAGTTGTTGAAAAAATAGAAGAAACATATAAAAAAGTTTCAGAGCATATAGATAAATTGGAATTTAAAAAAGCTATAGAAACAATGATGGAACTTGTTGAATATGGAAATAAATATTATGATGAAATGAAACCATGGGTATTATATAAGGAAAATCAGGAGAAATTCAAAAAAGTTATATATAATTGTGCATTAATAATTGCAAACTTAGCAAATGTTTTTGAACCTGTAATGCCAGGAACAATACAAAAATTAAAGAATTATTTAAAAATAGATAATCTTGGATGGGGCTTCGTAGACCTAAATAGAGATATTGTATTAGAAAATATAGAACCTGTATTTGAAAAGATACAATAAAGTGGAGGAAGCATGGAAAGGGACAAAATAAAAGGCATAATTGAAGCAGAGCTTTTTAGTTCAGGAAGACCAATAACTTTAAAAGAAATTGAAATGAATTTAGAAATAGAAAGAGAACAGCTTCAAGAAATTATTTTGGAAATGCAGGAGGAATATAAAAGTGAATCAAGAGGCATAGAGATTGTTAAAATAAATGATGGTTATACTCTATCAAGTAAGTTAGAATATAGAGAATTTATATATCCTATAATTGATAAAAGAGTAAAGCCAAATTTGTCGCGGAGCAGCACTTGAGGTACTTTCAATAATTGCATATAATCCACAAATTACAAGGGCAGAGATAGATAATATAAGAGGAGTTAGTTCTGATGCTTGTATGTATAGGTTATTAGATCATAATTTAATAGAAGAAGCGGGAAAAATAGATGTACCAGGCAAACCAATGTCATATAAAGTAACAGATGAGTTTTTAAAAAAGTTTGGACTAAATTCATTAGATGAACTACCAGAACTTCCAAGATACAGAGTGGATGAAAATAAGCAAATTGTTATAGATGATTTGATTGCAGAACAGAAAGAAGGAGATTAATTGATTAAAGAAATAAAAGAAATCATGAAGCACAATGAAAGTAATCTTTCGGAATATGCTTGTAAGTCAGAAGATGGAATAAAATTAAACAGTGAAAGACTTGACATACGACCAATTTTTTTTAGAGATATTGACAAGATAATTCATTCACAGGCGTATGCGAGATATATAGACAAAACACAGGTATTTTCATTTACAGAAAATGACCATATTACACACAGAGTACTTCATGTGCAATTGGTTGCAAAGGTTGCTAGGACAATAGGAAGAGCACTTAGGCTTAATGAAGATTTAATTGAAGCAATAGCATTAGGTCATGATGTTGGACATACTCCATTTGGGCATAGAGGAGAAAAATTTTTAAATGATATTGCAAAAAAAGAGCAAATTGGATATTTTTATCATAATGCACAAAGTGTAAGAATGTTAAAAGATATTGAAAATTTAAATATTACAGTTCAAACTTTAGATGGAATACTTGCACATAATGGAGAGATACTTTTAAATAAATATGAACCAGATAGAAATAAGAAACCACAAGATTTTTTAGCAGAATTAGATAGAGTGTATCATGAAGAGGGATATAGTAAAAAAATAAGACCAATGACACTAGAGGGAAGTGTTGTAAGACTTTCAGATATAATTGCATATATAGGGCGTGATATTGAAGATGCTATTATTATTGGTACAATAAAAAGAGAAGATATACCCGAAAAAATAACAAAAAATATAGGAAATACAAACTCACAAATTGTTAATACTCTGATTTTAGATGTAATAAAACACAGTATTGATAGACCATATTTGAGATTTTCGAATGATGTATTTGAAAGTTTAATTGAGCTAAAAAAGTGGAATTATGAGAATATATATGCATCAGATGAAGCTATGAAAAATGAGTCATTTTTAGAAGAAGCATTTAATGAGTTGTATTATTTTTATTTGGATAAAATTAATGGTAGATACTATATAGAAATAGATGATAACATGTCATATAGTGAGAAAAATTTATATGAATTTATAAATGAAAGAACAGATGAATATAAACAAAACACTGATTTAAGGCGAGCGGTGATAGATTATATATCAGGGCAAACAGATAAATTTTTCTTGAAAGAGTGTGAAGTAAATTTGCAGAAAACATGCTAAATTACAAAAGCTAAAGGAGAAAAAATGGAATTATTTGGAATAATATATATATTAATATTTATAATATTTTTATTGATAGCTTATTCGATTTTTCAAATAAAATCTGCAGGAATGAATGTCAAGGATTTTAAGGAGTTTATACAGGCAAATGAAATACTCGATAAGTTATATGAATTGTCTAAACGTTATGAAAGAATGGATCAAAATGAGAGACTTATGTTTTTGATGGAAGCAGAGAAAGTTTTTCGCGCATTTGATAAAGTACCTAATATATTATGGGAAGAAGAATATCAAAAATATAGTAAAATCCTTGATATATATAGGGAAATAAAAATGATTAGATGGAATGAACAGTAAACAAAAATAAAAAGGTTACATATAATGTTACTAGAATAAAACAATATAATGTATATTATTAGAAATGTAAATTATATTGTTTAAACTTTTTTTGAGCTATAGAAAGGAATGATACTAAAATGGAGGATATAGTAGCAGTTGTTTTAGCAGCTGGAAAAGGCACAAGAATGAAAACCAATAAGGCGAAAGTTGTACATAAGATTTATGGAAAAGAAATGGTGAAAAGAGCGGTTGAAACAGCTTTTAAGGCTGGAATAAAGGATATTATAGCGATTGTAGGTCATAAAAGAGATGAGGTAGAAGCTGTACTTGGAGATAGTGTTAGTTATGCATATCAAGAGGAACTTTTAGGAACAGGGCACACTGTAATGCAGGCTATACCATATTTAAAAGATAGAAAAGGTAAAGTAGTGATATTATATGGAGATGTGCCAATAGTAAGACCGGAGACAATACAAAAATTAATAACTAAAAGTATAAGGGATGAAGAACAGGCAACAATACTTACAGCGATTCTAAGTGAGCCTACAGGATATGGAAGGATAATAAGGGATGAGGACAGCAAGGTAAGAGAAATCGTTGAGGAGAAAGATGCAACAGATGAACAAAGAAAAATTACAGAAATAAATTCTGGTTTATATTGTTTTGATATACAAGAACTTATATTAGCATTGGAGAAACTTACTCCTAATAATTCTCAAGAAGAATATTATTTAACTGATGTGATTAAAATTATGAATGAAAAAGGTCTTAAAGTTGGTGCGATGATAGTTGAAGATAAAACAGAGATTTTAGGAGTAAATGATAGAGCTCAGCTTGAAATGTTGACAAGAATACTTAGAATTAGAATAAATCAGCAACATATGGAAAATGGTGTTACTATTGAAGATATGAATAACACGTATATATATGATGATGTTAAAATTGGTGCTGATACAATAATACACCCTAATACTACGATTAAATCAGGTGTTATAATTGGTGAAAACTGCGAGATAGGTCCAAATGCATATATTAGAGAAGGATGTATTATTTCAGATAATGTAAAAATTGGAAGTTTTGTTGAAGTAAAAAAGGCAATTATCGGTGAAGGGACAAAAGTTCCACATTTATCATATATGGGTGATTGCGAAATTGGAAAGAAAACCAATATTGGCTGTGGAACTATTACTTGTAATTATGATGGCTTTAAGAAAAGTAAGACAGTGATTGGAGATAATAGTTTTGTTGGATCAAATGTTAATTTTATTGCACCTGTAAATGTGGGAGATAATACAATTATTGCTGCAGGTTCTACAATTACTGATGATGTGCCAAATGATAGTTTAAGTATAGCAAGGCAAAGACAATTAAATAAGGAAGGTTGGAATAAGAAATAATAAAATAAAAGAGTAAAGGCAGGTAAAATCCTGCCTTTTTAAAATAAAATTATTACATTTCTTGATCTCCAGGTATGAAGTAATCAATAACACCGTAAATTAAAGCACCAATTATGGCTGCCATCCAAGAAATTGTATATCCTGCAACAAAATATTGTGTTAGATATAAAGTAATTGTTGCAAGTACAAATCCAACAAATCCTTTTCCAAAAGGACTAGCATGTAGACCAGTAAATTTAACTATTATATAATCCATTATAGCAAGAACAATAGCTGCTATCGCAAGAGACCAAATACTATTTATAGCAAATCCGGGTGTAAAGAATGCAGTTATTCCTAAAACGATAGCTGAAACAATAAGTCTACCTATAATTTGCCAAGCTGTGCTTCCAGTGTTTTGCCTAGAACTTGCTTGATTGTTATCCATTTTTATAAATCCTCCTTAAGTTCATGTAATAGAATGAAAGTAAAATCTTTCATTTATATTTTTTACAAAAAATTTTTTTTTATTCAAATGATAATAAGAATATTTTATCCACAAAATGCAAAAAATATATACGAATTTAATTTAAAAGGAGAAAATATAAATGTTAGTGACATTTGTAAGGTCAATTGTGCTTTATGTAATTATTTTGATAGTGATGAGACTTATGGGAAAAAGAGAAATTGGACAACTTCAGCCATTTGAATTGGTTATTGCAATTATGATTGCAGATCTTGCATCAGTTCCAATGACAGATACAGGTATACCAATTCAAAATGGGATTGTAGCAATTTTGCGGATTATTATTTATGCATTTAGTAATTTCTGTTTTAAATATGAAAAGTATTAGAGCTAGGGAGATTATTTGTGGTAAGCCTTCAATTTTAATATATAGAGGGAAAATTCAAGAAGAAGCATTGATTAAAGAAAGATTTACAATAAATGAATTAGAAGAAAGATTGAGAAGTCTAAATGTAAATAATCTTGGAGATGTAGAATATGCAATTCTTGAAACTAGTGGGCAGGTTAGTGTGATTCCTAAACCAAATAAAAGAAATACCACTCCGGAAGATTTTAATATAGAGCCTGAATATGAAGGGATACCATATGATTTAGTAATTGATGGAGTTGTAATGAATAAAAATTTAAAGGAAATTGGCAAAGATTACAAGTGGTTAAAAAAGGAAGTACGGGAAATTTAAAATGACACCTGAACAGGCTTTGGTTGTTACTATGGATGGAAAGGGTCAAATTTTTTGCCAAAAGAAAAGCAAATATGAAAATAAATAATGTTGACAAGATGATATGGAAGGATTGATAAAAAATGAAAAAAGAAGCGATTGTTGGGACAATTATTCTTGTTTTGGTTTTTGTTATGAATGTTATTACACAAAAATATACAACAAGTGTAATGGATGAAATTTCTGGACTTGTGCTGGAAGCGTGTGATGATGTGAAGCAGAAAAATGTAGAAGTGGCTAAGGGTAAACTAGAATATGCAATATCAAGATGGGAAAAGTTAAAAGGAAATTTGGAATTATATATTGAACATGCAGAACTTGAAAAGCTAGAAATGTACCTTTTAGATGGGAAAAATTATATTGATACAGAGGAGTATACAATGGCTTATCAGTCTTTGAATACATGTGATTTTATTGCAAATCATATACAGGAAAAATATAAGTTTTGCTTAAAAAATATTTTTTAGTATTGAATTTTTTTGTTTGGTGTGGTAAAATAATTTGAGTTATTACTTTCGGGCGTCGCCAAGTGGTAAGGCATCGGACTCTGACTCCGACATGCGTTAGTTCGAATCTAACCGCCCGAGCCAAAAAGAAAAAGCCATATAAATATTGAAATATTAATATTTATATGGCTTATTTTTTAAAATTTATGCAATAATAATGCAATTATGAGAAAGTAAAAAAATCCTTGACAAACACAAACGGATGTTTTATAATAATAATCGAATTAATCATATAAAAAATACTAATATTTAGAAACGGAGTGATATTTATGAATGGAATGGACAAAAGTAATAAAACATTTGAAGACATTAAACATATTGACGAGAAGGGAAATGAATTTTGGTACGCAAGAGAATTAATGCAAGTTTTAAGTTATAAAGATTGGAGATATTTTGAGGCAGTAATTGAAAAGGCAAAGATAGCTTGCGAAAATTCTGAAATAAGTAATATTGACCATTTTGTTGTTAGCAACAA